>CAYJIZ010000017.1:0-59431 GCA_964370395.1 uncultured Erysipelotrichaceae bacterium
CATGCCCTGCATCAAGAGTGACAACAAATTCTTCTTTTGTTTCTGTTTTTACTGTTTCTAATACACTTATGCTGTTGATTGCGCACGCTTCATGAACATTCGTTTCCACAAATCCTGCGATTAACGCCACTGCCAGCACTAGTGTTAAACCATGCAGTTTCTTCATACTTCACCTCATTAGGTATTATAGATACAAAATATGTAATTACGATAGTATTTATGTGAACGTTGTATGAAAAAAGCAGTCAAATGACTGCTTTTGCCTTTTAGTCCTTTTCAATAAAGTCTAACAATTGTTGTGCTGCGATATGAATTCCATCTCTGTTTTCTTTATCTAAACCTAAGTGAGTAAAGATTTCTCCAATGTACACACCGTTGTTTTTCAACACTTCAAATGTTTCATCAATTAATGGCTGACAAACATCTTGTTGTTGCATTGGTCCAAATGGGTTTGCAAAGTAAGTCGTAGAAATTCCAACTTCTTGCGTTGTCCCTTTTGCCATACGTTTCCCTTCAACGAAGATTGGTTTTGCTTCGTCCATGTCGTCAATTTTACGCATACCTTCGATTTGGTCATAGTTATTTGCATAACAGAATAAATCGATTTTGTGGTTTGTCGCAATCACTGAATATGGTGCAGCTGGTGTAATAACACGAGCGTTTAATGAATCTGGGTTAAAGAAGATAGAACGGTCCATATCTCTATATGGTGTTCCTGGATCTAAGTCATCCAAACGGATGAAGGCACCGATTTCTGTTCCTTGCCCATAGGGTACACCATCTTCAATATGAATGGTACCCATGTCATCAAAGACAACTTCAATATCTTTAATCACTTCGCTACCGATTGATTTTAATGCTTCAATTGATTCTGATTTCCCAGCTCCTGAATCTCCCATCAACATAATTCCTTTGCGTTTTCCGCTTTTTAAAGTTACGTTAATGAATGCTCCATGGATTGGTAACCATTTTCTTTGCATCATTACTAAGTTGTGTAATGTCAATGTCATTTTCTTCATGTATCCAAAGTATTCAATACGTTCACTGTAAGAAATACTTCCTACCCAAACACCTTCTGCTTCATCGAAGTGGAAAGTTGTTTCATTTTTATCATCTGGATTACCAAACAATACTAATGCATCTGGTTTTTTCACACATTCATCTGGACTTGCTAATTCAAATAAGTTAGCAATTGATGTTCCACTTGACATAAAGTCTCTGTGGAAATAAATAAACACTACTAATGGTCCTACTTTTGCAGGGAAACAGAAGTACTCATCTGGGTTTCCAGCAAATGAATCAATAGGGTTTGTATCGATTTCTGTAAACATACCCGTTCTTTTGTTTGATTTAGGATGTAAGATCATCGGTGTTCTTAACATCACTGATTCAATAAATAAGATATCTCTTAATTTATCGTATTTTGAACTTAATTTACAATTTTTATTCTTGTAACAAGCGATAGAAGCATTTGTTCCTGCTTGTAATTGACGGAATACTTTGTTTTTAGTTCCCATAATCGCTTGTTCAATTTTACGATATACAGAACGAACAGTAGTATTAAAGTTAGAATCACTTACGACGAAAGGTGTTAAACTGTGTCCACTAAAACGAGCTGTCGTAATAGAGTATCTTTGGTGTCTTTTCCAATAGTCGTACAATCCTTCTACAAAACGTAATAATTTTACTTTATCCATCAGGTAATAGCTGTCGATCTCGTCAGCACTTAATACCATTAATTGGCGAAACAACTTACTAAGATCCACATTTGCTTCTCTTGCTGTTTTTCCATTTACTACCCAGTGATATAAATCTTTGTCTTCTTTTTCTAAAAATTCTACATAGTTCATCATGAAGTTTGCAAAAGTGTTAGATTTGGTCAAATCTTCCTGACCACTTGGATATGCCATATCAAAGTTGATAATAGCAACGTCGTCTGTCAAATATAGTTTTTCTTTCATTCTCTTACCTGCTTTCTTTCTTATTTTATTACTGTACGAGGTTTATTATACTATAAACAAATATAATTGAAAAGAATAAAATGAAATTTTTTTCACACATTTATGAAACCATTTACATTTTATTCTTTTCTTTCATTTCTTACATTTTGTTTTTAATTGCCTCTACTAAAGCGTCAATACTTACATTCTCATTTTCCCCAGTTCGTGTCTTCATTTCTACTTCATTGTTGACAATATGTTTTCCAACTGTAACACGAATTGGCAATCCAATTAATTCCATATCTTTGAATTTTACACCTGCACGTTCATCGCGATCATCAAGTAAAACTTCAATTCCAACTGCACTTAATGCATCATAAATCGCATTCGCTACACGCATCTGTTCTTCGTCTTTCACATTTACTACGACAACCCCAACATGATAAGGAGCCACACTCATTGGCCAAATAATTCCATTCTCATCATGACTTTGTTCAACGATGGCTGCCATACAACGCTCTACTCCAATTCCATAACTTCCCATTACAACTGGATGTAGTTTTTGCTCTTTGTCCAAATACTTAAGATCAAGTAATTCAGAATACTTCGTTCCTAACTTAAATGTGTTCCCCACTTCAATTCCCTTTTTGAAAATTAAGTGTTTGCCACACACTGGACAAACGTCCCCTTCTTTCACACAAGCAATATCCGCTACTTCTTGTGCTTCAAAATCACTAATGTTAGCATTCACGATATGTGCATCGCTTTGGTTTGCTCCACAAATGAAGTTACGCATCTTGCTTACTTCATTATCCATAATAATTGGAATACTTAAACCAATTGGTCCAGCAAACCCTACTTTTGCACCACTTACTTTTTCCACTTCATCAAAAGAAGCCAATTCCATTGCATTTGCTTTTAATAATTTCAATGCTTTGGTTTCATTCAATTCACGTGTTCCTTTTAATAAGAACGCATACAATGCACCATCTACATTATAAATTAACGTCTTAACAAACGAATTCACATCTTTATTAAAGAAGGCTGCTACTTCCTCAATCGTTTTCGCATTTGGCGTAGCCACTACTTCTTTTTCTAATTTCGCTTCCGTACTTTCTTCACTTGTGTTAACTACTTCTGTAATTTCTAAGTTACTTGAGAAATCACATCCCTCACATAACACAACCGTATCTTCTCCAATATCAGCAATCGCTTGGAACTCTTCACTTAATAGACCACCCATTGCTCCTGTATCCGCTTTTACGATTTTATAATCAATACCCATACGATCAAATGAATTTTTATAGGCGTTGAACATCTTTTGGTAAGACACATCCAATCCTTCATAATCAATATCATAAGAATACGCATCTTTCATCGTAAATTCACGAACACGAATCAAACCAAAACGAGGACGTGTTTCGTCTCTGTATTTCGTTTGAAATTGGTACAAGTTATAAGGAAAGTCCTTGTATGATTTTCCATGCATCGTACCTGCAATCGCAAACAGTTCTTCGTGTGTTGGTCCTAACACATAATTTTTTTGAAAGCGATCTTTTAATGAAAACATATTGCTTCCAAACGCTTCACGACGACCACTTTTTTCATACACTTCTTCCAAGATTAACGCTGGCATATGCAATTCTTGTGCACCTGCTGCATTCATCTCATCACGAATGATGTTTGTGATTTTATCCGTTACTCTTTTACCCAAAGGCAAAATCATGTAAATTCCAGCACTGCTTTTCTTTATCATTCCACTACGAACTAGCAAATTTCCACTTGTGCTATCTTCGTCTTTGGCATCTTCTCTTAATGTATAGAAGAAACTATTTTTTAGTTTCATATCATATCCTCCTAGTAAACACTTTCTTTTTCTTTCATTATCTTACGAATCATATCATGAGCAGAAAGAGGAACATCTATTTTCACCTTTACAATTTGCATCGGTGTTTTCGCTACCTCTAACACTTCCCCATCTTCATCATATAGTGTATTCATCATAAATTTCGTATTCATTAACTTTGGCCCAAATGCTTCGCATTCAATATCAGCACTAAAGTTATTACGCACTTCAAGTGTCGCCTGTTTGCTGTCTTCATCGTACGCAAGTACATACGCAATAAACTCTTGTGATACTCCTGCTCCATTGATTCCATACAGATGGTCTTCGCTTTTTGGCATACCACCATAAAACCCGATCGACGTTCTTCTGTTTTCCGCTTTTGTTAATTCTTCCTTAAAGAAGTTCATACGCTCTTCACTAATACTACCAAACGCGATGTACTCATCAATACACATACGATAAGCACGTATCACCGTCGCAATGTAATACTGTGATTTCATTCTTCCTTCAATTTTTAAACTTGCTACGCCCGCATCTATTAGATGAGGAATAAAATCAATCGCACACAAATCCTTACTACTCATTGAAAACATATGGTCTTCTTCATGTAATGCTTCCTTGTTATCGTACAATCGATATTTCCATCGACAACTTTGCGCACAACCTCCTCGGTTGGCATCACGCGTTGTCATATTGTTACTTAACGTACAACGTCCCGAATAAGAAACGCACATTCCACCATGGATAAATGCCTCAATTGGTAATGTTGCATGCTCACAAGTTGCTTTCACATCTGCTAACTCGCATTCACGAGCTAACACAACACGATCCATTCCCTCTTGTTGCCAAAAGGAAACAACACTGCTATTAGTAGAAGAATGCTGTGTACTCACATGCACTTCTAATTTTGGTGCCACTTGTTTCGCTAATTTCATAATACTGTAACTCGCTACAATGATAGCTGTTACACCTACTTCTTCAAGTTGTTTTAAATACGTTTCTAATCCTTCTAAATCTTCTTCATGCGGTAACATGTTCACTGTCACATGGATGTGTGCTCCATGCTCCTTCGCAAACGCTACCCCTTGTGCAATATCCTCAATATCAAAATTACTTGCGCGAGAACGTAGTGAGAATCGTTTTCCACCGATATACACTGCATTCGCTCCATAAATAATCGCAAGTTTTAAACGCTGTAAATCACCAGCTGGTGCTAATAACTCAATCTTCTTCATTATTTTAGTAACCCCGTTTTCTTATATAGGAATCCTTTGGTAATATTTTGATTTGGATATTGTTTCACGTATTGTTGATAATATTGTCTACCCCTTTCGGGATGTGCTATCACTTCTAAGTAATCATGAATGATGGTAGTGATTTCATCGATCGTATGAAATTGGCTCTCAATTCGCAAATTAGTAATATTCGCAGCGATGATATCTTCCACTTCTTCAAAACTACATAAAGTAAATCCTGTATAAATATGCGTACCATGTTCGTCTTCCACAATCGGCATATGTTCTTCTCTGTTTTCTTCTGTTAAGTACAAACTCGTACTTTCTTTGATATCGTAATCTTTCTTCAAAAACTGCATATAATTTGTTAATAGATTACGTTTTGAATGCATCATATTCAAACGTCCATGTACAATCACTTCCAAATTTGTCTTGCACTTGTTACCAATCGCTACCATATCTTCTAAGGTAATCTCTTTGGCAAGCGTACACATTTTCATCCCTAATTGCATATAGGCATTCACATCATTGGCATTGGTTAATATCGTATCTGGATTATAAATCATCTTGTCTTCCATACCTAATAAACGCGCTTCTTGAAAAACACCAATGTCACTAAAATAAATTCCATCCACATCCATCTCTTTCAAAAAAAGCAACTGTTTTCGTAACGCTTCTATTTCTTCTTCCACAAAGAAACGATTCATTAAAACATAGCATTGTAACGCTTCTTTACGACATATTGCTACGGCTTCTTTTATTTGTTCAATACTAAAATGACATGTTGAACGCACACTAAAAAAAGGCATCCCTAACACAACTGTGGAAGCTTTTGCTTTTTTCAATGTAATGATATCCTCCATCACATATGGAGAAGCAATAATATTAATCATACAACACCTCTTTTTTAACTTATATATTATAGCGTATTTCCAAGTATAACGCATTATATTTATTGAAACAATTGAATTAACCATACTTTCTACGTTACCTATTCGATTAAGAAAAAGAGGGTGGCTGCCCTCTTTCTCTTATACACGAATACTTTGTTGATAACGTTTGAAGTTTTGATTCAAACCTATTTCTATTATATTCATAAAACTTATGCTTTACAATAGCTAATCTTTCTTTTTCTCCACGATATTTTGAATACAAGAAAATAGCTCTTCTTCATTGTTTACCACATAATCTGGTTTCACTTGAAACATCTCTACTGGATTGTTTCTTCGATTCAAATAGATCGTTTTCCAACCAGCAGAATTCGCTCCAACAATGTCATGTTCATAGGAATCCCCAACATAATATGTTTGCTCAGGATTTAAGTGCAATTTATTTTGAATATGATGAAACGCCTTTGCATCTGGTTTTGAAACACGTAACTCATCCGAAACAAAAAAGTGTGTTTCATCCATCCACTTTTGTAAACCCAATCCCGCAATCTTTTTTCTTTGGTGCTCACTCATCCCGTTTGTTAAAACTGCCAATGTTACCTCTTCATTCACACAGTAATCCAAAATTGCTTTCATCGTTTCACTCATTGTGATATGTCCTTGATTATGACGATAACAAAGTTGAAACTGCAACGCTTCCTCTTCACTAATTTGATAATTAAAGTCATTCATCGCTTTTCGCATACGATAGACTCCTGAATCATCAACACTCATTGTATTATTCATTACCAAATCAAAAATTTGATTACTATACTTACGACTCACCTTATATAGTTCATCCACATCAACTTGGTATTTCTTTTCCCACAACGTTTGAAAAGCACGTTTAAACGGTTGTGTTTGATCATACAAAGTATCGTCGACATCAAAAATAATATGCATAGCATCATCCCCTTTTTCTATTGCTTATTGTACCATGAAAAAGAACAAATTCGAAATAACAAAACACCCTATTTATCATAGGGTGTTGTTTTACTATTTCTTAATCACTCACTTTTTTAAAACGTCTTGTTAATGAATATACTGCAAATCCACTCATTGTTAATAACACTAATAACGCTCCTGTATTTGTTGTATCAGAAGTAGCTGGTGCTTTTTTCACAACCGTAGTGTCTGGTTTTACAGATGTATCTGGTTTAACAGGAAGATTAGGTTTTGGATCTGGTTTCGCTTCTGGTGTTCCTGGTTTTACCAATGATTCCACTTTTTCAACTACATATTTTGAACAGTGTACAAGTCCAATCATCAAGTCCCCATTAGTATCCACGACATATTCTTTTGTCTCTTCTAACTGATTTGTTTTTTCATTTAAATACGATACTTTTACTTTGTCACCTGATGCGAATTTTTTCGAAACATTAACTTTCACCTTTGTTCCTTGAGGTAATTCACCAGAGTGATTAAAATCTAATACTACCCCTTCTACATCTTTGACTGCCTCAATATCCTTTGTTTCTGTTTGATTTAATACTAAGTTAATATCTTTTTCAATCGAATCACTAAAATACCAAGTATACTGTGCTTTACCAGAGGTATCTTTCATTTCTACCGCTAATTCTTTCCCACTGTCTTTCACAGCAGCAAGCGCTTCTTTTGGTAATTTAACTTCGCTCACATTATCACTTACTACTAACTCTACTTTTGCACTTTCTTCTGCATTCAAAATTGCATCTTGAATTTTTGTGTTATCAAGTGTTGTATTCTCATTTACAGCTGGTGGAACATAAGAACCATTTGGTAAATTTTTATATATATTCAATCCATCTTTTACTTTGATATCGTTAAACCATAAATATCTTCCAACTACTGCCTTTTCTATTGCAGGTTTTTTTCCACCAATCTCATCCATATTTGGAACCGTTCCTTTAAGCAACTCTACGTCTTTATTCTTTAAAATAAAGCGTCCCATAACGGCATTCGTTCCCTTAACATATTCCCAACGTAGTGTATAAATACCAGACTGTGTAATCTCATATTCAAAATGATTTGTTAATTTTATATCAGGTCGAACTTTCACTGTACCTTTGTCTGTCTTAACAAATGCCATACGCAACTCTGTCACATACTCACCTTCTGAATCATTTAAAGCTGTCGTAACCTTAAATAATTCGCCTGCCTTCATCACATCTAAATCCACTTTCACATGTACTTCCATGTCTATAACTTTATTCTTTTCAAAAGATTTCATGTTTGCTTTTGTAAAAGGTCCTACATATCTTTGATGCTCATCTATTTTTGCATCTCCAAAAAATTTTAGGATGTTATCATCCACTTTTTGAATAGAACCGTATTTTTCTCCAGCTTGCCAATCAATAAATTCGTACGCTTTTGTTGTTACACCAAAACTTGATAATGCAAGTAATAATGTAAGCATTAATCCAACCAATTTCTTCACTTTTTTTCCTCCTGAATTAAAATTGAATATTTCTCAAAACATATTCCTAATTCAATTATACATTGATTGGTAAATTGTTCCAGTGAAACTAACGAATTCCTTATTTTTTTAATAAAAAATAACCACATTGTTAACAAATTATAAAAATATTGCGAATTTATAGGGTTTTATGTTGTTTCAGTTGGTTATACTTTGTATTTTTGTTGCATATTTCTTGCGCTTTATAAAAATAAAATCCCATCGCCAGTTGATACTTAAACAGACGATGAGACTCTTTATTATTTTACATTTTTTGAAGCGTATTTCGTATACACTAATGCGATCGAAATAAATGCAACTCCAAATAACACTAATACACCCATATTCATAATAACTGGCTGTAAGTTTTCCCAACTAAAGTTTTGCATTCCAAACAATATATCGTTGCTCTTTACATACCAATAATTCGGTGTGAATACCGCTACCTTCAACAAAGCGGAACTCATTAATTCTTGCGGTACGAAACTTCCCCCTAAGAAAGCCATTGCCAAACAAAATACATTCGCTATCCCATTTTGCACTTCTAAATTATGAATCACCGTTCCCATTAAGAACGCCATTCCCATACTCGGCACCAGATAAGCAAGCATATTCAACAACATATACGGTGCAAATGCTGATTGCATTCCCGAAGGGAAGATGACAAATGCTAGAACTGTTGCGATTGCAAAGATAAACAAAGAGAACGCAACGTATGCAGCTACCAATTGTAAATTCATCGAGAAATTAGTCAACGGTGAAACGACATTTCTACGCTTGATCACTCGGCGTGATAAATTAAACATAACAAATCCAATCCCACCAATTAGACAACACATAAACGTATACCCAAAGAAGTTAAAGTACATCTGCACTTGCTCTTCTTGTACTGTGGTTGTTATTTTTACTTCTACTTCATTAGCAAAGTCTTTCTCTACTAATTGGTTAATTTTTTGAAAACTAGCATCTGGCATATATTTAATATATCCTTGTACTGCTCCTATGTACTCTTCAATGTATTGGTTCACCAAGTAGGCTCCCGCTGTATTGTCTACAACCTTTTTATCCAAAATGACTTGTTCGCCATTTTCTAGTTGTGTCGCAAAATCTTCAGGAATGTATAATGCATATACTACTTGACGATAAAACAGTGCGTCTTCTAACTTGTCTTCTTTTATATCCGCAACTTGCGTATACTTTTCTAAGTGTTTAATAAACGCTTCACTTTGCTCACTCTTACTATTGTCATAAACGACGATTGCAGGTTTCACATCTTTTGCTGCGCTAGACAATTCTGACATTGCTCCAGTCTTTACAAACAATATTGAAATCGCAACAGTAACCATAATGTAAGTAATAAGCGTTATTTTACTCGCTCTTACAATCTTAAAAAATAATTTAAATACTTGCATATGACACCCTCCTAACTCTTAGATAGGAAACAATTAAGAATACACTTCCCATCGCAAGCAAAATCATAATGTTGATATATACTGGGGTCATATCCGTATAATAATACATCATTGAAAAGCTACGCACGATTAAATCCGCTGGATTAATATAGCGCACTATCGGTGCAAACGTATCAATCACATACGGCATTGTATTCGACATCATACCTGCTAGGAAGTTTAAGAATACTGTCACTCCACTAATCAGACCAATCTTCGCTTCTAATGCAAGTTTGGATAACGTTCCAATTAAGATACCTAATGACAAACTCATAAACGACGATGCCAAAACAATCATTGCCAATAATCCTAATTGATCTGAGAAATCAATACTCAAGAAAGTAATCATATACAATATCGACAAAGATGCTTCTACCACAATAAATACAAGTCCTATACAAAAATCAATACTCAACATTTTTAATTTTGGTAATGGTGAAACATTAACACGCGCAGCTTGTTTTGATTGGGTTGCTTGTGAATCACTACAAATACGTACTCCCCACAACATTCCATACAAACAACACATCGCTACGGCATTATAGAAATACACCACGTTCATATTCTTTTGACTACCTTCACTTTGCATTTCTTTTATTTCCACATTGTTGTTATATAAATCTTCGATTGCCATCTTTTGAAACAACATCGGATCACTTTGTGCCAAATGTGACACTTGTGAATACACTCTTGTATAACTATTAATAATCGATTTTAAAATCGTTTGGTCATAGCCATAATTAATCGCTTCCATCCTAGGCGTTTCATCCAGATACAATACTGCCGATACCTTAGCATCATCCATTAATTGTTTTGCTTCTTTTTGGTCGACATAAATCACATCTAAAATGTAATTTTCACCATTGCCATCTGATAACTCTTCTACTAAGTTCATTAATGTTTCATTGCTTCCTTTTACAACTGCAACATCGATAATTTCTCTTTCTTCCAATACCTGAATATCTTTCAAAACAAAATTAAAGATAGTTGCTAATAAACACGGAAACAATAATGTCCAGAATAGTAAAATTCTATTCTTTAAGAAACATTTGATTCGATATTTAATCAACGTTCCCATATTAATCCCTCAAACTTTTTCCAGTAATCTCTAAGAATACATCATTTAATGTCGGTTTTTCACTATATAAATTTTTAAAGGTTACGCCATTTTCTTTGAAATAAGCCAACAAATCTAGTAAAGTATTGTCACTCTTATCCACATCTACTTCTAAAACGGGAGCATTGTATACTACCTTTAAAATAGAATCTTTATTACGCAAATCTTGAATGATTGATTCTTCTAATTGTTCAATCTCAAAAGAAATCTTTTCTTTTGTCTGAATCATATTTTTTAAATCATCTTTGCTTCCCTCAGCAATCACTTCACCTTTATCAATAATCACGATACGATTACACAACTGTTCCACTTCTTCCATATAATGCGTTGTATAAACAATGGTTGCACCTTGACGATTTAACTCCTTAATATTTTCTAAAATACGATTACGAGATTGTGGGTCAACCGCCACTGTTGGTTCATCTAAGAAAATCAGCTTTGGTTTATGTGCAATCCCACATGCAATGTTTAATCGACGTAACAATCCACCACTTAGTTTTTGTGGTCTCATCTTACGAAAATCTTCCAAACCTACAAGTGTTATCGCTTCTTCTACCATCGCTTTTCTTTCTTTTTTATCCTTCACATACAAACTACAAAAGTAATCAATGTTTTCGTATACGCTCAATTCATCAAACACTGCAACATCTTGCATCACGACACCAATCTTTTGTTTTAAGTCATATGCATCAGGACGCATTGGTTTACCAAACAAAGAAATGGATCCTTTATCGTAAGTAAGCAAGGATAACATGCAGTTAATACATGTACTCTTCCCACTTCCATTCGGTCCCAACAAACCTAAAATTTCACCTTCCTTAACATCTAAATTAAAGTGATTTAACGCTACCAAATCCCCATAACGTTTCACTAAGTTTTCTACTTGAATAATCATAACGATCCTCCTAACATACTCTCATTATACGTGTGTCCACATAATTCACCAGTGCAATAAAGCACATTCAATTTGACATTTGTCATATAGCTAGTGCTGTTTTTATGCTATTATAATGACATAAGTGAGGTCTGTATGAATAAGATATTTGATAAAAGCATCCTATTTACATTATGTATCATTATTTATTTATCAAACACAGTTGGTAGCCAAACAATTATTTTTATTTTGACTGCTTTAAGTATTGGAAATGCTTGCGGTTATTTTGAAAATAAATACGTTCGTATTGGCTTTCAACTACTTTATTTTCTAATCGCTTGTTTTTATTTTGATGCTTGCTTTTTTATCCCTTATATTATTTACGATAGTTTCTTCCGTTGGGAAAAACACATCAGTTTTTTGTATCTCATTCCTTGTGTGATTCATAATTCACAATTACAACCTATTCACTTGTTAATGATTCTTACACTAAGTGTTTGCAGTTATTACTTACACTATCGCACGCATCAATACGAATCGCTTATTACATTAAACAAACGCATTAAAGATGACAGTGAAGAGTTAAAAATCTTACAGGAACAAAAGCATAAACAGTTGCTAGAAAAACAAGATTACGAAATCCAACTAGCAAAAGCAGAAGAAAGAAATCGTATCGCTCGTGAAATTCACGATAGCGTTGGGCATAACTTATCTAGTTCCCTATTACAAATTGGTGCTATGATCGCCATTAATAAAGATGATGCATTAAAACAACCATTACAAGATATGAAACATACGTTAAGTGAAGGAATGAACTCCATCCGTAACAGTGTCCACGATTTACACCAAGACAATTTGGTCTTAAAAGAAGAAATGCAAAAGTTGATTGATCACTTCAACAAGTGCACAATCCAACTTCAATATAGCGGGTCAAACATCATTGATTTACGTTTGAAATATTGCTTTCTTAACATTTTAAAAGAAGCACTTAATAATATCACAAAACATTCTAACTGCAGTAAAGTAGAAATCATCTTTATCGAAAACCCTAAGTTCTATCAATTCACGATTTACGATAACGGAACAAACATTCAAGTAAAAGATGGATTAGGTTTAAAAAGCATGCATGAACGTGTGCATCAATTCAACGGTATTTGTAACATCACATACGAAAAAGGCTTTAGAATATTTATAAACATTCCAAAGGAGGAACACAAATGAGAATTGTAATTGTCGATGACGATAAATTAGTCGTATCTTCTTTAAAAACAATTGTAAGTGCAGACAGCGATATGAAAGTCATCGCTTGTGGTTATGATGGCTTAGATGCCATTCAACTATACGATCTACACCAACCAGATATATTGTTGATGGACATTCGAATGCAAAAAATGAGCGGTTTGGATGCGGGAGAACAAATTTTAAAGAAATACAAAGATGCGAAAATCTTATATCTAACTACCTTTTTGGATGACGAATATATTATTAAAGCCATTCGAATGGGAGCAAAAGGATATTTATTAAAACAAGACTTTGATAGCATCGTTCCTAGTTTAAAAGCAGTTGCTTCGAATCAATCAATTTTCGGAAGTGAAATCGTATCGAAGATTCCTTCTTTGATACAAAGCGAAAGTGATTTTTCTTCATTCCTTTTAAATGATAAAGAAATAGAATTGATGCGTTGTGTCGCCGAAGGATTAAACAACAAAGAAATCAGTGAAAAACTTTACTTGAGTGAAGGTACGATTCGTAACTACTTAAGTGATTTGTTGGATAAATTATCACTTAGAGATCGAACCCAATTAGCGATTTTCTATTACAAACACAAATAACAAAACAAAGCGTAGAAGTGAATCCTTCTACGCTTTCATTTTTTTCTATTACACTTTCACAAAGATAGTTATTTCTTTATAATTAACTTCTTATTTTTTAAAGCGCGTAATATCATGGCATACAATTAATCTCGCATGTTTGCCTTTCCATTGAATGTACGATCCATACGCATCGGACCACACATTAAAATGTTGATTAAAAAATTCAATCGCACTACTTGCTTGTGTACGTGTCGCTAATTTAGCTGGGCAAATTTCACAAGGCGTATCACGGTTCACAAACAATTTATAACAACACTCATTCTCACAACTTGATTTTGATAAAGCTTCGGTTTTCTTATTTGCATACAATATTTTAAACGTCTCTTCTTCCACCACATAAATAAAGGAATCTTGGTTATCTAGCATTGAAAGAAGAGCTTTGTTTTCTTCTTCGTACATTTCCTCTTTACGACTCTTTAATAAGAAAATACTTAAAATCTCCGCAATCAATGATAACGAACGAATTTGTTCCTGTGTCCAGTAGCGTTGGTCATCGCATTCATCAAACCCTACAAAACCTCGAAACTTACCATTGTCACGTATTGCACATTGCAGCAAACTCTTAATTCCTTGCGGTTCCAGTACATTGTATTGGCTTTGGTTTAGCGTTGCGATATCAGCACAGTAGAAGATACCATTTTCATTGAAGTTATCCAAATAGTTATTTCCTAAATCAACTTCATATGATATTTCTTGCAATACATGTTTTTGTGGTACAACACCCTCGTTACACCATTCAAATGTATTTTGGCAATACTTATCATCCACTGAATTCTCAAATATATAAACCCGACTCACATCGTATTTTTCACCGATGATATTCATAATGTCTTCGATTGCACGTTGCGTGTCATCTGACTCATACAAAATATTAAATACGTATTCTGCTAACTCACCACTAAATGTTTCTTCTATATTACTATCAATGTCTGCATTTACTAGTGAAGAGTAAGGTTGCATCTGACGTTTGATATAGTCCTGAATATTTTTCTCATCATAAACAGAGAATCCATTTTTTCCTTGTGTTTTCGCTTGGTACAATGCGAAATCCGCGTACTTATATAAGGAATTAAAATCATCTCCATGATCTGGATACAAACTAATTCCAATACTACAAGACACATGTTTAGGCAATCCTTGCAAAGACTTCATCGCATTAATATTATCAATGATTGTCTGTGCTTTTTCTTTGGCTATTTTTACTTGTTTGATGTCTTTTAAGAACACCATGAATTCATCGCCACCAATACGTCCTAATATATCGCTTGAACGACAAGAATCTTTAATTGTATTAGCAATATCTTTTAATACCGCATCACCAAACAAATGCCCTCGTGTATCATTCACACATTTAAAGTCATCAATATCCACAATCAACAACGCACCTAATGAATTGTCTTGTTGTTTTAACTCTTCCACTATCAACTCACGAGTGGATGCCTTATTACTAATTCCCGTCAATGCATCTTGGCTCGCTTTTTTCTGTAACGATATCGAACGTCGTTTTTCTTCATCAATGTCGATTACCACTCCAATTGCCTTACTTGAATTTCCTTGGCTATCTTTTTGCACCGTCACACGAATCTTACACCAAATATAAACTGCATCTTTGCGTAAAATACGCAATTCTAATTCGACATAGTCTTCCCCATTCACTACTTTTTGAATGGCTTCTTGCATGATTTCATAGTCTTCTTCACAAAATGGAGAGGATTCTTTGTTCGCTAAAATTTCAATTAAGCTACTTCCTTCTGGCCATTTTTGTTTCCCGAAATTCTTTTCCCAATTGCTTGAAACAAATAATTTATCCTTATGAATATCCCATTCAAAAATAACATCATTGGTTTGGTTAATAATGATTTGACTGCGCTTCAATGCCGCTTCGTATTGTTCGCGAATTTCCTTTTCCACGGTGATATCCACCGCAATACAGTGGAAGCAATCTTCACCCTTTTCATTTTTCACCAATGTACCTTTTTCCAGTACCCAAATAACATTTCCGTTTTTATGCAACAATCGATATTCCAAACGATTATTTAAACCATGTTTTAATTGTTCTCTTACTTCACCAAACACATGTTGGTAATCTTCTGGAACAATCAATTCTTTTAAATTATTGTGAAATTTATTTTGTAACTCATCACGTGTGTACCCAATCATACGTAAGAATCCATCACTCACTTCAATTAGGCTAAGTTGATCATTAAAAATACATTTGAATATTCCACATGGAACGCTATTCAACAAATCATCATTATTTTCAAATGCTACTTCTCTTTCCAACATAAAGTTTTTAAAGATGTCACTTGATTTCATTACACTTTCTTCATTGACGACCGAAAAAATCACATGATCGATTTTAAAGCCATCACCACAATGAATCACATTGCATTTTGTCGCAAAACAAATCGCAATATCGCTTTGGTCAATATTACTGTTTACTTTAAATATACTTTCTACATTCCACTGCGCCACTTCAATTTCTTTTACATCCATTTCTAATTGGCTAACTTCACTATTTTCATCACTAGATTTTAAGACTACTTTCCACAAGTCAATCACGTGATCTTTTCCCTCAATTATCTCATTTACATAGATGCCACCTACAGAAATCGAATCTGTAAGCATCGTTTGTATCGCATCAAATTGTTTTTTAAAAAACAATTGATGGAACTGTTCAACGAATGCCTCAATTAATTGTTTATTAATTTCCATTATCGGCCTTCCTTTTCTATTATTTACAGATTTATTATACCTTATTGTGGAACAAGTTGGCTATAAAATAGTTAATTTTTACCTATTTTTTTACACACATAAAAAAAGAGCGAAATCGCTCTTAATTTTTTAAACTTTGTAATGGTGCAGGAATTTTTCCTTTACGATGAATCATGATGTCATTTTTTGTTTGGTTAATTTTCATAACTGGCCCACTACCTAATAGACCTCCAAACTCTAACTCATCTCCTACCTTATAACCGATTGCTGGAATAGCTCTTACTGCTGTTGTTTTGCTGTTAACCATACCGATTGCAGCTTCATCCGCAATAATTCCAGAAATCACTTCTGGTGTTGTTTCACCTGGAATTACAACCATGTCTAATCCTACGGAACAAACGGCTGTCATCGCTTCCAGTTTTTCTAAGCTCAATGTTTGGTTTCTTACTGCCGCAATCATCCCAGCATCTTCTGATACAGGAATAAATGCACCTGACAATCCACCTACACTGCTACTAGCCATAACTCCACCTTTTTTCACGGCGTCATTCAACATCGCCAAACAAGCTGTCGTTCCATATGCTCCACAGGATTCTAATCCCATTTCTTCTAAAATATAAGCAACCGAATCACCAATTGCTGGTGTTGGTGCTAAACTTAAGTCAACAATTCCAAATGGTACGTTCAAACGTTGTGATGCAATGCTACCCACCATTTGTCCCATACGCGTAATTTTAAATGCTGTTTTCTTAATTAAATCAGCAATTTCATCCATTGGTAAATCCTTTGGTGCTTTCGCTAATGCGGCACGCACTACCCCAGGACCACTTACTCCAACATGCAATACGACATCTGGTTCACCCAATCCATGAAACGCTCCAGCCATAAATGGATTGTCTTCTGGTGCATTACAGAAAACAACTAATTTAGCAGGTCCAATACAGTTACGATCTGCAGTTAATTCTGCACTCTCTTTTACCATACGACCCATTAATTCCACTGCTTCCATATTAATCCCTGCTTTTGTTGATCCAACATTTACAGAAGAACAAATATGATCTGTTTCATTCAATGCTCTTGGAATGGATTCAATTAATTCTCTATCTCCAGCACTAAATCCTTTGTGTACTAACGCACTGTATCCACCGATAAAGTTCACTCCTACACTTTGTGCTGCTTTTTCTAATGTATGAGCATATTTCACTGGATCTCCTCCAGATACCCCAACTAAAATGGCAATTGGTGTAACAGAAATACGTTTGTTAATAATAGGAATACCATATTCCTTCTCAATTTGTTCGCCTACTTTGACTAAGTCTTTCGCTACCGTCGTAATTTTACGATATACTTTTTCACAGGACTTATCGATATCACTATCGCAACAATCAACCAAAGAGATTCCCATTGTAATCGTTCTTACATCCAAATCCTCTTCGTCAATCATCGTAATCGTTTCTAATATGTTATCTGTATTTAACATGAATGTCTCCTCCTACTAAATCGTGTGCATTGATTTAAAAATGTCTTCGTGCATTACATGAATTTTTAAACCTAATGAATCTCCATAGCGACCCATTTCATCAACAAACGTAGTGAATTCTTCATTCAACTTATCGATTTCAATCAACATAATCATACAAAACATATCTTGCATAATTGTTTGGTTCACATCAACCACATTTGCATTCACTTCTTTACATTTATTACTTACGTTAGCTAAAATCCCAACTCCATCTTTTCCTATTACACTTAATACTGCTCTCATACATGCGTCCTCCTAACAAATATATTTTTTTAATTATATAGTAAATATGCTAGAAACACAATATAAATTGCGGTTTTAAGCCACTTTTTTAAGAATTGAAAAAGGTAGCATGAGCACTGTGCTTGCCAATTAAAATAGATGTGCTATACTGCAAGTAAGAAACAAGTAACACAAAAGAAAGGATGATAGTTATGAGTAAAGTATTACACCCAAATGAAAGTGAATTTGTAGAATTAATTAAAGATGACGTCGTATTTGTTGATTTCTTTGCAGAATGGTGTGGTCCATGTAAAATGTTAGCACCAGAAATTGAAAAATTAGCAGATGCTTACGAAGGTAAAGTTAAGATCGCAAAAGTTGATGTTGATAAAGAAGGTGCACTAGCAATGCAATACCAAGTGCAATCGATTCCAACTATCTTAATTTTCAAAAATGGAGAAATGGTAGCCAGAGAAATGGGCTTTCGACCATATCCAGCATTAGCTCAAATGATTGATGCACAATTATAAAAGTTGAAGAAATTCAACTTTTTTTTCGTTCTCACAAAACAAAAAGCGCTTTATGCGCTTTTATTTTGTATTTCTTTTTCTAAATTCGATAAGATTTGGTGCATCAACTTTCGTGATTTTCCTCTACGCATAAATTGTTTTACACGCAAACCTACTTCTTTTGTTTCAATCACTTCTTCGTACTCTACTTCAATCGTATTTTCATCAATTTCTTTAATGTCATGAGAGATGACTTGGTATCCACCTGGCACACTAAACTTCAAACAATAGGCTTTCCCAAAATCCATCGTAACGATTTCTTGGGTTGAAACATAATCGTCTTCCTTTGCGCGTTTGTATGTTTTGCTGAAGGTAAATCCAGGTTTTAAATCACTCATTTTAAGTGAACGATCAACCGTTTTACGCAAATCTTTCAATAAATATTTTTGAAGTGTAGAAAAATACGCTTCTGCACTCACATGTAAGGTACCTTTTACTCGCATATTAAATCGTAGTTAAGATAAAGGAAACATTTCCTTTCACCTGGTACGCTCCTGCTTGGGCTGGTAAGAATAAACTATCACCCTTTTTAAACGCAACGCTCTCCTCACCACAAACGACACTACCTTCTCCTTCTAAAATAATCAAAGAATGAAAACTTGAAGCATCTGCATTTAAGCTAATCGCTTCTTTCACATCGTATGCTGTAGTCGTAAAGTAGTTACACTTCGCTAATGTTGATTTTGTATTTTGTCCATCTAACGCTTCTTTTGGTTGTTGTCCATACGTTTTCTCAGAAGGTGTCAATTGTGATACATCAACAGCTTTGTCCACATGTAATTCACGTGCATTTCCATTGGCATCAACACGTCCAAAGTCATACACACGATATGTTGAATTTGAATTTTGTTGAATCTCACAAATCATAATACCTGCACCAATCGCATGGATGGTACCCGCTTTAATGAAGAAAACATCTCCTTTGTTTACTTCAACTTTATTCAACACATCCAACAATGTGTTGTTTTCAATATGTTGTCTGAATTGTTCTTTGCTTAACTCTTGGTTTACCCCAAAGTACAAGAAACTACCTGGTTCACAATCCAAGATATACCACATTTCATTTTTTCCAAATTCTTTTTCTACACGTAATGCGTATTCGTCATCTGGATGCACTTGAATAGACAATGCTTGTTTCGCATCAATAAATTTAATTAATACAGGAAAGTTTTCAAATGATTGCGCATTTGTTCCCCAAACTTTCTTTCCTTCCTTTTCCAAATATTGTGTAAATGGCACATTCGCATATGCTCCATTTGTAATTACACTGGAACCTGCTGGATGATTAGAAAGTTCC
This sequence comes from uncultured Erysipelotrichaceae bacterium, assembly GCA_964370395.1. GTDB lineage: Bacteria > Bacillota_I > Bacilli_A > Erysipelotrichales > Erysipelotrichaceae > JBGUVL01. The sequence goes on from CAYJIZ010000017.1 coordinate 20,026, forward strand.
CAACTTTCCGCAACAATTGCCAAATCGCTCTTTTTATCGTAATCGCTCTTTAACTTTGTTCCACCCCATAAATAATCTTTAAATGCCGGTTCTAATTTTAGAATATTCATACATTTACCACCTTTCGTTTTATGCTTTTTGCGCCTTTATTGTACCACGAAATTGGCGTATTTGGTAGAATAACCCTTTTTAGTGACAATTGTTAGTAACCTTGCTTTGCCTCTTTGTGTTGCATCAACATCACACCACTACTGCTGCCAATACGACTTGCTCCTGCTTCTACCATCGCTTGTAAATCAGCATAGGATTTTACTCCACCTGCCGCTTTGACCAGTGCTTGCTCTTTCACCACCGATTTCATTAATTTCACATCGTCGATGGTTGCTCCTCTTGTTGAAAAACCAGTGCTTGTTTTCACAAACGTCGCTTTGGCAGCAACACATAACTCACAAGCTTTTTTTATTTCTTCTTCGCTTAATAAGCAAGTTTCTAAAATTACTTTCACACAATGCCCTTGCGCTGCTTCCACAACTGCTTCTACATCTTTTTGCACAAGCGCATAATCTTTGTCTTTCAATGCTCCGATGTTCATCACCATATCAATTTCATCGCCACCATCTTCAATGACACATTTCGTTTCAAATGCTTTTGCTTTTGTACTCATCGCTCCTAATGGAAAACCAACAACGCTACATACCTTCACATCGCTGTCTTTTAATTGTTGTGCGCAATACGCTACCCAACCTGAGTTTACACAAACACTCGCAAAATCATATTGTTTCGCTTCTTCGCATAGCTTTGTAATTTGCTCTCTTGTGGCATCTGCCTTTAATAATGTATGATCGATTAATTTATTCATCGTATTGTCCTCTCTTCTTTCTCTACTTACATGATAGTAAAATAACTGCTTAGAAACAAGCAGTTATTTTACTTCTATGATATCTATTATCGTATTTGTGATATCTTGGGCACATAACCCAAATTCTTTTTGTAAGAATGCTGGTGTTCCTACTTGTCCAAAGCGCTCATCCACTCCGATTCGTTTTAAGGGAACACTGCATCCTTGTTCACTCAACACCTCTGCAATAGCGCTACCCAACCCTCCTGTGATGGAATGGTTGTCAACACTTACAATTAGTTTTTTACCTTTCACTGCTTGTTTTAATAATCCTGTATCCAGCGGTTTAATCGTAAACATATCAATGACTTGAATAGAATATCCCGCTTCTTCTAACGCTTGTGCACTATCCAAAACATCAGAGATTAGTTGCCCCGCACTCACTATTAGAATGTCTTTTCCTTCTTTTAACACATTTCCTTTTCCAAGCGTAAAGGTAGAACCCTCTTTGTATACATTACGCACATCTTTACGGTTGGCACGAACATAATGAATGCCTTCTAATTTCGCAAACTCTTTCACAATCCATGCGAGTTGTGTTGCATCACTTGCATCACAAACAACACAATGTGGAATGGCACGCATTAACGCGACATCTTCCCAAGTCGTATGCGTTCCACCATTTGGTCCAACGGTGAACCCTGGATCGGAACCATAAATATTCATTGTTGTTTTCGCATAAGCACCGGATAAGAAGATTTGATCGTATACACGTCGTGTCGCAAATGGTCCAAACGTGTGCATAAAAGGTTTCATCCCCGTTACTGATAACCCTGCACTCACACCAACCATATTCGCTTCCGCAATCCCACATTGAACAAATCGTTCTGGGTTGCTTTGTTGAATTTTCGTAAATCCACTCGCACCACCTAAATCCGCTTCTAGTGCCACTACTTTATCATCGCATGCCATTATCTCTTGTAGTGTTTCCACTACAACCATACGTAATTCTTTGCCTTTTACACTTCTATCTTCCACTAATTCAAACATGATGAACCCTCCGCAATTTGTTTTTCTAAAGCTTGAATCGCTTCTTGGTTTGCATCGATAATCGCTTGCGCCGTAAACTTCACAGAGTGGTTATCCTTCATTTGCTCATAGAATGCAACCCCTTGTCCTTTGATGGTATCCAACACAATGCATACCGCTTGGTCTGTTATCGCTTTTGCATTCGTAATCGCTTCATCGATTGCTGCTTCGTCATTCCCTTTTACATATTGTACATGAAAGCCAAAAGCACGCATTTTTTCACTGATGTCAAACGGATTCATGATATCCTGTGTTGAGCCATCCAATTGTTTCTTATTCTCATCAATAACAACAATACAATTGTTTAATTTTTTTGCTGCGATATACTGGAACGCTTCCCAACATTGTCCCTCATTTAATTCGCCATCTCCAACAATCAAATAGACATATTGCGCTAACTCCTTCATTTTAAAACCAGTGGCAATCCCAGCAGCAACACTTGTTCCTTGTCCAAGTGAGCCTGTTGTCATATCCACTCCTGGAGTCTTGTTACGATCAGGATGCGAAGGCAAATTGGTTCCTCCTTCATTTAATGTATACAACCATTGTTTATCAAAAAAACCAACTTGTGCTAATGCACTGTACCATCCAGGACCTGCATGTCCCTTTGATAATACAACCATATCGCGTTTGTCCCAATTTGGGTTATTCACATCATAGCGTAATTGTTTCCCATACAATACACTCATTAGTTCAACAATCGATAGGGAACCACCTAAATGGCCATACCCACGTTTCTCTAACATTTTTAATATATCACAACGTATTTTTGCAGATAGTACCTTTAATTCTTGTAACTGCTTTTCGTCCATTTCGTACCTCCCTGTATTATTTAAATTTTTCGTTCAATTTCTCGCTCAATTCATTCATGTCCATAATGTTATCCAAAACGATAACATTCGTTAAATTTTGTACAAACTCTTCTAAGTCTTTCCCAACAACAAACAAGTCTGCTGCCCCTTCTACTGCATCCGATACAGAAGAATGGCTTACATCAACCCCACTTACACCCATTTGTTTTAGTGCTTTTTCAACGTTCATACGAACTAACATACTCGACCCTAATCCAGATCCACAGCAACATAAAATTTTATTAATTTTCATAATTTGTCCTTTCCTATACGAAGAGGGAAGGCTTCGCTTCCCTATCCATCGTATATGTATCTACTACTCTGCTTTTTTTGCTTTTTTTGGCATAACAAAGTTGTATACAATTGGTAATAAGAATAATACGATACAAACAACCATCAATCCATTTCCTTGGATGTATTGTGCAATATTTCCAATGAAGATTCCCATTACAGAGAAGTCAGCATCAGAGAATGTTGAGTTAGCAAAATTCAATGCTCCCATTACCGGCATACAAATCGCTGGTAAGAAAGTAATTAATAAACCATGTAAGAACGATCCTGCTACACAACCTTTTAATCCCCCTTCTGCATTTGCGAAAACACCTGCTGTCGCTCCACAGAAGAAGTGAGGAATTACCCCTGGTAAAATTAATGCAACTGGGAATAAAGCATTGTCAACTGCACCTAAGATAAACAGTCCCACAATTCCTCCCAAGAAAGATACTAAGAATCCAATTAATACTGCATTTGGTGCATATGGGAATACCACTGGACAGTCAAGTGCAGGTTTTGCATTTGGTACTAATTTTTCAGCGATTCCTTTGAATGCTGGAACGATTTCCCCAATGATTAAACGCACACCACTTAAAATAATGTAAACTCCTCCAGCAAAACTTAACCCACTTGTGATTGCCCAAACAGCCCAGTGAACTGTTGTTTCAGAACCAACGTTCAACAATCCACCTAAATTAGGATATTGCGCTAAAATTTTCGCAGAATCAGCATCCAAAATTCCTTTTGAAACCGCAACAGCACTCACGACTAAGTAGAATATTACCATTGTTAATCCAATCGCTACTGTTGTATCTCTTAAGAAAGAAACACGTTTTGGAAAGTTCACGTCTTCTGTTGATTTTCCACCTTTGAATAATTTTCCCACTTGTGCTGAGAACCAGTATCCAAATCCACCGAAATGTCCAAACGCCAATTCATCCGTCTTCACAATCTTACGCATCGTTGGCTGACAGATAGCTGGTGAAAGTACCATAATAAGACCAAGCAACAACCCACCAGAAATCCATAAAGCTCCTCCAGATAAATTTCCTACACTTAAGATAACAGCGATCATACAAGCCATATATAATGTATGGTGTCCTGTTAAGAAAATGTAGTTCATTCTTGAGAAACGTGCCATTACGATATTCGCAATCATACCGATACACATAATGTATGCAGTATCTGTCGCAAAATCAACCAATCCTAATGATACGATTGCTTCATTGTTTGGAACTACCCCTTGCATTCCAAACGCAAAATTAAACAAATCTCCAAATGCATTTAATGAACTGGATAGTAAGAAACCAGCTCCTGCACTTAATACAAGGAACCCTACAATTGTTTTTACAGTTCCTTTTACGATGTCTTCAATCGGTTTCTTTTGTAAAGCTAATCCGATCAAAGCCATCAACCCTACTAAAATCGCAGGTGTAGACAAAATATTAATAATAAAGTCTAACATGTTTTAAAGTCCTCCTCTTTTTGTTGTAACGCTCTTATTAAACATCAAGTTATTTATTCCTCTTTGGCTGCTTGTACAAAGATTTCATAAATATCTTTTTCTGATGTTGCGTCCAAGACACTTTGAATACTGTCAGGATTTTGAAAGATATTTGAAATTGCTTTCATCGCTTCAATATGTGATTCACTATCTTCTGCTGCTAAGGCAATCAGAATTCTCACATCAAATCCATCAGGTTTAAATCTCACTGGTTGTTGAAGCACGGTCACACTCATTTGCTTTGCAATCACACCATCGCTTGCATTCGCATGAATCAAAGCTAAATTTTCACACAACACATAGTAAGGTCCAAACTTATTCGTATTCCTTATAATTCCATCGATATAGCGTTCTTCACAATACCCTTGTTCAATTAACGGTTGTATCGATACATGAATGGCATCTATCCAATCATTCACTTTTTGTAACATTTTTACGTTTTCTAATTTCAACATATCAATCATGTTAATTACCCCCATGCCTTTCACAGTTTCTATTTTACTGCCTTTTCAATGTAAGAGAAGTCCAATTATTTTCACACTTACATACAATCGTATGTGCACACTTCTTTCCTTTTTCACTTACAATTGTTGTGCCTAATCATTGTTTGTTTTCTTTGCAATCATTGGACACATAAATAATCCTTTTCCTATCGTCTATTTTCTATTCTCTTCTAAACTAATCGCCATCCCTTCCTTTGATCATCGCAAACAATAACTTCTGTAATTGCTCCACATCCGTGCATTTTTTTAACGCATTCACATTACTTTCCGATTGAAAAACAGTCATAATATCATTCAATATATGAATGTGTTTGGTCTGGTCTTCTGCACTTAACACCAAGATGATATTCGCATATCTTCCTTTATCAAATACGATTTCTTGTTGGAACAAACCAAGTGCAATATCCGTATGGTAAGCCCCATCCTCAATTTGCGCATGCGCTAACACTACCCCATCACAAATGAACATATACGGTCCCATCGTTTTGGTCTTTTCAATCATTTGATCCACATAGTGAGGTGCAATCGAACCTTTCTTTATTAATATTTCTGATGTTTTCGTAAAAGATTGTTCCCAAGTATACTTCCCTTCATAAATAAAGATATGATCTTGATTCAAGTAATACTCTAACCCCAAACCAAAATCACTTCGTCGTACCTGTTTCACTTTCATCGAAGAAAAATAATTTGATAAATCTTCTCGCAATAAGCGTAACTTGTTCTCATCCACATAGTTTTTCGCTATATTAATAATCGATTCCACTTCCATTTGTTGACTTGTATCATCCTTAAGACTCTCACGCAAAATGGATACTCGATCAAAATCAGTAAGAATAGGATGCACTACTGTTGATTTCACACCCTCAATCGCTACTGTTGAAATAATCATTTGATAATTTCTTGTATCTTCTAAATGATTTAACGCCACCACATCAACAACCTGTGCATTTGGCAACAAGTTAATCACTTCTCTACGTAACATATTTCCAGTCCCAATCCCATTTGGACAAACAATTAAGATATTTAACTTTTTATTGATCTCAGCGCGATTCATAAAACCACCAAAATGCAATGTTAAATAAGCAATTTCACCATCTGGTATCGGCACTCCTATTTGTTGTTTTAAATAATCACAAGCCTTCTTTGTCAGTTCAAACAACTCTGGATATTCATTTTTAATATCCGACAAAAGTGGATTTCCCAACTGTATCCCATATCGATAACGATACAGCGAAGTTTTTAAATGCGCATAAATGGATTCCTCCACTTCTTCCACATCAGGAAATGCCATACATGCGATTCGCGAAAACTCACTGACTAAGTTACGCGCTAATGCATACGTACTTTCGTTTTCCTTTTCCGCCAACAAGTCCATTGGCACACTTTGCATTCTCGATCCAAGCAGATGCAATGCCAAATAATACTTTTCCCCTTCTTGTAATTCTTGAAAGTACTTGCAAACCAAGTGGTATTCCCTAGTAACTTCAATCTCACTTTTATCCATATCGCTAAAGATCAAATGATCACTTCGCTTATGGATAGAAGCAAAGAAAACGGAAATGGTATACAAAGTTCCTGGAACATAACTCGTATGCAATTCACTCTCAATGCAACGCATATCATTCAAAATACGAAGCACTCTTTCTTCATCATCATGCTGTAAGATTCCCTTTTGGTAATAATCCACCAAATTAGAAAACAACAAGAAAAACACCGTCCGCTTTCGAATCACATCTCCTTTGATCTGGTACCCTAGTTTATTCGCATATTCTAAGTGTAAGTTGTATTCTTGAAGTTTACTTGTCACTGCTTTTAAATCATTAATGATCGTATTTCTACTCACTTGGCAAACATTCATAAAGTCTTCAATAAGCATCGGCTTTATTTTTTTCATAATCGAACAAATGATAATATCAACACGTTCCATTGGTGAAAACAAATAAAAAGAACTCTCGTTTACCTCTTTCATTAATAAGTTTATTTTTTCAATTTGTGACTGGGTAATAAATACCCCCTTCTTTCGTTCTACCTCAATAATTTCAACTTCTTGCTGTTCTAACCACTCATTGATTTTCGACAAATCATAATACACACTACGTTTGGATATTTGCTCAATATCAGCAATTTCCTGTAATGTCGTATAGCCGTTAGTATGTAGCAATCTTTTTAAAATATTGATGCATCTTGAATCTAAACTATAAATCATAGATACACCTCCCTACGTTAATTATAGTTTTTCTACTGTGTATTAAACAGTACATAAAATGTAATTGTCTGTACATTTTTTATACCTCAAAAAAGACAAAAGGCATGATTGTAATCATGCCTATACATATGGTTTTAATAATTGAGCAAACAAATCATATCCTTGCTTGTTTAAATGCAATCCATCACTTGTTAGCGTTTCTTTCAGTTGCTTGTTGTCATCCAAAAACGCATCAAACATATCAACGTAAAGTGTTCCAGGAAACTCTAATACATTCGCTTTGATTTCGTTTCCTAACAAGCGAAGCTGTGTATTGTCTTTTATTTTCGCTTTTTGTTTCGATTCCACAATCGGTAGTGGTGAAACAACTACAATATCAAGTGCAGGATTATGATTACGCATAATGGTAATTAACTTAAAAACATTAAACGCAATTTCTAATTTATCGAATTGCCATTCGTCTGCTAAATCATTTGTCCCAATTAAAATAACTACTTTTCGTGGCTTATATGCTTGAATCGCATACGGTTGCAAATGCAACAACAAGTCACTCGTCGCTCCATTGCATCCACAATTATAGAAATTATCTTGGGTAAAGTACTCTTTCAGTGGCAAAGATTGGATGATGGAATCCCCAAAAAATACGGTTCCATAAGGTTTGGCAACCGCTGCTTGTGCTATCATCTTTTTCACTGGTTCAACTTGATAATCTTTTACTTTCTCTAGTATATCCATAAATCCTCCTAAGGTTCCAATAAAGTTAATTGTACTTTATGTTTCTCTTCATCTATTTTATGTACCCATACTTGAACGATATCTCCAACGGAAACAATATCACTTGGATGTTTGACACGTTGTTTTGCCATTTGTGAGATATGCACTAGCCCATCTTCTTTTAACCCAATATCCACAAAGGCTCCGAAATCAACTACATTTCGAACGACTCCTTCTAAGCTATCGTGTAACTTCAAGTCTTCAAACGCTAAGATATCTTTACGTAAAATCGGTCCATCATTTTGGTCACGATAATCACGAAGCGGCAAACAGATCGCATCTAAGATGTCTTCTAAGGTATACAAATCGCACTCTACACTGCTTGCCAAAGCTTGTTTATCCGCATTACGTACTGCTTCTTGCGCTTTCACACTTCCCATTTCTAATGTATCAATCTTTAATTCTTTTAGCACTTTTTTTGCTATTTTGTACGATTCCGGGTGAATACTAGTACGATCTAGTACTTCTTTTCCATCCTCAATACGCAAGAATCCAGCACTTTGTTCAAATGACTTCGCACCAATTTTTGGAATCTTTTTAATTTCACTACGCGAAGTAATCATTCCATTTTCTTCACGATAGGTTACGATATTTGCTGCCATTGCCGCATTTAATCCCGCTACATTTTTTAATAACGCACTACTTGCGGTATTCACATTCACTCCAACTAAGTTAACTGCCTTCTCCACAACGAAATCCAAACGTTGTTTCAAGCGACTCGTTGGTAAATCATGTTGGTATTGCCCAACACCGATCGATTGTGGATCAATTTTAATCAATTCCGATAACGGATCCAGCAAACGACGCGCAATCGAAATGGCACTTCTTTGCTCTACATGCAAATCTGGAAATTCTTCAATCGCAAGTTTGCTGGCACTGTATACACTTGCTCCCGCTTCACTAACAATCGTATATGACACTGGTAAATTGAATTTCGTTATGGTTTTTGCCACAAAGGTTTCACTTTCACGACTTGCAGTACCATTTCCAATTGCTATTAAATCAATTTTATAGTCATTGCACATTTTTACTAACTTTTCTTCTGCTTCTTTCACTTTTGCATTGGGTTGGTGTGGATAAATCACATCAACATAATTATTTTTACCCGATGCATCCACAACAGCTAATTTACACCCTGTACGAAACGCTGGATCAAACCCTAAAATGCGTTTGTTTTTCATCGGTGGTTGCAACAACAACTTCTCTAGGTTCATCGAGAACACTTCAATACTACTTTCTTGTGCTTTTTGCGTTAGTTCTGAGCGCACCATACGTTCGATAGAAGGGTATGCCAATCGCTTTAATCCATCGCTGATCGCCTCTTTTACATACTCACTTGTTGCACTATTAAAAAACTTAATTACTCTTTTTTCCACCCAGTTTTGCATGTATTCTTCATTGGTTACAATACTAACTGTAATTACTTTTTCATTTTCAGCACGATCGATAGCCATCACTCGATGCGGTGCTAATGTACTTAGCTTTTCTTCGTATTCATAGTACATTTTGTATACTTTATTTTCATCTTCATGGTTTTTCTTCGCAACACTCTTTATTTTTCCATAATTAATCATCGAATCATAAATCTTATTACGTATTTCAATTGTTTCACTCACGCTTTCCGCAATGATGTCTTTTGCACCTTGAATCGCCTCTTCACGTGTTGTTATCGCTTCATTAATAAAAGCATCTGCTTGCGCTTCATCCCAAACCTTAGGAAACGATAGGAACACATCAGCTAATGGTTGCAATCCAGCGGCAACCGCCATACTCGCTCTTGTTTTTTTCTTTTGTTTATAAGGACGATAAATATCCTCTACTTGTGCAAGTTTACTACAAGCCATTACTTGTTGCGTGATTTCCTCTGTTAATTTCCCTTGTGTTTCAATCAAACGAAGAACATCTTCCTTACGTTTCTCTAAGTTCACTTGGTACTCATAACCCTCTTGAATGACACGAATTTGTTCTTCATCCAATCCTTTTGTCATCTCTTTACGATAACGCGCAATAAAAGGAACAGTACTTCCTTCCTCTAGCAACTGAAGCGTATTCTCAATTTGTTTCACTTGAATATTCAGTTGTTGTGCAATACTTTGTATAATTTTTTCTTCCATACTAACCTTCCTTACATTTGAAATAGCATTCCTGCTACCATCGCAATCACCAAATAAAAAATGGGATGCTTCTTATATTTAGTAGAAACAAGAAACAATACTATAAATAATACCGTCTGTTTCCACATAAACAAATCACTTAATTGACCACTTTTCACAAACAAGTCCATGTTCACTACCGACAACAAAAATACAGTCAAACCCGCAGAAGCGATAAGCCCAACAACACAGGGACGTAGAATTGAAAAAATGCTATCGACATAAACATTGTCTTGTACGCGATCCAATACTCTTGAAATACTCATAATAATGATTAAACTAGGTAATACAAGCGCAAATGTCGCCATTACTCCACCAATTAGACCTCCCGCTGCATATCCTGCATAGGTTGCCATATTAATTCCTATCGGTCCTGGTGTACTCTCACTAATTGCTATCATATCAGCTAATTGTGCAGGTGTATACCAGTTAAACGTATCACATAACTCATATAGAAACGGAATGGTTGTTTGCCCACCACCTACCGCAAATAAGCCGATACGAAAGAACGCATAAAACAAGTCAAATAAAATCATGTTTCATCACCTGCTTTTCGCTTATTTCTCTTCACTTTGATGATCCCTAATACAAATGCCAAAATAACGACATAAATAGGGGATAACTTAACCAAAGCAACAGCACAAAAACTAACGGCAAACAACAAAAAACCAATGCTATCCTTTACTCCTTTTTTCCATAAACCGATAATCGCTTGTAAAATAACCACACAAACACCAACCCGAATGCCCGCAAATGCACTTTGTACAATTGCTAAGTTCATAAATGGTTCTAATAGCATCGCGATGACTAAAATAATAATTAAACTTGGCATTACCATTCCTGCTGTCGCAACGATTCCACCCAAGACCTTTTTGTATTTGTAGCCAACAAAAGTAGCAACATTAACCGCAATAATACCTGGGGTACATTGCCCAATCGCAAAATAATCAAGAATTTCATCTTGTGTTGCCCACTTTTTCTTTTCCACAATTTCGCGCTCAAGCATTGGTAGCATTGAAATACCACCACCAAAAGTAAATCCTCCAACACGCATAAAGGTGAAAAACAAGTCCAAATATACATTCATCGTTTCTTACCTCTCTAACTGTTTTATTATACCAAATTATTTATCTTTTTTGATTACTACTTGCAAAATTAGCAAAACATGTCTATAATAATAACATGAAAATAAAACAACCTAAACTACCTTCCTATCTAGAGGAAGTGAACGAATTTAATAACGAAGAGATGGCTTATTCACAATACCGTGATATTTCTTTTCTCGAATTTCAAGAAAGTCCACTTCATATTAATGAATGCCACTTTATCCAATGTGTCTTCAGTGAATGTAATATGGCAAAATGTGATTGTATGGATACCATCTTTGAAAATTGCGATTTGTCTAATGTTGACTTTTCAAACAGTATCATGCATCGTGTCATTTTTCGAAATTGTAAATTGCTAGGTACTGATTTCTCTGCTGCTACCTTACAAAACGTACAGTTTATCAACTGCAAAGCAAACTACAGCAACTTTTCATTCAGTAAAAACAAGACTAATTTATTTGTAACAAATGACTTAAGTCAAGCCAGTTTCAATGAGACTTCTTTCAAAGAGGTACAATTTGACCAGTGTAAACTAAACCAATGTGAATTCATACATTGCCCATTAGAGAAGGTCGATTTAAGCACAAGCGATATCGATGGTATCTGTATCACCTTAGATGATTTAAAAGGATTAATCGTAAATAGCGAACAAGCGGTTGAATTAGCAAAACTGCTTGGCTTAATCATAAAATAAACAAAAAAAAGATGTGGATTATTTCCACATCTTTTTAATTGCTATTGAATTAGCGAGAAGTTTTTTCTTTGTTGTTAACTTCTTTCCATCTTCTTGCGAAGATAAATGCTACCGCTTGTACTAGGAATAATACAACCATTACCACTGTCCATTTATCGATCAATGCTAATTTTAATGTCATATCTTCTGTTAATACAAATGCGATTACTGAAGCGATTGCAACAAATGTTGTAAACACGCGCATCCATAAGTTACGTTTCTTTTCTTCAGGAGTTTCTAACTCTTCGTTTTCTTCCTCTTTACGACGTTTTGCCAATAATAGGAATACTCCTAATAAAACTGTACCTGTTGTAGCGATTAAGTTAATTAATGCCCAACTTCCTAAGTCTGCTTTTGGTGTTTCTTTGTCTTCTACTTTTTCATTTCCTTCCGCTTTAGGCGTTTCCTCTGGTTCTACATTTTCAACTGGAGGAGTTGGCGTTGGCGTAGGTGCAGGAGCAGGTGCAGGTGTAGGTACTGGTAACAACGGTAACGTTGGTGGTGTTATCGGTGTTGGTACTACTGTTGCAGCAAATGCTACTGTATATCTTACGTCTCTAGTAATTGCTGTTGTGTTACTTGGAACTCCGCTTAACCATACTAAACTAGCTTGGTTATATCCAGCATTAGCTGTTGCCGCTGGAATTTGGTCAGCACTTAAGTAACCAGTTCCATCTATAGCGTATTTTCCATCTGCATCAAATAAAGTTACATAAACTTCATTAAATGCTACTGTTCCGTTCACTGCTGCATACGTAACGATTGCTTGGTATTTATCAGCAATTTCATCTTCATTTACATCGATATCGAAGTATAGATTAATTTCTGTACCATCTGCTACTTCATCGTTAGCTGCAACTGCAGGATCCATACGATCAAATACGTAGTTACCGTATGTAGCATCTGCTTTTAATACACTATCTTTCACTGCAAGTTTTGTCACATGGTGAGCTACTAAGAATTGTTCAGAATCTGTAGTAGAATACAATTCTGTTTCATTTCCTTCTCTGTCAACTCCAATGTGGTTTACAGTATACGTTAATGTATCTTGTTTTTCTTCATCAATTACATATGTATATGTATATTCTAATTCTGTTGTATCTTTTGTAATTACTACTTTTGTTACATCAGTGTCCCAGTTTCCAGCTTTGTATCCATCTAGTGGTTTGTTTCCAACTGCTGGTAAAACTGTATCTAATGTAGCTGATCCATTTACTGAAAGTTTTCCATTTGCATCTCTTAAGTTAACAATTTCAGATACATCATCAGTAGATTCGTCATCCCAAGCTCCGTCCACTACTTTAAATGTTACGTCTCTTTGGAATTTGTCAGGAATTTCATCTTCGTTATTATCTTCATCGAAGTACAAGTTAATAACTGTTTTATCTGCTACTTTATCTCCAGCAGTAACTTCTGGTTCCATACGATCAAATAAATATTTAGGGTATGTCGCATTTTCTTTTAATACACTGTCTTTTACTGCAAGTTCTTTCACATGGTGAGCTACTAAGAATTGTTCAGTACCTTTTTCAGAGTACAACGTTGTTTCATTTCCTTCTTTGTCCACACCAATGTGGTTTACAATATATTCTAATGTATCTTTTTTGTTTTCATCGATTACATATGTGTATGTGTAATCCAATGCTGTTGTGTCTTTCGTAATTTCTACTTTTGTTACATCAGTGTCCCAGCTTCCAGCTTTGTATCCATCAAGTGGTTTGTCTCCAACTGCTGGTAAAACTGTATCTAATGTAGCTTTTCCATTTACTGAAAGATCTCCATTTGCATCTCTTAAGTTAACGACTGCAGCTACATCATCTGTAGATTCGTCATTCCAAGCACCATTTACTACTTTAAATGTTACATGTTTTTGGAATTTGTCAGGAATTTTATCTTCGTTATTATCTTCATCGAAGTACAAGTTAATAACTGTTTTATCTGCTACTTTATCTCCAGCAGTAACTTCTGGTTCCATACGATCAAATAAATATTTAGGGTATGTCGCATTTTCTTTTAATACACTGTCTTTTACTGCAAGTTCTTTCACATGGTGAGCTACTAAGAATTGTTCAGTACCTTTTTCAGAGTACAACGTTGTTTCATTTCCTTCTTTGTCCACACCAATGTGGTTTACAATATATTCTAATGTATCTTTTTTGTTTTCATCGATTACATATGTGTATGTGTAATCCAATGCTGTTGTATCTTTTGTAATTACTACTTTTGTTACATCAGTGTCCCAGTTTCCAGCTTTGTATCCATCTAGTGGTTTGTTTCCAACAGCTGGTAAAACTTTATCTAATGTAGCTTTTCCATTTACTGAAAGATCTCCATTTTCATCTGTCAAGAGAACCTTAGCTTTTACTACATCTGTTTCGTCGTTATCCCAAGCACCATTTACTACTTTAAATGATACATATCTTTGGAATTTATCAGGTTTTTTATCTTCGTCATTATCTGCATCGAAGTACATTTTAATAACTGTTCCATCTGCTACTTTAGCTCCAGCAGTAACTACTGGTTCCATACGATCAAATAAATATTTAGGGTATGTAATGTTTTCTTTTAATACACTATCTTTTACTGCAATTTTTGTCACATGGTGAGCGACTAAGAATTCTTCAGAATCTGTCTTAGAATACAATTCAGTTTCTTTTCCGTCTTTGTCCACTCCAATGTGTTTTACAGTATATTTTAATGTATCTTTTTTGTTTTCATCAATTACATATGTGTATGTAAATGTTAACGCTGTTGTATCTTTTGTAATTTCTACTTGTGTTACATCAGTGTTCCAGTCTCCAGCTTTGTATCCATCAAGTGGTTTGTCTCCAACTGCTGGTAAAACTGTATCTAATGTAGCTGTTCCATTTACTGAAAGATCTCCATTTGCATCTCTTAGATCAACTGTTTTTGTTACATCAGCTGTTTTTCCATCATTCCAAGCACCATTTTTCACTTTAAATGTTACATCTCTTTGGAATTTGTCAGGAGTGTCATCTTCGTTATTATCTGCATCGAAGTACATTTTAATAACTTTTCCATTTGTTACTTTATCTCCAGCAGTAACTACTGGTTCCATACGATCAAATACATATTTAGGGTATGTAATGTTTTCTTGTAATACACTATCTTTTACTGCAATTTTTGTCACATGGTGAGCGACTAAGAATTCTTCAGAATCTGTCTTAGAATACAATTCAGTTTCTTTTCCGTCTTTGTCCACTCCAATGTGTTTTACAGTATATTTTAATGTATCTTTTTTGTTTTCATCAATTACATATGTGTATGTAAATGTTAACGCTGTTGTATCTTTTGTAATTTCTACTTGTGTTACATCAGTGTTCCAGTCTCCAGCTTTGTATCCATCAAGTGGTTTGTCTCCAACTGCTGGTAAAACTGTATCTAATGTAGCTGTTCCATTTACTGAAAGATCTCCATTTGCATCTCTTAGATCAACTGTTTTTGTTACATCAGCTGTTTTTCCATCATTCCAAGCACCATTTTTCACTTTAAATGTTACATCTCTTTGGAATTTGTCAGGAGTGTCATCTTCGTTATTATCTGCATCGAAGTACAAGTTAATAACTGTTTCATTTGCTACTTTATCTCCAGCAGCAGTTTTTGGTTCCATACGATCAAATACATATTTTGAGTATGTAGCGTTTGCTTTTAATACAGTATCTTTTACTGCAATTTTTGTCACATGGTTTGCTACTAAGAATTCTTCAGAATCTGTCTTAGAATACAATACAGTTTCTTTTCCTTCTTTGTCCACTCCAATGTGGTTTACAGTATATTTTAATGTATCTTTTTTGTTTTCATCAATTACATAAGTGTATGTAAATGTAAATGCTTTTGTATCTTTTGTAATTACTACATCTGCTAAAACTGTATTCCAGTTTCCTGCTTTGTATCCATCAAGTGGTTTGTCTCCAACTGTTGGTACTTTATCTAACGTAGCTTTACCATTTAATGAAGGATCTCCATTTGCATCTCTTAAGGTAACAAACGCAGTTACATCATCTGTTTTTCCATCATTCCAAGCACCATTTACTACTTTAAATGTTACTTTTCTTTGGAATTTGTCAGGAATCTTATCTTCGTTATCGTCAGTTGCGTAATATACATTCATAACGTTTTTACTAGCATCAGAACTAATTGTAATTGGAAGTCCTTCTACTCTTTCGAATGCGAATTTTTCTTTTGCATTGTCAGTATATTTATCAATTGTTGTTAAGAATTTAGCACTACCGACTTCTTTCAACGAATCATCTTCTACTTCATCATAGAAGTAATGAATTGAATAGTTATAGTCTTTTGCTGCATATTGTGCTTCTAATACAACGTTTGAATCTCCCATAGTGAATTGGTTATTTGCAATTGTTACATTACCACTAACCACTTTCCATCCAGTAAATTCATATCCATCGTTTGCTTTGAAACCTGCATTTGCAAATGATAATACATTAACTACATCATTCTTTCTAGCTTGGTCTTCTTGTACCTTATCTGCACCAGTACCATGAGCACCAGCTTTGTAAGTTACGTTGTTCCATAATGCTAAATCTCTTTCATAAACTGCTTTTACCTTAACATTTCCTTCTCTAATCAAAATGTTTAAAGTAATTCCAGGTACAAATGTTGCATCTCCTTCAATAATTTCCCAGTTTTTGAATTTGTAACCATATTCTGTTACGAATCCAGTATCTGCAAAGTTAGCTGCTTTAACACTTGACCCTGCTTTATGTGTTGAACCGTCAGTATATGCAGGTCCTGTTCCATGGTCACCAGCTTCGTATGTTACACTAAACCATTTTAATGGATCTTTCGTGTATTGAACCTTGATTACTGTTCCATTTGCAACCATATTTCCAATTGCATAATTTGGTGTCATAGAATCAAATATGTAACCTTCTGACTCGTATTTAGTTTCTACAATACCTTTAAAAGCTAATTGTTTCACTTCATTTGATAAAACGTAATCAATTTCTTTTTGTTCGTCCGAAGTTCTTTCAACCCCATCAACGAAGTATTTTACTGTATAACTTACTTCAACACCAATTGCTTTTTTTGTAGCCCAAATAGCATACAAGTCAATATCTTTGTCTTTAAATTCTACAGTTGCTTTGTTTTCAACAAATCCATTTGCTGGATCTCTTAAAGCTTCTAAATCTTTTTCGTCGTTTACAACACCTTCATTATTTCTAAATAATTCTGGTTTTGTTGTCCAACCAACAAAGTTGTGGTTATCACTCGCGTCATGACCACCATCATAATCAGGTAATGTATAGAAGTCACCTGATTTGTAAGAATTATTGTTTACTAATTCTGGGATAGGATCTTTTTTCGGATTTTCATAGAAATGAATGTTGTATAAATCTCCATATTGAGCCGTTAATACTACATCTTTATCTTTGAATGTAAGTTTTCCGTTCGCATGTTTAGCATCTCCAGCTGTCACTTTCCAACCTGTAAAGTATTTACCAGTTGGTGCTTTGAAGCCAAGTTCTTTGCTATCGAAATCTAAAACATCAATTGTTTCATTTTCTAATGCAATATCTCTTTTAACAAATTCGTTTCCTTGTGCATCTGCGTAAGTGATATCAAACCATTGTTTGCTATCAAACTTCCATTTTGCAGTCAAGGTTAAATCGTATTCTGGCATAACGATGTTTCTATTCCCAGCAGGAACATCATGCTCTTTGTCATCACGTTTCCAACCATCAAAAGCATATCCTGGTTTTGTTGGCGTTACTAAATTAGCTAAATCACCAGCATCATGTTTTGCAGTAAGTGTTTTTTCTCCATTTGAGAAAGATCCACTAGTTGCATCAAATGTTAATGTGAAAGTCTTATTAATATAACGTCCGTAATAGAAGTGAGATTCACTTGCTACAACACTATTTGGAGCTTTCGTTGTGAACGATTCATCTGTATACCATCCATCAAATTGATAGTTATTTCCTTCGTATTTAGATTCTGCATCAAAACTATAACCATCTGTAGTGAATTTACCAGTTTTTGTAACAGTACTATTAATCTCTACTATGTCTTTTAAATTATGTCTTGTTGATCCAGAAAATACCGTTCCATCTGGTTTTTGTACACTATAACTTAAAGTACTTTTCGTATTTGTATTAACTGTAAGTTTCGCATCAATATGAACTCTAATTTCGTTTGTCATAGTTTGGTAGTCATAACCTACTGAACCTGCAGCAAACAAATATGTGTACCAACGAATATCGTATGACCATGAAGGATCGTATTTATCTCTTCCCTCTTTACCATCGTAGAAACTTTCTAAACCTTTTCTGATTGCTGCATCTGTTGGAACAGTTACAACGTCTTTGCTAATATCGTAATCACTTCCATCATACATACGTATACCTTCTTTGAATTCGTCACGGATAATTGCCGTTCCATCTCCAGCATACATATAGTCTCTTGAATTAGTACTCGTATTATCTTTACCTGGTAACACGAAATAGAAATGCGCTATACCAACAAAAATTGCATAGTAATCTTCATTAGCCGTTACTTTAGGTAAATCTGTTCCCGCAGGAATGTAATTTTTTGAGTTAGGTTCTGTTGCCCAACCTACAAATTTTCCATTGTTGCTATGCGGAGTATTTCTAAAGCTTGGTGTCGATCCTTCAGAATACGTTTTTGTAGACGCCACCTTACCATTCACATAAAAGTTTACCTTATAACTAGCATTGGAAGCTTTTGTGTTCGCTTTCACTGCTGCAGGCTGTGAAACTACTTTAGAAACATTAATCACTAATGATTTTGTTTCATCCCCTGTTGAAGCAAATGTAATTGCTCCATTGTTGGTACTGAATGCTTCCCCATCTAAGGTAGCACTTGTTACTTCGTACCCTTCTAACGCTTCAATCACTGTTTTACCAGGATTGTATTCGTTGAATGGAATTGCTACTGGAGCGATCCCTGAACCATCTACGTTCACAACAATACTTAATGTATGTGAAGGTAATGCTTCTTCAACGTTTAAGTCTTCGTTTAATTTGCTTTCTTTATCGCTACTTCCGTTTTCTGTTTTCACATTTACGTATTCATTAGCATAAATTGAATTTGAAATCGCATGAATCGTAAACAAACTAGCAGGTAACGCCTGAGCTACTAGCATGATTGATAAAGCAACCGCAAATATTCGCTTAAACATTTTCATAAAAAATTCTCCTCTCTTTCGTAAATCTCTCTAAAATTTATAATGCAAGATTTTTTATTTCGTTATTTGCCTACACACCTTTTGGCAAATAACTTAAATCGTAATTTGTGTTTCCACTCATTACCATATCTGCCGCACACCTACAGCAAATATTTCCAAATCGCAACTTCTCGCTGCAACTTGATACTCATATTATCTCTAAAAGGGGTTATAATTTGGTTAGATTTACCAATTTCTACGATACTCTTTGGTAATATTTTACTTTTTTTGACGAAAACCCTATCTTTTACTATGAAATTCGTCAATTCAGAAAATGTTGCAAGGTAACAAATTTTATTAAAACCCTTATTTAAAGGCTCTAAGCACATAGTCTATCTCCCTTTAACAATGTGTTTTTGCTACGTAAGTTCCCAAAAATACAGTGTTTTGGGTAAAAATTATATAACCGCTTTTTGCACAACGTAAAAAAAACTCAATTATCAAACCGTTTGTAAAAGGGTTCTCAAATTGAGTTATTTATGTGTAATAATACGTTATTTATTCGTCTGATTTCGCCAAATCATCATACAATACCGCTTCCGCAACATTGTAGTTTAATCTGAAATTCATACTTCTAAACTTATTGTAAAATTTCTTACTAATTCTTTGAATAATCAAGTATGCGTTGTCTAAATTTTGACAATTTGCCAAAACGACAAACTGACCTTCGTTCACTTTCGCAAACAAGTCATTATTACGTAAAGAAGAAGAAACAATTCGTTTTACTTTATTAATAATTTGTACTACTTCTTTGTCATCGTCATCTTTACTCATTACTTCAAAAGACATAATGTAGTATTGTTTGTTTTCACGCTTTGCTGTTTTTACTGATAATTCATACATGTACTTAAACATTTCAAAGGTACAATAGAATCCACCAGATAATTCTGTTCTAGTTGATAAGTCACGAATTAAGTGATCCAACTCCAAACGGTTAATTTCGTCATGGTCTTTTACAATCACATTGTATAGCTCTTTGAACTTATCTGATAAACCTGTTCCTAATTCACGTAAGAACGCTTCGTTTAAATCATCATAGTACTTTAATGCTTTATGGTAGTCACTTGTTTCTAATAACCCCTTCATGTAATAGTAATGCAATCCTTCATAAAATGGTTCTAATAAAATCGCCGAATAGTTCAATGCCATCATTTCATCATATTTTTGTTCTGCTAATAAGCGTTTACAAATTTTGATAACACATTTCACATACGATTGTCTAAAATATTCACTAATTTGTGTTGTCCACATTAATTGCGAATTGGAAATATAAAATTTCCCTTGGTATAAATCTACAATGCGATATGCTTTTTGCAATGTCTTATTATCCAAATTCTCTACAAATTTCATTTCTTCCCAAATTTGCGTGAATTCTTCGAAATCGATTTCCCATTCAAACTCAGGATTCAATTGGTATCCCTCTTTGGTTGTGACAATCAATTCTTTTCCTTCAAAAAATGATATCTTTTGAATCTCTTTACGCAAACGGAAAATAGTGAACTTCATAACACTGTTTGGATTTTCACTATCTGGCCATAAAATTTCGATCAATTTCTCTTTACGAATTGGGTTGGCACGATAATACAACAACAATTGGAATAGGTTCACCAACTGTTTCCCTAAATACTTTGGAATATGTGCCACTTCACCATCATGGGTAATGGTAAATTGATTGAACATCTTTACTTCATAAATCTTCTTCTCACTCATAGAAGTCCTCCTATCTTATAACGAATACAGCATTACTTTTTGTTTAATTTGCGCGAGCAGTGTTTCATTTGGAATGTACAATCCTTCTGACAAGCTTGTTCCCACGCTCATCGACATGCACTCTTCACTAAGCTTCACTAAGTCGCCATCTTCACTGTAACACTTCAATATCCCACTTATAATCGCTTCTTTATAACATTTTTTATGATGTTGCTTCACACTGCAAGTAACACGGTACACTTTTCCCTCAACAAACAACAAAAGGTCATTGCATTGCATAGTGTAAACAACAAGCTTCGCATACCCAACAATTTCTTTTTGAATAAAAGTGATCATCTCACTTAATGCGATTCTTTCTTTTTGTAATCGAAACAAACATTGCTGTTCATCAATTACTAATACATCGGTTGGATTGAGTTGAAACATTGACCAATAATTTGGATGTACATCACAAATCTTAACCTTGCTACGCCTAGCCAACGCTTCATAAAAGCAAGTCATTGTCGACGTTTGAAGATGGGGTTCATTGTACTCCAACACAACGATATCATCTGCTTTCACATCATTTTCAATAATCGCTTGAAATAATCGCACATGGGTATCATTTAATGTATCTGACTCCGTTATTTTATCACAACTTTCGTCTTCATCAATATAAATTGTATTTATTTTAACTTTTGCATCGTTTTCCACGATGGTAGCAGTGATTTCATGTTCTTTTAAAGTTGTCTCTATAAACGCACAAACACTTTGCGGTCCCATCACATATGCATGCGACTCAATGTTGTAACAACGCAAGAACATCGCTACTTTTACGCCGATGCCATCCACTTGTTGGGATGTCGATTGCATTTTAAATTGGACTTCATCAAGACGTTGTCCCTGCACCCTTTTTTCGATGCCTGCATTTAGTGTAAATGTTTTAATCATACGCTTCCACCCTTACCTCTTGCATACATTTTTCCATAGCATAAATTATATCACTTGGTACAATATTATACACGCTTTTATTACACAAAAGTAGATCGGCACTATAGGCATGAATGAACACTCCTAAAGCGCTTGCCTGTAAGGCATTTTGATTTTGGGCATACAAACCACAAATAATACCAGCTAAAACATCCCCACTGCCACCAACAGCCAATCCATTGTTTCCATATGTATTATAGAATCGCTGTTCTTGGTAAGCAATTATTGTTGTTTCACTTTTTAACACCAAAGTATAATGCGGAAACATTTTAGTAAATTCATCTACATAGTATAAACTATTTTTCTGCATCTGTTCCACACTTGTATCCATAAAATCTGCGAACTCTTTTAAGTGTGGAGTAAGGATGACATTTTCACGCATTCGATAACGCTCTTTGATTTGTTTGAAAGCATGGATTCCATCTGCATCAATCAACAAGTGAATTTCACTTTGCAATAACACTTCCAATAGAGAAACAATCGCTGGTGAACGACCGATACCACAACCGATCAAAGCAGTTGTATATTTGGATACGTTTTCTGCTAATTGCTTGCTTGCACTTTCGTGAATGAATCCATCCTCTTGTGGCAACAACAAATACATACTTTCTAACACATTTGTGGCAACCACATTTTGAATGCACTTAGGAATGGCACATGTCATTAATCCACAACCTGCCTTTAAGGCACTCAATGCCGCCATGGATATCGCACCACTCATCGCTTCGCTGCCACCTACACACAATACTTTTCCATAACTTCCTTTATTTGAATGTCTACTTCGTTTTGGCAACCATTTCGCAATCTTATCTTTTTCAATCAAGTAATGTTGAGAAGGGCAATTTTGAACCAAGGAAAAAGGAATAAAAATATTCAAGACAACGACTTCTCCTGCATACATTCTTCCTGGGTACACATACAGTCCTACTTTTCCTGTTTGCATCGTATAGGTTAGTTTAGCCACCACACCAATACCCATTACTTGTCCATTATCACTATGAATCCCACTTGGAATATCCATACTGATAACATACGCATCACTTTGGTTGATCGCTTCGATAACAGTATGATACAGCCCTTCTACATCACGTGTTAAACCTGTACCAAACATACAATCCACAATCACATCACATTCGATAAGTTCTTCAACAAAGTGAATCCCTAGCGCCTCTACGATACGATAATTCATTTTCGCATCCTCGCTCAACTTTGTTTTATCCCCTACAAAATAAATGCTTACAGCATATCCAGCTAAGTGCAAAAGACGCGCTACCACAAAGCCATCTCCACCATTGTTTCCATGTGAACAAACAAAGCAAAAATGGTTATCTTTTTTAAAGCGTTTTATCATATCTTCATAGACAGCCATCCCTGCATGTTCCATCAATAGACTGCTTGGAATATGATAAAGTGTTGTGGCTTGCTGATCGATCTGTTTCATCTGTGCTGCATTAACTAATTTCATAACTTACCTCTGTTAGTTATATTATAACCGAAAAACAAAAAAAAGGATAACCTTATCCTTTTTTTATAATAATAAATCTTTGCGATCTTTATGGCATGTGATGCGATAGGTGATGGCTCTTGCCAAAGGCGAGACTACAAGTAGGAATAAAGGGATTCCTACAATCCCGTTTTTTACGAAGTCAACAAGGAAATCTCGTATAAAAAATGGGGATATTTCATCGCTGTGATACAGCATTCCAAACAAGGAAATCACACACATCATACCAAGCGCAATAATGAACTCATTCACATGGATGATGTTACGTTCTAGCAC
The DNA here is from genome assembly GCA_964370395.1 of uncultured Erysipelotrichaceae bacterium. Classification (GTDB taxonomy): domain Bacteria; phylum Bacillota_I; class Bacilli_A; order Erysipelotrichales; family Erysipelotrichaceae; genus JBGUVL01. The sequence continues at coordinate 43,743 of CAYJIZ010000017.1, forward strand.
TTTTTTCTTACATAGGCATTTTGCTACTCTTTTCGCAATCCGCGATACAATAAACCACTCACAAATCACACCCGTAATAAAGGCAGGAATAAATTCAACGCAAGCCAACCAAAAAGCTTCGTCCAAAAACGCACTCGTATGGAAGAAGTAATTATAATAAGCCATAATGAATTCCATCGCAAAACAAATTATCAAGGTATAAATCAACTTTTCTTTTGTGGTATAATTCATAGTATTCTCCGCTCAATTCCACTTTAATTATAAAAAAATGTACGCCTACTTACAAGGTTTTTTTAGCTTGTGTTAAAAAATTGTTTTAAGTGTGTTAAATCGTCGGTTTGCTATAGGCAAACGTATTTTTTTAAGCTACATTAATAGCATACGTAGGAGGAAAAATTATGCAATGCTTACAAACCTATTTAGTTATGTACGAAACCATAAATGGAAACAAGATGAACACCAACAACGAAGAGATCGATTCTTTTTTAGTCTTGGCTGATCCATTTCAAATGGACGATCGCAATCCAATTATTACCCGCTTTATCGAAGCGTACCAAAAACAGTTTCAAGATACGTATGTTAACAGCCAACAAGCGTATGCGTTTGTACTTCAATTTCTACAATCTTTTAACTGCGAACCACTAACCAATTGTTTTATGAAAAGCTCATCCACGCATTGGTTAGACCGCCACGAAATGATCGTTCATTAATTTTGTTTCATAAATTTTCATGAAAAAGATGTAAACTAGGGTTGACTTCTATTTTTTTTAAGTGTAGACTAAAAGAAACCATTGATTGGGAGATAACACAAAAATAAGTGCTTATAGAGAGTTGGCCAAAGGTGGAAGGTCGATAGAGATGCTGTTTTGTAAATGGACCCATGAGGGCGAGCAGAAAGCAATAGCGAGTATGTGAGACGTATGCCTACGTTACAAGGTGAGGAATGTGATAGCATTCTAAAGTGGACTTCAAAGTAATTGTAGTCAAACAAGGTGGCACCGCATGTGTAAGTAACACGTGTCCTTGGATTCTTTATTGAATCTTAGGACACGTGTTTTTTGTATTTAGGAGGTGATGGCGTATCATTCACAAAAACACAACGCCCTTATCCACTGGAAGTTATCATAAAAGAAACATACATAAAGGAGATAAGAAAATGAAAAAATTAATGATGTTATGCGTAAGCGCATTCTTATGTTTCAACTTAGTCGCATGTAGCGAAACAGTTGAAAAAAAGGAAGACAAAGTAGTAAAAGTAGGGTTGGTACAATTGATGGATCACACTTCCCTAAATACCATTCGTGATGCGATATTAGACGAATTCAAAGCCCAAGGTTATGTCGAAGGTGACAACATCGAAATCATCTACCAAAACGCAGGAGGAGACATTCCTAACTTAGATACGATTTGCAAACAATTCGAAGCAGATAAAGTCGATGTAATCATCGCCATCACAACACCAGCAGCACAAGCCGCTGCCAAATACGCAGAAAACATTCCTGTCGTATTCTCTGCCGTAAGTGATGTGAAAGAATCAAAATTAGTAAACAATTTAAAGAAACCAGATTTGAATATCACTGGAACAAGTGATGAAATTCAAGTAGCAAGCATTATGGACTTAGCGCTTGACATGTACCCAGATACAAAAAGTGTTGGATACTTATACAACGCTAGTGAAGTAAACTCTGTTGCTAACTTAAAGAAATTAGAAGCTTATGCTAAGAAAAACAAACTAACTGTCAACAAAGCAGCAGTAGCAAATGCAGCTGACATTCAAACAGGACTTGCTTCATTGATTGATTCAAGTGATATTATCTTTTCCCCAACTGACAACACGGTAGCAAGTGCAATGGGATTGGTTAGTGAAATGTGTAACAACGCTCAAAAACCATTCTTCAGTGGTGCCGATTCAATGGTACAAGATGGTGCATTGGCAACGATTGGAATTAACTATGAACAATTAGGAAAAGAATCAGCACAAATGGCAATTAAAATTTTAAAAGGAACAAGCGTATCTGACATTCCTGTTAAAGTATACAAAGACGATTTAAACTTATACATCAACAAAACAACAGCAGCAAAAATCGGATTCACAAAAATTGAGGATTTAAAAACGAATTTTAATGTTATTGAATTTGAATAGAAAGGAAGATTACAATGAGTATTTCCACAATATTAGGCGCAAGCGAACTAGGGCTAATCTTTGCGATTATGTCCCTAGGTATTTATATCACTTTTAAAATATTGAATTTCCCCGACTTAACCGTCGATGGTAGTTTTACCTTAGGTTGTGTTGTCAGCGGTATGTTCGCATTAAATGGACACCCATATTTGGGAATTATCGCTGCAACAATTGCAGGTTGCTGTGCTGGTTTCATCACTGGCTTTTTGCACACAAAGATGCGCGTACAATACATTTTAGCCGGAATCCTTACGATGACGGGATTGTATTCGATCAATTTACGTATTGGTGATGGGAAACCAAACTTTTCACTATTTGGACAAGCAACGATTTTTTCTCACTTTAAAACTTTTTTAGAGTCGATTCATGCCCCATCCTTTCTTGTTGAAAATCACAAGTTAATCTTAATCTTCGTGATTGTTGTCATTGCTATTTTCATCTTACAACTGTTTTTCAAAACCCAAACAGGAATGGCAATTCGTGCAACAGGAGACAACGAAAGCATGGTTCGTGCATCAAGTATCAATACAGATGCAATGAAAATGTCTGGATTAGCCATTGCCAACGCCTTTGTAGCGTTTGCCGCTAGCATTTTTACACAATACCAACAATTCTATGATATTTCCTTGGGAATCGGAATGATGGTTGTGGGTCTAACAAGTATTATATTAGGAGAAACCATCTTTGGTAAACGCTCCTTATTAAATAGTTTTATCTCACTGAGTGTGGGAGCGATTGTATATCGTATGCTATTGGCATTTGCCTTATCACTAGGAATGAACCCTAATGATTGGAAACTATTGTGTGCTGTGTTAGTAGCCATTGCGATTTCACTACCGACTATTCGTATGGTTATCACAAAAAGGAGAGAACGTTATGCTAAAAATTAATGACTTAAGCATTACCTTCAACAAAGGTACTGTGAACGAGAAAAAAGCGTTAGACAATTTATCATTAACGTTAAACGAAGGTGACTTTGTTACGATTATCGGAAGCAATGGAGCTGGGAAAAGTACCTTATTGAACTGCATTAGTGGTACGTATCATAGCGACAGTGGAACCATCCGTTTAGACAACCAAGAAATTCAATATTTAAAAGAACACAAACGTGCCAAACTAATTGGTCGTTTATTTCAAGATCCTTTAAAAGGAACGGCACCTAATATGAGTATCGAAGAAAACTTAGAGTTAGCTTACCGACGTGGAAATCCAAGAAATGATATTTACCATCGTTTCTTGAAGGTAAACTTAACCAAAGAAGAAAAACAATTATTTAAAGATAAATTATCGCACTTAGGATTAGGCTTAGAAGATCGCTTATCAAGTAAAGTTGGTTTGTTGTCGGGGGGACAACGCCAAGCTTTAACACTATTAATGGCGACGATCAATCCACCAACACTGCTACTACTTGATGAACATACCGCTGCATTAGATCCAAAAACAGCAGCGAAAGTCATGGAAGTAAGTGATCAATTAATTAAGGAAAACAACACGACAACTTTAATGATTACACATAATATCAAACATGCACTCGCATATGGAAATCGTATGATTGTGATGAGTGATGGTAAAATATTAATGGAATTTGACGCTGAACAAAAAGCAAAAATGAGCGTCGAAGATGTCATGAAAGTATATGCTTCCACAAGTGCGAAAGAATTTAGCGATAAAATGATTTTAGACTAATAAGGAGCAAAACATGAAAAAACTTGGGGGAATCTTACTTTCTTTGTGCCTATTGTGCACACTGGTTGCTTGCCAAAGCAAACAAGACGAAAAGAAAGTAAAAATAGGTATTGTACAAATTAGTGAACACGAATCACTAAACATTATCAAAGAAGCATGTATCAAACAATTAGAAGCATTGGGTTATGATGACGACAATGCGACAATCTTATACAAAAATGCTGGTGGTGATGCCACTACATTAAAAACGATCTTAGAGCAATTTAGCAGTGATGGCGTTGATGTCATCGTGCCAATTAGCACGCCATGTGCACAAGCCGCTGCTGTATACGCAGATAAAATACCCGTTGTGTTTGCTGCAGTAAGTGATCCAATTAGCGCAAAGCTAAGCGATGATCTAAACAAACCAACACACAACATCACTGGAACAAGCAACGCGATTCAAGTAGAACAAATACTCGACTTCGGTTTGTCTTTGTATCCTTCTACTAAAACACTTGGAATTTTATACAATCCAGGAGAAATCAATTCTCTTTCCTCTATCAATAAGGCAAAAGCTTATGCGAAAGCAAACAACATAACCATTGTGGAAAGCGCAATTACAAGTACTGCAGAAGTACAAGAAGGAACACAGATGTTACTTGATAAAGTAGATGCTATTTTCATTCCAAATGACAATACGATTATCAATGCAATGGACGTGGTATCCAACTTAACAAAAGAAGCAAGCATTCCTACCTTTTGTGGAGTAGACACTTTTGTGAAACAAGGTGGATTATTAAACGTAGGTATTGATTATGCGAAATTAGGAAAAGAAACTGCAGATATGATTGCTTCCGTTTTACAGGGAACACCTGTAAGTGAGATTGCAATCAAAGAATACAAAACAGACTTAAACATCTACATCAACAAAACGACAGCAAAAGCGTTACAACTTGATGTAAGCAAAATACAAAGTGATAAGAAAATAATCTACTTTGAATAAACAAACAAAAGTGAGCTAACACGATAAGTGTATGGCTCACTTTTTTGATACGAAATTCATTTTTCTTCTCATTTTGATGGTATCTTACACAACAAAAAAATGGAATACAAAAATGGATATCCACTTTTACTATCGAATAATTATTTCCAATTTTGTCGCTAAAACCCTTTAAAATAGGCAAATGCAACGTTAGGTTGCACAAATAGTTGCATTTGCAAATCAAAGTTGGTAGTATAAAACTGCATGTTTTTGTACGATAGTGTCGAGGTGATTAATATGAGTTTTAGTGATAACTTAAGAATACTAAGAAAAAGAGAGCAGATGTCGCAAGAAGCGCTAGCTGAAAAACTACATGTCTCTCGACAAGCAGTAAGTAAATGGGAAAGTGAGCAAGGGTATCCAGAGATGGAAACCTTAATTGAAATAAGTAATTTATTTCATTGCAGTATCGACCATTTAATCAAAGATTCCCTTGTGGAAAGCACGTTGGAAGAAATCAATATGAAAGCATTATACGAGAAGCAATACAAACAATTTAGTTTGTTGAGTACATTAGGTATCGCATCGATTTTGAGTGGTGTATCCTTGTATTTGCCACTTGCTTTTCTCTTCCCTACAGAAAAAACGGAATTCATTCCAACCGTCGTTTTTATGGCATTTATCGCTGTTGGAGTCATTGCTTTTATCATTGCCGGAACTGCAATGGATAGCTTTAAAAAGCGACACAAAGAAATACCAAGCGATATGTATTCCAACATCGAGAAAGACCAATTCAATAAAAAATTCAGTCTTGCGATGGCAACAGGTGTTGGTTTAATTTTAATTGGTGTAATCCTTCAAGTTTTAATTGATGCAACGATAATGGAAGAGCTAGCTAGTTTCATGTTTATGGTTTGTATCACAACAGCCGTTAGTATCTTTGTGTATTACGGTACCCAAAAGAGTAAGTTTGAAACGTTAGAAGTAAGCACTGAACAAAAAAGCAAAGAAACAAAAATGGAATTAATCATCGGTTGCATTTGTGGAATCGTCATGATTATCGCAACCATCATCTTCTTCTTATGGAGTTTCTTATACGCAGCATGGCAAATATCATGGATTGTATTCCCAATTGGTGGGTTAATTTGTGGAATTGTTACCCTTGCCATTCAACTGTATTACGCCAATAAATAAAGCAACCTATCGAGGTTGCTTTTTGGTTTGTTTATGCGCATACATCCTTTGGTCCGCTTCATTAATTAAATCATCCGCACTTTTCACAGGTCCTCCAAACAAAGAAAACCCTACACTAATAGAGAGATGAAAACTGCGATCTCCACGTTTATTAAAGCGCTCTATGCGATGTTGTAAATCATTGCGAATGTATTCAATTTCATAAACGCTTTCGCGTTCTCCCGCAATCAAAAATTCATCTCCACCCAAACGAACAATTAAATCATCTGGATCTTTGCATACTCTACGTAATATACTCGCGATTTGTATCAATGCCATATCACCCACATTGTGTCCTTGTGTATCATTGATAATTTTAAAATCATCCACATCGATAAGCGCTAAGAATAAGCGGGAATCTTTACGATTCTTACTTATTTTTAAATCCAACAAATTATCAAGTGAACGCCGATTATAGAGTCCTGTCAAATAATCTGTCGATATCTCATCCTTTTGAACATTAGTAAAGATAATCATTAACACCATCGTAATCGATGCCCATACAATTGACAATCCATACATCGACAATTGGGCAATCATAATAAGCAACAATAAGACAGGAAACACGATATAATAATAGAATGCACGTCGATGTCCTTCCCATTCACGGCGTCGAATTTCTTTTATTGAAAGAAAGATGGCATACCCCAAATAACACATACCGATCAATATGGTAATCATAAACAAAGGACCGCGAACGTATTCGTTGCTCGCACTTATCGAAAACAACCATTTTGTTTTAAAAGAAGCGAGTACCAAAAGCAAATGAATAAAAAACATAACACTATAAATCGGCATTCGTTTCACTAGGTATTTGCGACTTCGATTTAGCTTATAATCGGTATAGATGACCCAGATAAAAAATACCAATGGGTTTAATATAAAATACATAACGGTACAAAATACATTCAGTTGTTTGGCGAAAAGAAAATTCGTCCCATCCAATAGCCACATTCCACTATCAAAAAGAACGATAAAAAGGTTGCTTAAAACTAGGCCCATGAATAACAACTGGTCCAAATTTCGACGCGATAATTTCTTTTCTCTTAAGCTGACCAACATAATTAATAAAAGAATACTAATGATTATATTAATCTCTAGATACATGAACCGAATCATTTTATAACCCCTCTACCACACACATCACTTACACTTTAAGTGTATCGTAACACTAGTATTATCACAAGATATTTTTTCACACAATAACAAGAGTAGTTATTATTTATGATTTTCGTTATAATAGTAGTTGAGGTACAAAATATGAGAAAAGCCGTTTTGATCGCCGTTGCGAAAGAAGGCACATTTGATTTTGAAGAAAATCTAGAAGAGATGTGCAATCTAGCGCAAGCTTGCGATATTGAAGTAGTGGAAACAATTACGCAAAATTTGCGTTCTCCCCATAAAAAGACATACATTAATACTGGGAAAGTAGAAGAAGTAGCTACCTTCTTACAGGCCCATGAAGATGTCGAAATAGCGCTATTTGACTGCGAATTAGCTCCTTCCCAACAAAAAAATGTGGAAGATGTTTTTGATGTGGAAGTCATTGATAAGACCAATTTGATCTTACAGATTTTTGAATCAAGAGCACAAACAAAAGAAGCGAAGTTACAAGTAGAAGTAGCAAAGCTAAAATACTTACTCCCTCGTTTGGCTGGTAGCTATGCACATATGGATCGCCAACGCGGAGGAGACAAAAACAGAGGTGTTGGGGAAAAGAAAATTGAAATCGATGCGAGAAACATCACGCATCAAATTCATTGCGCACAAAAAGAATTAAAAGAAATTGCCAAACAAAGAGATACCCAAAGACGCCAAAGAGCGAAGACAAATATCAAAACAGTAGCCTTAGTTGGTTATACAAATGCAGGTAAGTCGAGCATTATGAATGCGTTTATGGATTACTTTGAAAAGGAAGACAAAAAAGTATTTGAGGAAGATATGCTATTTGCGACATTAACGACAAATACGCGTAATATCACCTTACAAAACAAACATACGTTCTTGTTGTCTGATACAGTAGGATTTGTATCTGATTTGCCACATAACTTAATCAAAGCATTTCATTCTACACTAGAAGAAGTCACACGAGCAGACTTGTTGTTGCATGTGATTGATTCCAATAATAAAGATTACCAAAAACATATGCGCGTTACCCAACAAACACTAGCTGAAATCGATGCAGGTAACATCGCATGCATTAACGTGTTTAATAAATGTGACTTAAGTGAGCATCCTTATCCTACAAGCAGTGAAAACAACATTTACATCAGTGCCAAACAAACACAAAGTATTGAGGCATTGATCGCAATGATTGAACAACATCTATTCAAAGATATCGAGACCCATTTGTTATTACCTTATGAAAAAGGTAATTTGGTTTCGCAGTTAAATCAAGATTGCCATATCATTTCACAAGAACATACCCAACAAGGTGTTAAAATGCACATTTTGATGGATGAAAAGCATTACCAACTATACAAAGCATTTGTCATCCACTAACAAGAAGGCTCAAAAAGCCTTCTTTCTTCTTATAAAAAGCTTAACATTTAAAGCAGAATCTTTTATAATAAAAGTGTTTAAGATACTACACAAACACAGATGTGATCATTTGACGCATACTGTACCACTTGTTAGTACTCTCATCTTAAACTCTAAAAAAACGTTGCATTTCTTTTTAAGAAAGTGACAGTAGGAGGATTTATGAAACAAAAGAATACGAAACGATTTACGCTATTAGCGCTTTTTATTGCTATTGAAGTTGCCGTAGCAATGGTGCCCTTTTTAGGTTACATACCACTGGGGTTCATCAATGCGACAACACTTCACATTCCGGTCATCATCGGTGGTATTTTACTTGGCAAGAAAGAAGGCGCTATTTTAGGTTTTGTGTTTGGACTAACATCGTTATTGAAAAACACAATGGAACCTTCTATCACATCCTTTGTCTTCTCCCCATTCATCAGCGTTGGTGGAATCGGTGGAAACTGGCAAAGTTTGCTGATTACATTTATTCCTAGAATTCTAATTGGTTTTGTAGCAGGGTATCTATATGAAAAACTAAGTACCAAAACAAATGACACAATTGCGATTAGCTGTAGTGCTTTTGCTGCTTCCTTAACCAATACCATTTTGGTACTAGGAGGAATTTATTTCTTATTTGGTATCGATTATGCCAATGCGATCAACATCGCATTTAATACATTATTCAGCTTTATTATGGGTATTGTCACAACAAGCGGTTTAGTCGAAGCCGTTGTCGCTTCCATTATCGCGGTTACGGTTGTGAAAGTAGGAAAAAAGACGATTCGTCTTTCGAGGTAACGTATGAAAAAAACAATCATCATCGCTGTAACAAGCAGTATTGCTGCCTTTAAAAGTGTGCAATTAACAAGTGATTTAATAAAAAAAGGATACGATGTAGAAGTCATTATGAGTAAAAATGCAACACAGTTTATTCAACCCTTAACTTTTTCATCGCTAACCAAACACAAAACATATGTCGAAACATTTGATCGTGAAGTCGATTATAGTATCGAGCATATCGCATTAGCCAAACGTGCTGATGTTTTTATCATCGCACCAGCGAGTGCAAACGTCATTGCGAAAGTAGCACATGGCATTTGTGACGATATGCTAACGACTACCTTTTTGGCAGCCACATGTCCAAAATTAATCGCTCCGGCAATGAACACACAAATGTGGAAAAACCCCATCACACAGGATAACATAAGCAAATGCCAACACTATGGAATGCACATTATCGCTCCTGAAAGTGGACGCTTGGCTTGTGAAGACATCGGTGAAGGCAAACTAGCAAGTAATGCGATTTTGATTGATGCAATCCAACAAGCATTGCAAACAGACAAACCACTGCAAAATAAAAAAATAATGATTAGCGCTGGTGCGACAATTGAGAGTATTGACCCAGTTCGTTTTATTACTAACCATTCCAGTGGAAAAATGGGGTATGCATTAGCCAAAGCAGCCCGTAACTTGGGTGCGGATGTCACACTAGTCAGCGCACCGACAACATTAGATAAAATACCAGGTATTACAACCATCGGTGTACAAACAACAAAACAGATGTTTGATGCTGCCTTGCAGCATTACGAAAACATGGATTATATTATTTGTGCGGCTGCCCCTGCAGATTATACGATGCGCCATTACAGTGAGCACAAAATAAAAAAACAAGGGGATACCTTAACCTTAGAACTGGAACGCAATCCTGATATTCTCGCTTATTTAGGAGCACACAAAAGCCATCAAAAAATTTGTGGTTTTGCTGCAGAAAGCGAAAATGCAATCGAAAATGCAACCCAAAAGTTCCACAATAAAAATTGCGATGTGATGGTCATCAACAACATTCTACAAGAAGGAGCAGGTTTCAAAGGTGATACGAACATCGTATCCATCTTAGACAAAGATGGTATTACGCATTATGACAAGATGGACAAAGAACAATTGGCATACATCATTTTAGAAACCTTATACAGCAAATAGGAGGCAACTTATGTTATTAGTCGCAGACATTGGAAATACGAATATTACGATTGGAATTTATGATAATGATACATTAATGGCGAACTATCGTTTGACCACTTGGTTTAAACGTACCAGTGATGAATATGGATTTATGATTATTAACTTCTTGCATAATAGTAATGTCAGTGCCGATGATATCGATGATGTAATCGTGGCAAGTGTTGTTCCTAAAATTATGCATTCCTTCTCTAATTCCATTCGTAAATACATCAACAAGGAACCGATTATTGTAGGGCCTGGAATCAAAACAGGAATATCGATTAAAATAGACAACCCAAGAGAAGTAGGAGCAGACCGTATTGTTGATGCAGTAGGTGCTTACTATACGTATGGGGGAAATATCTTAGTCATCGATTTTGGTACTGCCACTACCTTTGAATACGTAAACAACGCAGGAGAATACTGTGGTGGTAGCATTGTGCCAGGGATTGAAATTAGTGTACAAGCACTATCAAGCAACACTGCCAAACTACCAGAAATTGAAATTAAACCAACACAAAGTGTCTTAGCGACAAATACAATTAGCGGTATGCAATCGGGTATCTTTTATGGGTATTTAGGATTAACGGAATTTATGATTGATAAGTTCAAACAAGAAATCAATCAGGATATCAAAGTCATCGCAACCGGAGGACTAGGAAGAATCATTGCGGAAAACACACAAAAAATTGATGTGTATGATCCTGACCTAACCTTTAAAGGATTGAAACTTATTTATGATCGCCAAGCAAAGTAACGTTAAGAGTTCACAAGCACAATTAGAAAAAAGAGGCTATATTCGTTCTATTCCTGCCATTTACGCACAGAAAAACGAAACAGAATACTTTGCCCTACTTCATTCTAACAACGCAATGGAACGTTCTTATGCAGCGAGAGCCCTATTGGAGTATATCTATTTAGAAAGCGTAAGCGCAAATTTAATTCAAGCATTCATAAAAGAGAAAGCACTGTATACTAGAATTGAAATAGCAAACACACTACAACAAGGAAACCAACATACCTTAGCGATGCTATTTCCACATCTTGCAACACTGCCAAACAAGCAACATAAAACATTACCAGATGGAGTAAGCAAGAAAAAGACTTACTTGTTGCCAAGAGATGGTATTGCTCGCATTATCGCTCATATGGATGCAAGTTATTTACCGATATGCATTCAACAACTAAAAAAATGCACTATCTTACAAGCGCGCGAATTAATCGATGCCATCGGTTTTCTTTGTTACCACAATAACTGTGCAAAAGTAGAAGACTACCAACAATTACAAGGCTATTTTAATACGATTGATGATGTTGTTTGCAAGTGGAAACTCATCATGTGTTTTGCCGCCTATTGGCCTTATAGTGAAGCCCAATTAACGCAAATAAGCCAACAAGATAACTTTTATGCTTTAGAAGCACAACGCGCTATCAACTTAGCAAAGAAGCCAACCAAATAATGGTTGGCTTTTTCTATGTCTTAAACTTATTCAATAGCATCGATAACAATGCAAAATCATTTCACAAATAAAAAAAGTTCTTGTAAACAAGAACTAGTTTTCTATAAATTGTTTTATTTGTTCCAAACGAGAAATCGTATCCGTATACCCTAAGTTAAACCAAGGTTCCAATTTTTCACGATCTGTCGTATAACGAGATACCCCATAATCTGCACTTGGACGAAGCACTAATGCTTTCCCTTGTTTCTCTAACTCTTTCACCATATCCCATTGCTTCTTATAATTCAAATGACGAATTTTTAAATCTTCAGCAATGTGCGGTTGTTTACGATACAATAATTTCGCCAAACAAATTTGCCAACCTGGTGCAGGTTTACGCACATAGTTTTCTTCTTTTGTCGATATAAAAATATGCTTATCATTTCCTGCTTTTACACTTTGTTCAATGGGAATCATATCAATTAAACCCGCATCCATGTACATCTTACCTTGAAACTTATGTGGTTTCGCTAGCATCAACAACGCACATGCTGCTTTTACTAAAATTTGATCTTCATCCAGATACTCTTTTGAATAATACACTACTTTACCTTCTTCAATATCGTACAAACCAATATCAAGTTGTGTATCACTTTCGTAAAATGTTTTGTAATCAAGAGGTGCTCTTTCTTCGATAAAACGACATGTTTCTTCAATTCCAAACAACCCGTGTTCCTTAATCAGCGGGCGAATTCCCACTGCTCCTTTATTAGAAGCGGAATCAATTCCGGTAATTGGAAAACGTTCACTTTGACGAGATACATAAGGCAATAAATTTTCTGCACCTGCACTGATTCCAACACAGTAAGAAAATAACATTCCTTGGTCAACAAGCGCCTTTAATGCACCTGATGTATAAGCTCCCTTGGTCCCTCCACCTTCACAGATTAAACCAACTTTATTTTTCATATACTCACCTCAACAGTAAAATTATACCGATATTTATAAAAATAACAAGGTCTTCTTACATTAATGGTGCAAGTAAATTCAATACCGCACGTACCATACGTACTGGCAATCTGGTTTTCATACAATCGCTGTACGTTATTTCTTGTGATTTTTCTAATGTTTCAATATAATCATCTTTCATTTCTTTTATTAATGAACTCTTATAGAACCAAACTCCACATTCATAATGCAAATAGTAACTGCGATAATCCATATTCGTTGTTCCTACAATCGCATACTTATCATCCGCAACAAATGTTTTCGCATGTACAAACCCTGGTGTGTATTCGTAAATTTTAACACCATTTTTCGTAAGCTCTGTATAATTATGCTTCGTTAACGCAAACACATACCACTTATCTGGGATATGTGGCACTAAAATACGCACATCAACTCCATTTTTACTCGCTAAAATCAAACTCGTTTTCGTTTCTTGGTCAATCACCAAATACGGTGTCATAATGTACACGTATTCACTTGCGTTATTGATGATATTGATATGAGATAACTCTCCCACATTTTCATCATCGGTTGGCGAATCCGAGAAAGGTTGAACCAACCCATCGTTTTCAATATGAGAAAACACTTTAGAAGAAAGATGAAACTTCGTATACTCATCTTTGTTTTCTGCCTTCTCATCAAAATTCCAAAATTGTAGAAACATCAAAGTAAAACTCCAAACGGCTGTTCCTTCAATTAAACATCCACAATCTTTCCAATGTCCAAAACGATTCTTTTTATTAATGTATTCATCCGCTAAATTAATACCACCCGTCATCGCAATACGACCATCGACAACTAATATTTTACGGTGATCTCGATTGTTCATTTGAATCGCCAATTTCGCTTTAATCGGATTAAACACTTTTGTTTTAATTCCCATCTTATTTAATGTAACATAGTACTTTGGATCAAAGGTTGTCGCCGTTCCAAAATCATCATACATCAAACGAACATCCACGCCTTCTTCCACTTTTTGTCGAAGAACTTTTACGATTTCACTCCACATATATCCATGGTCAATAATGAAAAACTCCATAAAGATGAACTTCTTCGCATCACGCAAATGTTTCATCATCTCTTCAAACTGCGCTTCTCCAATCGCAAAAAACTGCGTTCTTGTATTTTTATAAATCGGAAACTGACTCGCATTAGAAATGTACATCGATTGTTTGTATGCACTTGGATCATTCTCTTTTACATCCTTTAATATTTCGGCTTCTTTATCAAGATAACGATTCATCGTTTTACTCAATTTCGAGTCACGTACACGCAACGCCTTCGGTACCTTTTTTGCACCAAATACAAAGTACATTAAACTTCCTAATACGGGTGTTACTAAAATTAACATAATCCAAGTTAATCGATACGTTGGATTATCCGGTCTAGCCGCGATGTAGATGGCTAAAATAATAGATAATACGCGAAAAAACGTATTAAACGGTATACTGTATTCACTCAATATCAACGCTGGCACTGTGATAATTGCAATTTGCACAACAATCAAAAGCGCAACGATGAACAACTTATGCGATAATAACTTTAACAGTTGTTTTACCATTCTAGCAATCCCCTTTCCTTATCCTAAATACGACAATAGCAACGTTGTCACTTCCTCCAATAAGCTTTCGTCATACGTAGTATCCTTACTACTACATACGCCTTTTACAATCAATTCATTCTTTTCCAAATAACCTTGCGAGATCATCATCGCATTGCTTAAGTGATCAATTGGTAATTGAATGGAATCGGATGCTTCCAGTGTACATTGCTTCACTTTACAACTTCCTTTGTATTTTTTTACTAACGTTGCAACTTCCTTCTTCACTTGTTTACGATACCCTATTCCCAAGGTATCTCCTTGTCCTAAACAATACAAAACAATTTTAATCGGGTTTCGATGAATGTTTTGTAGATAGGACTCTATCGCTTCACTACCTTGCATCTTAAATGTATTCGCATCGCTAAACACAAACGCGATTTCCTTGCGTTTTGCACCTAATCTTTCACTCACTTCATACGCTGTTTGGATAGCCGTATTTCTTCCTATCGTATTGCGTGCATTCGCAAATCCACGAAACACAAATACCACCAAAAACAACAAATACGCAACGGCAATCGCCGAAGCGAACATTCTTAAATCAGCACTTAAAAAGGTAGGAAATACATACACAAATGCCAATAAAAACAAATAACATATAATCATCGGTGCGTAGTAAGGAAGAAAGTTTTTCTTCAATGACATCGTCCCGTTTTGTATATACATCTTATAATTTGGCCACAATACTTTACGTGGGTTTTCATAGGGAACAACGATTACGCTTTTCGCAGTCTTAAAGTTACCAACATAAATATTATGTACCTTTTTCATTCCCACTCGTGTAGAAATCACTTCTGCTTTGTAACCTAACGTAGCAAATGTTTCCATTAACGAAGTGGCAAATTTCATTTTTTCTCTTTTTGTAAAACAACGAAGTCTTTGCTTCGCATCGAATCTTTTTTCCACTATCTAAAACCTCCAAATTCACTTCATTATTATACCTCATTTTAAAGTGTAAGTCTAAGTGTTTAATAAATACAAAAAAGAGACTATACATGAAGTAGTAAAATAAAAGTAGACACACAAAAAGTACAAAAATGTATTTAAAGT
>CAYJIZ010000018.1:0-58639 GCA_964370395.1 uncultured Erysipelotrichaceae bacterium
AGATAGCAAGTTGCCAGGTATTTGAGACCTACTTATGTAGGTCTTTTTTTTGTTTCTATTATCTTTTTTTAAAAATGTCACGAGATTTTATTTTTTTCGCATATATATTAGTAGAGGAGCAAGGAGGTGTCACATGATACAAGCCTGTATTTTAATCATTCCTTACGTGCTTACTAAGTTTTATCGTTTTATCTTAAGATAGGGGGGTAACGATCTATGTTTGTATTTGCGAAAGCGGTTGGCTATCTTAGTATCGCCACTGCCGTACATTTATTACACTGTTATTTACGTCGTAAATAACACAATTGTAAGGTGGAACATATCCACCTTTTTTTTGATTCAACACTATAAAATTGTGCTATAATTAATAAGTTAATGGAGGAATGCTATGATTACATTAAGTATTCAAGAAATCGCAACGTTAGTAAGTGGAAAACTAGTATTAAACAACGCTAGTTTAGACGATATAGTAAAAGGTGTTTGCATCGATTCTCGTCTTATTGAAAAAGGAAATATATACGTACCTTTATTAGGGGAAAGAGTTGATGGTCACACTTTTATAAAAGATGTTTCTGCTAAAGGAGCTTCGCTTGTTTTGTGTAGTGACACCAATTTTTTATGTGATGATGTCGCAACGATCATTGTCGAGGATACCTTGGTTGCCTTACAGGAGTTAGCGAGCAATTATCGCAAACGTCTTAATTGTAAGGTAATAGGAATTACGGGAAGCAATGGGAAAACAAGTTGTAAAGATATTTTAGCTGGTGCGTTATCTGCAAAGTATAAAACACAGAAGACGCAAGGAAATAAAAACAATGAAATAGGTGTTCCATTAACTTTGTTGTCGCTTGATTTTGACTGTGAAATGGCAGTAATTGAGATGGGGATGGAAGACAAAGAGGAAATCCACTTCTTGAATGGAATCGTGCAACAAGATATCGCCATTATTACAAATGTCGGCATTGCCCATTTAGAAAATTTAGGTTCGATTGAAAACATTGGAAAAGCCAAGTTAGAAATCGTAGATAGTTTAAAAGAAGGGGCATTGTTTACGTATTATGGTGATGATGTTATCCTTTCAAAGTTAATGAAAGACAAAGCGATAGCGAGTGGAGTGAGCGTTAAAACATTCGGAGCAAATGCAACAAATGACAAATATGTAGTTAATTTAAAACAAGATAAAGAAGGAATCCACTTTTCTACCAACGACAGTGATTTCGTTTACGATTTGGCTATTTTAGGAGCTCACCAAGCGATGAATGCATTAGCAGCGATTACTGTTGCTCAGTTTGTGGGATTAAGCCAAGAGGAAATTCAAGCAGGTTTTTTACGTATGGAAAAAACAAGCATGCGTAATGAATTAATGCACATTGGTAAATGTACGATTTTAAATGATGCGTACAAATCCAATCCGCAAAGTGCTCATGCTGCATTAGAGACATTTCATGCTTTTGCGCATCCTTATAAGATAGTTGTATTAGCGGATATGTTAGACTTAGGAAAAGACAGTGCAAAGTTGCATTATGAGTTAGGACAAAGCTTATCGAAATATCACGTACAAAAAATTATCTGTATGGGTGAAGAAGCAAAACAAATAGCATTAGGAGCACAAGCGACATGTCCACAAAGTGAAGTGGTCCATGTGATGAGCAGAGATGATGTTTTTACTTTGTTGAAAGATGTTGTCGCACAAGATTGCATGATTTTGTTTAAAGGTTCCAGAGGAATGGCTTTGGACTTAGTAATTGATCAATTAAAGGAGTTAGAAAATAATGAGTAAAATTAAATTAGCTGTAATATTCGGTGGAAAATCAAGTGAATATAGTGTTTCTTTGCATTCCGCAAGCAGCGCAATTGAAAATATGGATACTAATTTATACGATCTTATTTTTATCGGGATTGCACAAAATGGAACTTGGTATCATTATCCAGGTGATATAGAGGGAATTGAGCATGATACATGGCAATCGCATCCTTCGCTATGCGAAGTTGTGTTAAGTCAAAACGAAGCACAAAAAGGGTTTATTAGGCTTCATAAAGACAATACCTACGCACTTCTTCCTTGCGATTGCGTATTTCCTATCCTACATGGAAAAAACGGGGAAGATGGAACGCTACAAGGATTGTTGACGTTAGCAAACATCCCATTTGTCGGATGTGATCATGTGAGTAGTGCGATTGCGATGGACAAAGAATATACGCACATCGTATGTGAGGAACATGGTATTACAATGGCTCCTTATGTTTGTGTTCGCAATACAAAAGAATTGGATTTTGATCAAGTCATCAGTGAAGTTGACGAAAAACTTCATTATCCAGTGTTTGTGAAACCAGCAAATGCAGGGTCTTCGTATGGAATTAGTAAAGTAAAAAGCAAGGAAGCATTAGTGGATGCATTGCGTTTTGGTTTTGAACATGATAAAAAAGTAATCATTGAAACAGGAATCGATGGATTTGAAATCGGTTGTGCTGTGTTAGGAAATGACGATATTCGATTGGGTGAATTAGATGAAATCGATACAAAAAATGATTTCTTTGACTTTGATGCGAAATACGAGTTGGAAAATACACAAATTCATTGTCCAGCACGCATTAGTGAAGAGTTAACGAACCAAGCGAAACAGATGGCAAAAACGATTTATCATGCACTAGGATGCTCTGGTTTGTCTCGTATCGATATGTTTGTCACGAAAGAGAATACGATTGTCTTTAATGAGTTGAACACGATTCCAGGTTTTACGAAAGCGAGTCGTTATCCAACAATGATGAAAAAAGTAAATGTTGATTTCGCAACATTAATTAATGAATTGGTATCATTAGCACTGAAGAAATAGAGGTGGAAGTTATGCTGCAAAGCAAAAGTCGAACATGGGTAGAAATTGATTTATCCAAAGTAATAGAAAATACGAAAACAGTCGATGCATTGATTGGAAAATCGAAAATTATGGCTGTTGTGAAAGCGGATTGTTATGGACATGGAGATGTGCAAATTGCGGCTTTGTTGCAATCGTTAGGAATTGATTTCTTTGCCGTTTCTAGTATTGATGAAGCAGTTCGATTGCGTGAGCATAACATTACACAAAATATATTAGTTTTAGGTTATACACCAGAAGAACATTTTCATTATTTGCATGAATTCAACATTACACAATGTTTGATGAGTTTGGCTTACGCACACAAAGTTGATGCGTATTGTGCACAAAATGAGGTTGTGATTGAAGGACACATTAAAGTGGATACAGGAATGTCACGCTTGGGAATACCTTGCTTAGACCAACATTATTGTATTGGTGATGTGTTAGCTGTATATTGTTTACCACATTTGAAAGTAACAGGTATCTTTTCGCATTTCGCGGTTTCTGATAGTTTAGACAAGGAAAGTGATATTGCTTATACTAAGCATCAAATTACCTTATATGATCGTGTATTACACGACATCAAACAAGCTGGTTACGATTGTGGTATCACGCATATCCACAATAGTTATGGTTGTTTGAATTACTTTGATGTACAATACGATTACGCACGTCCTGGTATTATTTTATTAGGCAACACAAGCAACAATGAGGATCGTTTGCGACAAACGGTAGATTTGCAACCATGTTTAACTTGGAAAGCGAATGTTTCACTAGTAAAAGAAGTGAAGCAGGGAACTTGTGTTTGTTATGGACGTAATTATGTCGCTGCGAAAGATATGAAAGTAGCTACATTAAGTGTAGGGTATGCGGATGGATTACGTCGTAATGCTTCGCATCATGACTTAGAAGTAAGCATTGCAGGAAAACGTTGCAAAGTGATTGGAAACATATGCATGGACCAATGTTTGGTTGATGTGAGTGAAGTTGACGATGTGAAGGAAGGCGATGTTGCTGTTATTGTTGGGGTAGACAAAGAACAATGCATTTGTATTGATGAGTTATCAAGAGCTGCTGATACGATAAATAATGAAACATTTACGCAAATATCAAAACGCGTTCCTCGTTTTTATCATGATTAAAAAGCTTTCTTAGGAAAGCTTTTTTTGTGGAAACATGAATTATCATATATTATTTATGAAGGGTGTTTGTTATAATGGATAGTATAGAAAGTTGGGTATTATGATACGTATTAGTCAAATAAAAATAGCGATAGAGGAACAACAAGACTTAGAACAAAAAATTCGTGAGAAATTACGTCTTTCGAAACAAGCAGAAATACATTACCAAGTGCATCGTAAAAACATTGATGCAAGAAAAAAAGAACAATTGTATTTTGTATATAGTGTGGATGTAACACTAGCAAAAAACAAAGAAAAAGAGATATTGAAAAAGAAAATAAAAGATGTATCGCGTTCCCCACAAAAGTATTCTTATTACTTAAAAAAAGGAGCGCAGTTCTTAAAACATCCTCCAATTGTTGTTGGATTTGGGCCTGCAGGTATGTTTGCAGCTTATGTACTTGCCAAACAAGGATATTGTCCCATTGTATTAGAACGTGGAGAAGATGTAGAAGCACGAAGTGAAAGTGTGGCAACTTTTTTTGAAAAAGGCATGTTAAATGAAAATAGTAACATTCAATTTGGTGAAGGAGGAGCTGGTACGTTTTCTGATGGTAAGTTAACCGCAAGAAGCAAAGATCCTCGTGTACAAATGATTTATGATGTACTTGTAAAGTTTGGTGCACCAAAGGAAATTACATACGAAGGCTTACCTCATATCGGTAGTGATCGCTTGAAAATCGTCGTAAAAAACATTCGAAACGAAATTATTCGTTTGGGTGGTAGTGTTCACTTTAATGAACAAGTAACCTCATTATTGTTGGAAGAGGGAAGCGTAATAGGAGTACAGACAAAAACGAAAAGCTATGAAAGCAAACAAGTAATTTTAGCTTTGGGACACAGTGCTCGTGATACGATTACGACACTGCATGAGCAAGGTGTTCAAATGGAGGCTAAATCGTTTGCGATTGGACTTCGTATTGAGCATAAACAAAAAATGATCAATGAAGCACTGTATCATGATTATGCAAACCACCCTTCATTAGCTAGTGCGAGTTACTTTTTAAGCAACCAAAAAGGATGTTATACATTTTGTATGTGTCCAGGAGGAAGTGTGGTAGCAGCGACATCACTAAAAGAACATGTCGTTGTGAATGGAATGAGTAATTATGCACAAGACGAAGAAAATGCCAATAGTGCACTTTTGGTACAAGTGGATCACAAGCGTTTTGGTGACGATATTTTTGGTGGGATGAACTATTTGGATGCGTTAGAAAAGAAAGCATACCAAATGAGTAATACTTATGCAGCACCTGCTCAACTGGTTGCGGATTTCATTAAAAAAGTACCATCAAAAGCGATAAAAAGTATCAAACCTTCGTATCCTTTGGGGGTTCATTTATGTAATTTACATGATTTACTTGAGCAAGATATTGCGCAAAAAATCGTTGAAGGACTGCAAGATTTTGATAAAAAATTACATGGATTTGCACTTGATGATGCCATTTTAAGTGCGGTGGAAACAAGGTCTTCTTCGCCACTTCGTATCATCAGAGATTCGCAGACAATGCAATC
Source organism: uncultured Erysipelotrichaceae bacterium (assembly GCA_964370395.1). GTDB lineage: Bacteria > Bacillota_I > Bacilli_A > Erysipelotrichales > Erysipelotrichaceae > JBGUVL01. The sequence goes on from CAYJIZ010000018.1 coordinate 5,552, forward strand.
CAACATCAAAGGATTGTATCCTTGTGGAGAAGGTGCAGGCTACTCTGGTGGGATTACTTCAAGTGCGATTGACGGTGTGAAATGTGCAGAAAAAATAATTGAAAAATTTGTTTATGATAATAACTAGGAGGGATGAATATGTTATTAATTAAAAATGGAAATGTGTATACAATGGAAAGCGATGTAGCAGAAAAACTAGATATTTTAATTGGCGATGATGGCCTAATTCAAGCGATCGCACCTTCTATAAACGAAGATTGCAAGACTATTGATGCGAGTGGTTGCAATGTGTATCCAGGAATTGTAGAAGCACATTGTCATCTCGGATTAGAAGAAGCGGGTATTCGTGATGAAGGAAATGATGTGAATGAAATGATCGATCCTATTACACCTCATGTACGAGTGATTGATGCCATTAATATGATGGACGAAACCGTACGTTTGGCGAACGAACACGGAATTGTAACGGTTTGTGTTGCTCCTGGAAGTGCGAATGTATTAGGTGGGCAAGTGAGCATTTACAAAACAGTAGGAAACAGTATCGACAAAGCGATGTTGAAACAAAATGCTGCGATGAAATGTGCCTTTGGGGAAAATCCAAAGCGTGTCTACAACAATTCTAAAATTAAAACGAGAATGGGAACAGCTGCGTTACTTCGCGAAACATTATTAAAAGCAAAACGTTATATGACATTAAAAGAGTATGCGGATGACATTACGAAAATGCCAGCATATGACATGAAATTAGAAGCTTTAATACCAGTGTTAAATAAGGAAATTCCTTTAAAAGCACACGCTCATCGAGCGGATGATATTCTTACCTCGATTCGTATTGCGAAAGAATTCGATTTGAATATGACATTAGATCATTGTACCGAAGGTCATTTGATCGTGGACGATGTAAAAGCGAGTGGATTTGATGCGATTGTTGGTCCATCTTTAACACATAAATCAAAGTTTGAACTACAAAATAAAACATTTGAAACTCCAGCGCTATTACAAAAAGCAGGGGTAAAAGTAGCAATCACCACCGATTCTCCAGTGGTTCCACAAGAGTTTTTACCACTTTGTGCTGGTTTGGCAAGCAAGAGTGGATTAAGCGAAATGGAAGCATTAAAAGCAATCACGATAAACGCTGCACAAATCATTGAAGTAGATGATCGTGTTGGTAGTTTAAAAGTAGGAAAAGATGGGGATGTCGTGATCTGTGATGGAAACATTATGGATGTGCAAACAAATGTATTGTATACGATTGTAGAAGGACAAATTACTTACCAAAAGTAATCTGACAAACAAAAAAACAGCTTAATTGCTGTTTTTATTGTGCTTCTCCATAATCTTACGATATTGGTTTGGAGTCATGTTCATTTCTTTTTTGAATGTTTGTGAAAAATATGATTGCGAAGAGAACCCTGTGATGTCGGATATTTTTGAAACCGAGTAGTTTGTGGTTTCTAGTAAGTTTTTTGCTTCTTGAATACGCCTTTCAATTAAGTAATTAATTGGCGAAAGCCCCTTGTATTTCTTAAATACATGAACAATGTAGTATTTGTTTAAATACGTAAGATCACTTAACTTTTGAAGTGTAATGTCTTCTGCATAGTGTTCATTAATGTATTGTTCAATAAAACGACACTCTTTGTTTACTTTCTTTGTTGGTTTCAATAAAATCTTTTTCTTAGTACGTCGTATAATATTTAAAATTAAAATTTCCAACAAGTTTTGCGAAATCGCTTCGTAATTTTCGTCTTCGTTTTTAATTTCTTCCACCAATGTACGTAAGTAGAATAAAATTTCATGTTTATAATTGTAGTAGTTATGCATACTATAATCATAAACATCACCACTGTCCTCACTTAAGAACTGTAAACCACTAATTCCGAGTACAATGTACTCCAAAGGGGAATCGGGGTTACTTACTTCGGTGTGAGAAACGTTGGGGTTAACCACAATTAGGTCATCTTCTTTTACGGGGAATTGCTCATTTTCAACTAAAAAACTTCCTGTTCCGCGAATCACGTAAAATAATTCTGTGAAGTGGTGGGTATGCTTTATGCTATGCCAGTCTACATCATATTTTGCCTGTGTGATATACAACAGTTGAACATTCATTTTCTCTAACTTATAATCTTTAACTTGGTATCTCTGGTTGCTCATAGTAAACTCCTTCACCCTTATTATACTCAAAAAAAAGGGCTTGTGAATCATATAATATTGCAATCAATGAAAATCAGCAATATGTATAAAAAAAAGTAGTTGATTTTTTTCGTTAATGTTTATTTTCTTTCATTTATGCTCATTTGATTTTAGAAATCTTGTTTTTATTGCCGTTTTTCAAGAAAGTGGTGATATTGACAGTCGAATAGTGAATTTGTATGATGAAGGCATTACAGACGCAAAGGAGATGTACAAATGGAAAAAAACAAAGGGCGCGTAACCGTCCCAACAGATGTCGATGTCATAGATGATACCTTACGCATTATTGAAGCATGGGGTGCAGATGCGATTCGTGATTGTGATGGTACAACGATGCCAGAGCAATTAAAAAACTTGGATGTGAAAAAATACGCGACATATTATACAACGCGTAAAGATAATGAATGGGCAATGAAGAATCCTGATGAAATTCAACAGATGTATTTAATGAGTGATTTTGTCAGTGCGACAAGTACCACTCTAAAAATTAAAATCATGGAACATTACTATAAGGACCAGTTGAAACCAAATACGATTCATGACATAACACGATGGTGGGAAGTGATTGATCGTACGACTGGTGAAGTGGTGGATTGTTCACAATGGTCTTATAATGAAGAAAATTTTGAAGTAACAATCAACAATGCGACGTTATTTCATTCTTATACAGTTAGCTTTTTGGCTTTTGTGATTTGGGATCCAGTACATATGTACAACTCCTTAACCAATGAATGGGAAGGGGAAGAACACCAGATGACATACGATGTTCGTTTACCAAAAACCCAAGAATATGTGTTAAAGAAACTAGAACGATGGATCAAAGAACATCCAGAAATCGATGTGCTACGCTATACGACATTTTTCCATCAATTTACTTTGATGTTTGATGAGTACGCACGCGAGAAATTCGTGGACTGGTTTGGGTATAGTGCTAGTGTGAGTCCATATATTTTAGAAAAGTTTGAACAAGAAGTGGGTTATCCATTTCGACCAGAATACATCATTAACCAAGGGTACCACAATACGACATTTTGTGTTCCAAGCAAAGAATTCAAAGACTTCTTAGACTTCCAACAAAGAGAAGTGGCAAACCTGATTAAAAAGTTTGTGAAGTTAACGCATGATGGAAACAAAGAAGTAATGATGTTTTTAGGTGACCATTGGATTGGGACAGAACCATATGGGAAGTACTTTCAACATTTGGGAATTGATGCAGTAGTCGGTTCGGTTGGAAATGGGACAACACTACGTTTGATTTCTGATATTCCTGGTGTGAAATACACAGAAGGTCGTTTCTTACCATATTTCTTCCCTGATACGTTTTATGAAGGGGGAAACCCAATCAAAGAAGCGAAAGAAAACTGGGTAACAGCACGCCGTGCTATTTTACGTAAGCCAGTAGATCGTATCGGGTATGGAGGTTACTTGAAGTTAGCATTGCAGTTTGAAGATTTTGTTGATTATATCACATCGGTATGCGATGAGTTTAGAGAACTTTACAAACATGTGAATGGCTTACAACCATTGTTGATGCCATTTAAGGTAACGGTGTTAAATAGCTGGGGTAAAATTCGCAGTTGGGGAACACATATGAGTGCCCATGCGCTATCTTACCAAGAATATTATTCTTATTCTGGTGTATTAGAAGCGTTGAGTGGAATGCCTTTTGATGTAAATTTCATGAGTTTTGATGACATTTTAGAAGATGCGAGCTGTTTAGACGATGCTGGTGTCATCATCAATGTAGGAGAGGCATACGATGCATTTAGTGGTGGAGAATACTGGGCAAATCCGAAAATTGTGAGTGCCATTCGTAAATTTGTTTACGAAGGTGGTGGATTTATCGGAATTGGAGAGCCAAGTGCTTACCAAAAAGAAGGAAAGTATTTTCAATTGTTTGATGTGTTAGGAGTAGACAAAGAATTGGGCTTCTCCCTATCAACAGATAAGTACAATTGGGATTGCAAGACACATTTCATCAGTGAACAATTGTCGCAAGATGCGAATTTTGGAGAAGCGATGAAAAACATTTATGCTCTTCCAGACACACAAGTTGTACGACTTAAAAACAAATCTGTTAACTTAGCCGTTTCTACTTATGGCAAAGGACACAGTGTATACATGTCAGGCTTACCATTTAGTTTTGAAAATGCGCGTTTGTTGTATCGAAGCTTATTTTATGCAGCTAACAAACAGGATGAAATGAAACGTTGGTATTGTGAGAACTACAATGTAGAAGTGAATGTGTATCCAAGTACCAATAGTTTTTGTGTTGTGAATAATACGTACGAACCACAAGAAAGTGTGGTGTATAAGGGAGATGGTTCTTCCTTTGTGGTAGAGCTAAACGAGTCACAGATCAAATGGTTTTCAATTGATTAAAAGTTCATTTTCGACAAAATGAACAGGGTTATCAAAATTTGATAACCCTAATAATTAAGATATGTTGTTTAGATGGACATAGCGCAATATTAATAAAAAACAAGACAAGATTTGTATTGTGAAAGCGCTCGCATTTAGACTAAGATAAATTCATGGAGATAAATAACAAGGAGGAAACTATGAAAAAGTTATTATCAAGTGCTTTGGTTGGATTCATGGCATTGTCACTAGTAGCGTGTGGTGGTTCTGGCGACAAAGGAAAAGATGAAAATGTTTTAACAATCTCTGGATTAAATGGAGGTTATGGAACGAAGGGATGGGAAGAAGTCGTTAAAGTATTCGAAAAGAAAAACGATGTTAAAGTGGAATTAACACTTGAAAAAAACATTGCGGAAACATTACGCCCTGTCTTAACTTCAGGAAAAAACGTTCCTGATTTAGTTTACTTATCACTTGGAGCAGAAGGAAAATTAACAGATACAATGGCTGCTGAAAAACAAATTACGGACATTAGTGATGTATTGGAAATGGACGTACCTGGTGAAGATGTCAACGTTGGTGATAAAATTCTTCCAGGTTTCAGTGAAGCGTTAACTTCTAGCCCTTATGGGGATGGAAAAATGTATTTGGCACCAATCAACTATGCACCATGTGGATTATTCTACAATGCTGGTTTATTTAAAGAAAAAGGTTGGGAAGTACCAACAACTTGGGATGAAATGTGGGCTTTAGGAGACAAAGCAAAAGCAGAAGGAATTGCTTTATTTACATACCCAACAACTGGTTACTTCGATGCATTCTTCTCAGCGTTATTAAATGTGACTGCTGGACCTGATGCTTACACTAAGTTAATGAACTACGATACAAAAACATGGGAAAGCAAAGAAGTAAAAGAAGCTTTCGATATCGTTGGTAAATTAGCTACGTATACAGAAGCAAACACAGTGGCAAATGCAAACAAAGATGCATATATGAAAAACCAACAATTAATTTTGGATAACAAAGCGTTATTTGTTCCAAATGGAACTTGGTTACCAGGTGAAATGAGCGATGCTCCAAAAGCAAAAGGATTTGAATGGGGATTCACAGCGTTACCAAAATTAAATGCTGATTCTGATTCTTATTCAACAGCGTTTGTTGAACAAGTATACATTCCTAAAAAAGCGAAAAACAAAGAGTTAGCGAAAAAATTTATCGCCTTCATGTACAGTGATGAAGCAGCTGAAATTTTCTACAAATACGGAGCTCCAAAAACGGATGAAAACGATAAAGTAATCGAAGGAGAATACAACGTTGGTGCAGTTATGCCAATCACAACAGCTTCTACTAAGATTATGAAAGAAAACGATGAAAACATTTTATACTACAGTGTGTATGACAATGGAGCGAAATCTAACCCAGTTGGATTTGTCTTCAAAGAAACAGTAGAAGGAGTTGATTTAACAAGTCCTGAAGGTATCTTATATGGTACTGTAAATGAAGTTGTAAATGGAACAAAAACGGTTGATCAATGGTATAGTGCAGTGCTTGATGCCGTAAAAAAATATGACAAATAAACACGCATAATCTATAATTGAATAAGCAATGTAAATAGCGGTGGATAACACCGCTATTTTAGAAAAAAAAGGAGTAGCGTTATGAACAAAAAGAAAGAAAAAAGAAGATTTATTGCGATTTGTTTGGCTCCTGCTATCATTTTATTTACCGTTTTTATGATTATTCCAACACTAAATGTGTTTTGGATGTCAACGTTAAAGTGGGGAGGCTTATCGGCAGACAAGCAATTTGTCGGTATTGATAACTTTAAAATATTATTTGCTGATATGAACTTTATACAAGCCTTGCAAAATACGATATTGTTGATTGTGATGGTTACAATCGTAACCTTAACTATCGCTATCTTATTTGCTAGTATCTTAGTTCGTGAAAAAATTAAGGGGCAAAATTTCTTCCGTGTTATTTTCTATATCCCTAATATTTTATCGGTTGTTGTTATCGCATCGATTTTCACAGCTATTTACGATCCTTCCACAAACGGTTTATTAAATAGTATACAAGCACTATTTCAACCAGATACATGGGAAACAACAAAGTATTTAGGAGATCCTAATATTATGTTGTATGCGATTGCTGGGGCGATGATTTGGCAGGCGATTGGTTATTATATGGTTATGTATATGGCAAGTATGAGTTCCATTCCAGAACACTTATACGAAGCCGCAGCATTAGAAGGGGCAGGTAAGGTAAAACAATTTTTTTCCATCACATTACCACTTGTTTGGGACAATATTCGAACTACTTTGACCTTTTTTATCATTAGCTGTATTAATTTGAGTTTCCTTTTTGTAAAGGTATTTGGTTCTGGACCAGGTGGAGCGAGTGAAACAGTGCTTAGTTATATGTATAAGCAAGCATATTCCAACGCTTCGTATGGGTATGGTATGGCTATCGGTGTTATTATCTTCTTGTTCTCGTTTGTTTTAAGTGCTCTTGTAAATAAAGCAACAGAACGTGAAGTATTGGAATTTTAGGAGGAATGTAAGTGAAAAACAAAAAAAGTATGAGTACAGAACGCCTGTATAAAATCTTTATCTACGTGGCTTTAATTACACTTGCGATCTCTATTATCGTTCCCGTAGCTTGGGTATTTATGGCATCGATTAAACAAAACTCGCAATTTTATGGAAATCCTTGGTCGATTCCAACAAGTGTTCATTTTGCCAATTTTGTAAATGCATTTGAAAAAGCGAACATGGGGGAATATTTTATGAACTCTGTGATTGCAACGGGACTTGGTTTATTGCTATTATTAGTTGTTGCCCTTCCTGCTTCCTATGTATTAGCAAGATTTCAATTCAAAGGAAAGAAATTTCTTAATACGGCAATGATGGCAGGACTGTTCATTAAAGTGAACTATATTGTAGTACCAATCTTCTTGATGCTACTTGATTGGGATGAGGTTGCTTACAATATGGTAGGAGGCGAATTATTTCTAAATAATATTTTTGTCTTAGCACTAGTATATGCAGCAACTGCCATTCCCTTTACTGTTTATTTATTAAGTGGTTATTTTAAAACATTACCAACTGCTTACGAAGAAGCGGCATTAATTGATGGATGTGGCTATTTTAAAACAATGATAAAAGTGATGATACCAATGGCAAAACCGAGCATTGTTACGGTTATTTTGTTTAATTTCTTAGCCTTTTGGAACGAATACATCATCGCGTTAACACTGCTTCCAGGAACATCAAAAACATTACCTGTCGGGTTGATGAATTTAATGCAAGCAACAAGAGGAAAAGCAGAATATGGGATGATGTATGCAGGTTTGGTCATTGTTATGTTACCTACTTTAATTTTGTATATTATGGTACAAAAAAAATTAACCCAAGGAATGACCCTTGGTGGATTAAAGGACTAAGGAGAGGTTATGATGAATCATACAGTACAAAATATACTATTACTGCTTCTCTTTGTAGCATCCGTAGTACTTGTCGTAGTGGGACAAAAAAATATAGGCTATGCAGGGTTAAGCGCAGAATTAATTGGATTAGCTGGTGTGATAAGTGTTTTATACATTTACAACAAGCGTTATAAGTAGGAGGAACATATGGCAGATTTAACATTACAACACATAGATAAGATATATGATAATAATGTACAAGCAGTATTTGATTTTAACTTAGAAATCAAAGACAAAGAATTTATCGTTTTTGTAGGACCGAGTGGTTGTGGGAAAAGTACAACTCTACGTATGATTGCTGGGTTAGAAGAAATTACGAAAGGTTCGCTTTACATTGATGATACATTAGTAAATGATGTCGCACCAAAGGATCGCGACATTGCCATGGTGTTTCAATCGTATGCACTGTATCCACATATGAGTGTTTACGATAATATGGCATTTGGTTTAAAAATTAAAAAGACGCCAAAAGAAGAAATCGACAAACGAGTAAAAGAGGCTGCACGTATTTTAGAAATCGAACAGTACTTAGATCGTAAACCAAAAGCGTTGTCCGGAGGTCAAAGACAACGTGTTGCACTAGGAAGAGCGATTGTTAGAAATGCAAAGGTATTCTTAATGGATGAACCACTTTCTAACTTGGATGCTAAATTACGTGTACAAATGCGTTCAGAAATTATCAAATTACACGAACGTATCGGTGCTACGACAATTTATGTTACGCATGACCAAACCGAAGCAATGACAATGGCAACGCGTATTGTAGTAATGAAAGATGGGTACATTCAACAAATTGGTACTCCATCACAAATCTACAACAATCCAGCAAATATGTTTGTTGCTAGCTTTGTGGGTGCACCTGCAACTAACTTTATTAAAGGTGTATACGAAGAAGGACATTTTATCATCAGTGAGCAAAAGATCACTTTACCAAAAATGTATTTGGATGATTTAAAACCTTACGAAGGCAAAGAAGTAATCATGGGTATTCGACCAGAAGACTTACATGGAGAAGGAATCGTTGCTGATACCTATCCAAGTGCACACTTTAACTTCAAAGTGGACGTAAGCGAATTGTTGGGTCATGAATACATCTTACATGGAAATATTCACAAGCAAGCGATGATCGCAAAAGTATCAGCGCGTCTTGATGTGAAAGCACATGATAATATAGAATTGACTTTTGATTTAAGCAAAGTACATTTCTATGATTGTGCAACGGAAATTAAAATTATATAAGCGGAATTTTCTTTTCTCTAAAACGCAAAGCAGTGTACGAAAGTGCACTGTTTTGCGTTGTTTTTGTTAATTACTACCATTCGTTGTTTTCAATTTAAATTTCTATTTAAAAAAGGTATAATTAATTTATAAAAAAAACAAAGCAAGAAAAGGTGACACTATGAGCATCGAACATTTAATCGCAAAAATTATACAATTTGAGAAACGAAAAGAGTATATCCAAATGAAAGAAACCATCGATTTACTCGAAAAACAAGCCAGTGCAACGAATCATATCGAAGCATTGTGTGCAAGTGCGTATTATGAAGCAATATACCTAAATGCGATGAATTTGCACGAAGAAAGCATTCAGCATTTTTATACGGCGATTCAATATGCCAAACAAGGAGAGTTGTATTGGTATAAGATGAAATGCCATAACGAACTAGGAAATGTATTTGCCTGTATTGCGGATTATTTTTCTGCGTTGAAACAATTTTTAAAAGCGTATCGCGTTGCGAATTCGAATGATTCTTTTCACTTCAAACACATTATCTTGAATAATATTGGAAGTTTGTTTGTCTGGCTAGATGAATTCAAAACGGCAACGTATTATTTTAATGAAGCGTATGAGATGTACATGGAGTACGATTGTTATGACGAAGTATTACTGGAAACCATATTAGTGAATCTTTGTGAAGCTACTTGTTATTATAATGACAATGGACGCTTTGAATATTTGTATCGTTTTCATGAAGACCATGTTACAAAACCAAACAAACGAGTGATTGAAGCGTTACGGATTTTAAAAGATGTACGTCGTCATTATGTGAACCAAAGCAATGAATTCATTGCTCCCCTTGTTTTGCAGTTCATTGAAGCAAGCGAAAAGACGAGTCAACCTGCTTATTTTTATCGTGGTTTTGTGGAATTGTTTGAGATTTGTATTAAAATTGGTGACGAAGCAACAGCCAAAAACATTCAGCTTCACTTGGATGAAATCAACCATCCGATGCGAATGTTAGCATTTGATTTTCGCTTATCAAAATTAAGAGTCGACTTCTATCGCGCATTTGTACCAGATGGTTCGCATGAGAAGTGTTTGGTGTACGAAGATTACTTCTTAAAAAGTAGTGATTATGCTAGTTTGTTTCATAAGACCTATGTGCAAAATGTAATGGTATCATTGGAGCTGGATCACTTTAAAAGTGAAGTGCATAGTGCATACAAAGAAAATCAAGTATTGCAAAAAGAAATTGAAAAAGACTCGTTTACTAACTTATTGAATAAAGTGTACGCTAAAAAATATGTAAATAGTATGTTGCAACAGCGCAAAGTCGATACGAGCCAAGCACTTATTTTATTCGATATTGATAAATTCAAAGAGGTGAATGACCTGTATGGGCATCAGTTTGGTGATGAAGTAATTTTACGTAGTGCCAGGTTGGTGGAAACCTTTATGAATAAAGATACGATATTAGCACGTTTTGGTGGAGATGAGTTTTTTGTTTTCTTATCTGATGTCACTTCACTTAGCGATTTAAAGGCAATGGTACAACAATTATTACAAATAGGAAGAAAGATCTTTTTTCCTAACGATGTGGAAAAATACCAGACATATAGTATCGGTGTTGCGTTTATTCAATCATCGCTTACTTTTGATGAAGCTTTCGCTATTGCGGATCGTGCCCTTTATTATGCCAAAGAAGCAGGGCGTAACCAAGCGGTGATTATGTTAAATGAAGAGATTATCGCAATGATCAAAGGAATCGAATCCAAGCAGTAGCTACATGATAAAATCGCTATTTTAAAGGGTTTGGAATTGATGAAAGAGGGAAGTGAAAATTACATAAAAATTTTCATAAATAATGATTGAAATAATAGGTGATTCTTGTTATCATATACGTAGTAAAAAAAGGTCCTTTAAAATAATCCAGAGAGGTTATGAAGGTGAATACAAAACTACCAATGATAAGGTCCTTTTGCGTAAGCTGAGGCCTTTTTTTCTAAATAAATACGTAATTTAGGAGGAATCGATATGAATCAAAGAAGCATACTTACAATGAATCAACTATCTGTAGATGAAATTATGAGTATCCTAAATGATGCGATGGCGTTTTCCTGTTCTCGAAAAGATTGGCAATTATCGAAGTCTCGATTGGTTGCGAATCTTTTTTTTGAACCAAGTACGAGAACGCACTATTCGTTTGCGAGTGCAGAACATCAATTGGGTTGCAAAGTTGTGGATTTTGTAGCAGAGGCGAGTTCTACCAAAAAAGGAGAAACGCTATACGATACAGTAAAAACATTTGAAATGATCGGGTATGAAGGTTTGATTATCCGTCATAATGAAGACGAATACTTCAAAGAGTTAGAAGGCATTCATGTGCCGATATTAAATGCAGGGGATGGCTGTGAAAACCATCCGAGTCAATGTTTGCTTGATATGCTAACACTTTACCAAGAATTTCATACATTCAAAGATATCAAGTTAGTCATCGTGGGAGACATCAACCATTCACGTGTTGCCAATTCCAATGTTGACACCCTAGCACGTCTAGGTGGAGAAGTTCGCTTCAGTGGACCAGAATTCTATGTGGATAACAAAGAGCTGTATATGCCTTTGGATGAAGCGGTAGAGTGGGCTGATGCGGTAATGATGTTACGCATTCAACATGAGCGTCATAGTGAAGCGTTAGCAATGAGTAGTAAAGAATACTTAGCGAAATATGGCTTAACAAGTGAGCGTGTAGCAAGAATGAAAGAACATGCAATCATTATGCATCCTGCTCCTGTTAATCGCGATGTGGAAATTGAAAGTGGATTAATTGAACATCCAAAGTCACGTATTTTCAAACAGATGGAAAATGGAGTATACGTACGAAAAGCAATGATCAAACATGCGTTTGAAGAAAGCTTTGAAGGAGAATAAAATGTTACTATTAAAAAATGCGAAAATAGTAGTGAAAGATAACGAAACAAAAATTGTTGATATTTTGGTTGAAGGTAATACAATTGTGCGAATTGCTGATTTTATTGAAAGTGATGCGAACACATATGATTGCAAAGAACAATTACTTATTCCTGGGGGAGTGGATGTGCATGCACATCTAAGAGAACCAGGTTTTGAATACAAAGAAACCATCGCAACAGGAAGTGCTGCTGCTGCTCGTGGAGGGTATACGACAATTATGGCAATGCCTAATGTCATTCCTTTTCCAGATAATGTGGAAACGATGCAAGCGTATTTGAAAAAGATAGAAGCGGATGCGAAAGTGAATGTCATTCCTTATGCTTGTATAACAAAACAAGAAGAAGGAAATGAGATTGTAGATATGAAAGCGTTGAAACAACTAGGGATTCATGCCTTCTCTGATGATGGTGTCGGAATTCAACAAGTTGATAAAATGCTAGAAGCGATGCATTGTGCAAAAGACAATGATGTGATGATTGTTGCCCATACAGAAGACATGCATTATCGTAAACCGCTTGCTTGTGTTCATGAAGGAAAACAGAACAAAGCACAAGGGTACTTGGGTATTCCAAGTGAATGCGAATGGGTACAAGTCGAAAGAGATTTAAAATTAGCTTATGAAACAGGATGTAAGTATCACATCTGCCACATGAGTACGAAGGAAAGCGTTGCACTATTAGCAAAATACAAAGCGCTGGGAGCGGATGTGAGTGGTGAAGTGACAACACACCACTTATTGTTAAGTGAAATGGACGTACAAACGACAAATCATAAGATGAATCCACCACTGCGAAGTGTGGAAGATCGCCAAGCTTTGGTAAACGGGTTATTGGATGGAACCATCGATTTTATCGCGAATGACCATGCTCCACACAGTGAGGAAGAAAAAGCGAAACCAATGGAAAAAGCACCGTTTGGAATCGTTGCATTAGAAACAAGTATCCCACTCGTGTACACCCATTTTGTGAAAAACAACAAAATGACATTGCAACAGTTTGTTGAAGTGATTGCGACAAAACCAGCACAACGATTTGGTTTTGCAAACAAAGGAAAAATCGAAGAAGGATACGATGCAGATCTTGTCGTTTTAGATGATAGAGAAGAAGTAATCGATGCAAAGCAATTTGTATCGTTAGGAAAAAATACTCCATTTAATGGGTATGTTGTGAATAAGATGCCATTGCTTACAATGGTGAATGGAAAAATTGTCTTTCAAAAGGAGGAAGCGTAAATGAGCAAAAGATTATTAGTGTTAGAAGATGGTCATGTGTTTGAAGGAGTCGGCTTTGGAGGAAATCACTTTCAAGTTGGTGAAATTGTATTCAATACGAGCATGATGGGTTACCAAGAAGTATTAAGTGATTTGTCATATTGTACACAAATTGTAATGATGACTTATCCGATGATTGGAAACTATGGAATCAATCGTGATGATTTTGAAAGTATTGATCCTGCTGTATTTGGATTTGTGGTTGGAGAATACTGCGAAAAACCTTGTAACTGGCGCTCAGAGATGACGTTAAATGAATTCTTAACATTGAAAAACATTCCTGGAATTGCAGATGTAGATACTCGTAAACTGACAAAAATTATTCGTAATGTTGGAACGATGAAAGCAATTATGGCAGAGGAAGGTGCAGATGTAGAAGCATTAGTAGCAATGTTGAAAGACTACCAAATGCCAACTAACCAAGTTGAACAAGTTTCGACTAAGAAAGCATTCCAAATTCCTAATCGTGGCGATAAAATCGTATTATTAGATTTTGGGGCTAAAAATGGAATCATCCGTGAATTAAATTTACGTCGTATGGATATCACAGTGGTTCCTCATGATACAAGTGCCAAAGATATTATGGCGTTGCATCCAGATGGAATCATGTTGAGTAATGGGCCTGGAGATCCAAAAGATGTACCAGAAGCCATTGCGACAATTAAAGAATTAATGGGAAAAGTACCAATGTTCGGTATTTGTTTAGGACACCAACTAATTAGTTTGGCTTGTGGAGCAAATACGACAAAACTTAAATTTGGTCACCGTGGAGGAAACCATCCAGTACTAAACTTGGCAAATGGTAAAACGGAGATCACTTCACAAAATCACTCGTACGCAGTGGAAGAAGAATCGCTAGAAGGAACAGGATTAGTAGTGACACACAGAGCATTAAATGATAAGAGTGTAGAGGGAGTGAAACATACACAATTCCCACTATTCTCAGTACAATACCATCCAGAAGCAAGTTCTGGACCAGAAGATGCAAACTACTTGTTTGATCAATTTTATAAGATGATTGAAACGTTTAAGAAGGAGGGTAAATAAGCATGCCGAAAAGAGACGATATTAAGAAAATAATGGTGATTGGTTCAGGACCAATTATCATCGGACAAGCTGCGGAGTTCGATTATGCAGGAACACAAGCATGCCAATCCTTACGTGAAGAAGGGTATGAAGTAGTATTAATTAACTCTAACCCTGCAACGATTATGACCGATACCGCAATTGCGGATAAAGTATACATTGAGCCACTAACTGTGGAATTCGCAAGTCGCATTATTCATAAAGAAAGACCAGATGCTATTTTAGGAACACTAGGAGGGCAAACGGGATTAAACTTAGTTGTTGAATTATCAAAACTAGGAGTATTAGAAGCAAATAACGTAGAAATTTTAGGAACGGAATTGGATGCGATTGAAAAAGCAGAAGACAGAGAAAAATTCAAAGAATTAATGTTGGAAATTGGCGAACCTATTCCAGAAAGTACAATTGTACATACTGTGGAAGAAGCGTTAGTGTTTGCGAAAGAAATCGGATATCCAGTAGTCGTACGTCCTGCCTTCACATTAGGAGGAACAGGAGGAGGATTTGCCCAAGATGATGAAGAACTTGAAGACATCACGAAAAATGGGTTAAAGCTATCTCCAGTACACCAATGTTTAATTGAAAAAAGTATCGCGGGATACAAAGAAATCGAATACGAAGTAATGCGTGACAACAACGACAATGCGATTGTTGTATGTAACATGGAAAATGTTGACCCAGTAGGAATTCATACAGGAGATTCTATTGTTGTTGCACCAACACAAACATTAAGTGATAGAGAACACCAAATGTTACGTAACTCTTCCTTAAAAATTATTCGTGCATTAAAAATCTGTGGAGGATGTAACGTACAATTAGCGCTTCACCCTACTTCATTTGAATATTATGTTATTGAGGTAAACCCTCGTGTATCACGTTCTAGTGCGTTGGCTTCAAAAGCAACAGGGTACCCGATTGCGAAATTAGCTGCAAAAACAGCATTAGGATTAACATTAGACGAAATTATCAACCCGGTAACAAAAACAAGTTATGCTTGTTTCGAACCAACGATTGATTACATCGTAACAAAATTACCTCGTTTCCCATTTGATAAATTCCAAAGTGCAGATCGCCGCTTAGGGACACAAATGAAAGCAACAGGAGAAGTAATGGCATTGGGTAGAAACTTTGAAGAAAGTTTATTAAAAGCCATTCGTTCTATTGAAATGAAAGTCGATCATATCGATTTAAAAGAATTGCCTGAAACAGAAGAAGAATTATGGCAAAAAGTACGCCAACACGATGACGAAAGAATGTATGCGATTATGAAATTAATTCGTCAAGGTGTGAGTACAAAAGCGATTAATGAATTTACAAACATTGATTTATTCTTCTTGGATAAACTACAACACATTTATGAATTGGAACAATTACTAAGTGCGAATGTAGGTGATATCGAAGTACTTCGCAAAGTAAAAAAATATGGTTTTGCGGATACGTACATTGCGAAAGTATGGAATCAAAACGAACGTGAAATTTATGATTTACGTAAAGCAAACAACATTATCCCAGTTTACAAAATGGTAGATACTTGTGCAGGTGAATTTGAAAGTAGTACACCGTATTTCTACTCTACTTACTTAGAAGAAAACGAAAGTATTCGTTCTGATAAAAAGAAAGTAATCGTACTTGGTTCAGGTCCGATCCGTATTGGACAAGGGGTAGAATTTGACTATGCTACCGTTCATTGTGTTATGACTTTACGTGAGGCAGGATACGAAGCAATCGTTATTAATAATAACCCAGAAACAGTTTCAACTGATTTCTCAATTAGTGATAAATTATACTTTGAACCATTAACGGTTGAAGATGTGATGCATATTATCGATTTGGAACAACCATTAGGAGTAATTGTACAATTCGGTGGACAAACAGCAATCAACTTAGCAGATAAGTTAGTTGATCGCGGTGTTAAAATTTTAGGTACAAGCTTAGAAAGCATTGACAAAGCGGAAGACCGTTACGAGTTTGAAGCGATGTTACATACACTAGATATCCCACAACCAAAAGGGGAAACGGCTTTGGATGTAGAAACAGCATTGGCTATCGCTTCTCGTATTCACTACCCAGTATTAGTAAGACCTTCTTACGTACTAGGGGGACGTGCGATGGAAATCGTACATAACGACGAAGACTTAAAGAAATATATGACAAATGCGATGAAGGAAATCACACATGATTCTCCTATCTTAGTTGACAAATACATCGTTGGTAAAGAAGTTGAAATCGATGCAATCTGTGATGGAAATGAAGTGTTCATTCCAGGAATCATGGAACATATCGAACGTGCAGGGGTGCATTCAGGGGATTCCTTCTCAGTGTATCCAACACAAACATTAAGTCAAACAGTAAAAGACACCATTGTGGATTATACGATCCGCATTGGGAAAGGGTTCCAATTTATCGGATTGTTCAATATTCAATTCATTGTTGATAAAGATGAGAACGTATTCGTATTAGAGGTGAATCCAAGAAGTAGTAGAACCATTCCATTCCTTTCAAAAGTAACGGGTATTTCAATGGCAGATTTGGCTACTCGAGCAGTAATGGGAGAAAGCTTACAAGCACAAGGGTACCATGAAGGATTGTATCCTGAAAAAGATCGCGTATTCGTGAAAGCACCAGTGTTCTCATTTGCGAAGTTAAGAAGCGTAGATACGACGTTAGGACCAGAAATGAAATCAACTGGGGAAGCGTTAGGAGGGGATGCTACCCTTGAAAAAGCACTATACAAAGCAATGTTAGCAAGTGGAATTAAAGTTCCAACACATGGAAACATTTTAATGACAATTGCTGATTCAAGCAAAGAAGAAGCGTTACCGCTTGCGAAACGATTTGAAGAAATCGGATATGGAATTTATGCAACAAGTGGAACTTGTAAGTTCTTACAAAGCCACGGTGTACGTGTTGAGGAAGTAAGTAAAGTGAACGAAGGAGAAGCAAACGTTGTAGACTTGATCATTCAAGGAAAAGTGAACTACGTAATTAACACGATGTCACAAGATCGCGGAGTGACAAAAGATGGATTCTTAATTCGTCGTTTTGCTGCAGAAAATGGAATCTCATGTTTAACATCTTTGGATACAGCAGAAGCAATCTTACGTGTTATTGAATCATTGAGTTTCAGTGCAGTCGCAATGAACGATATGGAGAATTAGTATGAGAGTAGAAACATGCCGTATTAGTGAGCATATTGCGATTGCTGCTGATACCTACAAAATGGTTCTTTCCTCGACTCTTGGCAAAGAAATGTTAGCAGGACAGTTTGTAAACATCAAAATTGATGGATACAGCTTACGTCGTCCTATTAGTATTTCTAGCTTCGAAGAAGATACCTTCACAATCATCTATAAGGTGGTAGGAGAAGGAACAAAAGCATTAAGTGAATTAGAAGTAAACGACTGTTTGGATGTATTAGGTCCTCTTGGAAGTAACTTTCCAATTCATGAAGACAAAGACAATATTTTAATCGTAGGTGGAGGAGTCGGTGTTCCTCCACTATACGAAGTAGCAAAACAATACCGTCGATTACACAAACAAGTTAGTGTTGTATTGGGGTTCAATGATGCACAAAGCGTTTTTTACGAAACAGAGTTCAAAGCACTTGGGTGTGATGTATGTGTGGCTACGATGGATGGAAGCTATGGAGAAAAAGGAACGGTTATCGATGCGATTCAAAATCGTAACATTACCAACTCCTACCTGTACTCTTGTGGCCCATTACCAATGTTGAAAGCACTTGAAAATCAATATACACAAGGGTACACTTCCTTTGAATCAAGAATGGCTTGTGGAATTGGTGCGTGTATGGGATGTGTATGCAAAGACAAAGAAGACAAGGATCTTTACTACCGTATCTGTAAAGAAGGACCAGTATTCCCAATTGGAAAGGTGGGGTTATAATGCTTAAAATAGACTTACCAGGATTGCATTTAAAAAACCCGATTATGCCTGCTAGTGGTTGCTTCGGGTTTGGTAGAGAATATGCAGAATTATATGATTTAAGTATACTAGGTGGAATTTGTATCAAAAGTGCAACACCACAAAAACGATATGGAAACGAAACGCCTAGAATTGCTGAAACACCTAGTGGAATGTTGAATGCAATCGGACTACAAAATCCAGGTGTAGATGTAATTATCGAAAAGGAATTACCATGGTTGGCACAATTCGATACAGAAGTGATGGCAAATGTTGCTGGAGCGAGCGAAGAAGACTATGTAGAAGTAGTAGAAAAACTAAACGATAATCCAGTCATCAAAGCTTTTGAGTTAAACATCAGTTGTCCTAATGTAAAACATGGGGGAATTGGATTGGGAACACAACCTGAACTTGCTGCGAAAGTAACACGCATGGTAAAAGCAGTGGCGAAAAAACCAGTATGGGTTAAACTTTCACCAAATGTAACAGACATCGTTGCGATTGCAAAAGCAGTAGAAGAAGCAGGAGCAGATGGAATCGTTTTGATTAATACATTATTAGGAATGCGTATCGACTTAAATAGTGGAAAACCATTGTTAGCGAATGTCACAGGTGGATTAAGTGGTCCAGCCATTAAGCCAGTTGCGATTCGTATGGTATACCAAGTATACAAAGCAGTGAATATTCCCATTATTGGGGTAGGGGGAATTACTTGTGCACAAGATGTACTTGAATTCTTATACGCTGGAGCAAGTGCAGTACAAGTGGGAATGGCAAATTTTGTTGAACCATATGTATGCAAACAAATTATTGAAGAATTGCCTTCCATATTTGAAAAGTATGGAATAAAAGATATCAAAGATGCGATTGGAAGGAGCCACAAATAATGAATAAAACAATTGTTGCGTTGGATTTTTCAACGAAAGAAGAAGTAATGAACTTTTTAAAAGGATTTAATGAACCAATTTACGTAAAAATAGGAATGGAATTAACATATGCTTGTGGATTTGACATCGTAAGAGAAGTCCGCGCATTAGGACATCATATTTTCTTAGATTTGAAATTACATGACATTCCCAATACAGTAAAAGGGGGAATGAAAAACCTAGCAAAATTAGATGTTGATATTGTTAACTTACATTGTGCTGGTGGAATTGATATGATGAAAGCTGCAATGGTTGGATTGAGTGAAGGTACAGTCGATGGAAAACGTCCATTATGTATTGGAGTAACACAGCTAACAAGTACATCGAAAGAAATGATGAATGAACAATTAGGAATTCCTGGAGAAGTAATGGACAGCGTGATTCAATATGCGAAAAATGCAAAAGCTGCTGGTTTGGATGGAGTGGTATGTAGTGTACACGAAGCAAAAGCGATTCATGAAACATGTGGAAATGATTTCTTGACTGTAACACCTGGAATTCGTTTAAGCGATGATAGTAAAGATGACCAAAAACGTGTCGCAACACCAAGTTTCGCGAAAGAAGAAGGGTGTGATCACATTGTTGTAGGAAGAAGTATTACAACAAGCGATAACCCACAAGAAACATACTTCGCAATTGAAGCGATGATGCAATAAGGAGAATGTGATGGAAGCTTACAAACAAGAATTTATTGAATTTATGGTAGACAGTAAAGTGCTAAAATTTGGTAACTTTACGTTAAAGAGTGGAAGAAAATCACCATTCTTTATGAATGCTGGAGGATATGTTACAGGAACACAACTTCGCAAATTAGGAGAATACTACGCAAAAGCGATCCATGATAATTATGGTTTGGATTTTGATGTATTATTTGGACCTGCTTACAAAGGAATTCCTTTGGCAGTGGCAACAACAATGGCGATTTCTGAACTATATGGTGTAGACATTCGTTACTGTAGTAACCGTAAAGAAGAAAAAGACCATGGAGACACAGGAATCTTATTGGGTACAAAATTACAAGATGGTGACCGTGTTGTCATCATTGAAGATGTTACTACTTCTGGAAAATCAATTGAAGAAACATTCCCGATTTTAAAATCCCAAGCGGATGTGGAAATCAAAGGTTTGATTGTATCTTTAAATCGTATGGAACGTGGAAAAACTAGCCAATCAGCATTAGTAGAAATCAAAGAAAAATATGGTTTTGAAGCAAATGCTATTGTATCAATGGCAGATGTTGTAGAACACTTGTACAACAAAGAATACAACGGTGAAGTTTTGATTGATGACACAATGAAACAAGCAATCGATGCGTACTACGAAGAATACGGAGTAAAATAATAAGAAAGAGTCCACTTCATTTGAAGTAGACTCTTTTTAGTTGTCATCATCTTGCGCTGACGTATATATTTTAAACGTAGAAAAGGCAAACAACGCAAAGAAGATAACCAAAACATAAAGTAACGAAAACGATAAATCAAAGTAACGAATGAACCACAAGGATAGTACTGCTACAATTACTAAAATCCATCGAATTCTTCTCCATCGCTTTAGCATGGCAATCATCCTTTCTTTTATAATTGCATTTTAGCATATGGAAGTACGCATTACTATTGATAGACTCATTAACTCGTTCACCTTTTTTTCCATCGTGATATTTGCTATAATGAATGCGTTAAAAACGCCAAAGGAGAGTCATGATGCAACCAGTATTAGTGTTAGGAAATATTACTTGTGATATTATTGTTTCAGTCGATTTTATTCCAAAAGTAGAAGACGATATCATCATTCATAATCAACAGATGCAATTGGGTGGATGTGCTTTTAATGTCGCTCATTTATTACGCTTACATCAAGTTGATTGTACTTTAGTGAGTGTAGTTGGTACAGGCGTATATGGCGATTTTATTAAACAGAGTTTAAAGCAATTGGGGTACAAACATCGCCTGTTTGCTGACGCGGCACATGGATGCTGTTATTGTCTTGTTGACAATAACGGTGAGCGCACTTTCATGGCTCACCATGGTGTAGAATATACGTTTAAAAAAGAGTGGTTAAATCCATATAAGAACGTTAACTATGGCTATGTTTATGTGTGTGGATTGGATCTTGATGAGACTTGTGGAGAGGCGATGTTGGATTATTTAGAAGAGGCTGCAATTCCTGTTTTCTTTGCAGGAGGACCAAGTGTTCATAAAATAGCAGAAGCAAAAATGAAACGATTAGAAAAGCTTAAACCGATCTTGCATTTGAACGAACTAGAAGCAAAACAATTAAGTGGTTGTGATACGATTGAAGTAGCCATCAAACAATTACACCAACGCTTTCAATCCATTGTTATCGTAACGCTTGGAAAAAGAGGATGCATGGCTTTTGATGGTAGCAAGCTCTATGAAGTAGAAGGGATTTTATGCAATGTTGTAGATACGATTGGAGCAGGGGATGCCCATGCATCTGCAACGATGATGGGAATCGCACAAGGAAAAGATATGGAAGAGGTATTGCGATATGCGAATCGCGTAAGTGCAAAGGTAGTAGAAAAAAGTGGAGCTACATTTAGCAAAGCGCAATTCGAAACACTTTTTTTATAAAAATTACCTATTTTTATAAGGTAAAAAGATACACAAAAGCAACAAATTAAGCTACAATAGATAAATGAGAGAAGAAGGTGCAAAATGAATAAAATAAATGAACGTATTACAAAACTTAGAAGCGTCATGAAACAACATGACATCGATATGTATTTTGTTCCTACCAGTGATTACCACGATAGTGAATATGTGAATGCTTATTTTAAAGCAAGAGCATGGTTATCAGGGTTTACAGGTTCTGCAGGAATGATGGTAGTAACACAAGAAAAAGCGGTTGTATGGAGTGATGGTCGTTACTTTATCCAAGCGGAGAAACAATTAAAGGACACTTGTATCGATTTTTATCGAATGGGTGAAAAAGGTTTCTTAAGTCCTTTGGAATTCATTCGTGAGGAAAGCAAAACGAATGGAACATTAGGATTTGATGGAAAAGTTGTTTCCACGATTTTTGGTGAAAACTTAGAACGAGCATTGGTTAAGAAAAATGTTTCAATTGTATATGACTTGGATTTGGTTGATGAAATTTGGGAAGATCGTCCAGCATTACCTAGTGATGAAATGTACGAGTTGACAATGGCATATGCAGGGAAGTCATTACAAGATAAAGTAAATGATGTTCGTATTGTTATGAAACAATGGAATGCAAGTAAATACATCATCACATCATTAGATGATATTGCATGGTTAATGAATATTCGAGGAAATGATATTGAAAATACACCAGTGGTGTTATCGTATGTGATTGTAAGTGAAGATAGCTTCGCATTTTATGTTGACCAATCAAAAATAAACGATAAGATGAAAGCATATTTGAATGCGAATGACGTAACGATAAAAGACTACAATACGATATATGAAGATGTGAAACACTTTACACAAGATGACATTGTGTTATTGGATAAGGAACGCGTTAACTATCGCATTGTGAAATCAATTAATAAAGAAGCAAAAATTGTGTCAAAAGCAAACCCTACAACTTTGATGAAAGCATTAAAGAATAAAGTAGAGTTAGCAAACTTACGTATTGCGCATATCAAAGATGGTGCTGCTGTTACGAAGTTTATGTATTGGCTAAAAAATAACGTTGCGACACAAGCAATGGATGAATATAGCGTTGCCACTTATTTGCACCAATGCCGTGCTCAACAAGAACATTTTCTTGATGAGAGTTTTACAACCATTGCAGGATATAATGCAAATGCAGCAATGATGCATTATAGTGCAACACCAGAAGATAAGGCAACTTTAAAACCAGAAGGATTGTTATTAGTGGATTCTGGAGGACAATATTTAGAAGGAACAACAGACATCACAAGAACGTTTGCTTTGGGGCCTGTTGAAGCGTTATGGAAACGTGATTTCACCTTAACCCTAAAGGGTATGATTCAATTATCAAAAGCGCGTTTCTTAGAAGGATGTACAGGACTTAATTTAGATATTTTAGCACGCCAACCACTTTGGGATATTTATTTGGATTACAAATGTGGAACAGGACATGGTGTAGGATATTTGTTAAGTGTACACGAGGGTCCTCATGGAATTCGTTGGCGACAAGCCCTGAATCGCAAAGAGGATACGCCTTTACAAGAAGGTATGATTGTCACAAATGAACCAGGGGTATACATTGAAGGTAGCCATGGTATTCGATGTGAAAATGAAATGATTGTTAGAAAAGACAAGGAAAATGAGTATGGGCAATTTTTGGATTTTGAAACGATTACCTTTGCTCCATTTGATTTGGATTTAATTGATGTACAATATTTAGATGAAGCAAGTCGTACGTGGCTAAATGCATATCATAAAGAGGTATATCAAAAAGTATCTCCATTCTTAACAGAAGAAGAAAAAGAATGGTTAGCGACATATACAAGAGAAATATAGGAGGTATTATATGTACGGAAAATTAGCTTGGGAAAAGTATAGCGAGCAAGACATGAAAAAAGTAATGTCATTTAATGAAGAATACAAGCACTTCATTAGTGTAGGAAAAACAGAACGCGCATGTGTGAATGAAAGTGTTCGCTTAGCGCAAGCAAAAGGGTTTCAACCTTTGAGCAGTTTCACTTCTTTAAAAGAAGGGGACAAAGTTTATGTAACAAACATGGACAAAAACATCGCTGTGTTTGTGATTGGGAAAAAGCCATTAGAAGAAGGATTACGTATTTTAGGAGCACACATTGATTCTCCTCGTTTGGATGTGAAACAAAATCCTCTATATGAGAGTGAAGGATTTGCTTTGTTAGATACACACTACTACGGTGGTATTAAAAAATACCAATGGGTAACATTACCATTATCATTATATGGTGTAGTATTTAAAAAAGATGGTACTAAAATTGATGTTGTAATCGGAGAAGATGACAATGATCCAATTGTAGGAATCAGTGATTTATTAGTGCATTTATCTGCGGAACAATTACAAAAAACAGCTGCCAAAGTAATTGAAGGGGAAAAACTGGATGTTACGATTGGAAGCATTCCTTTAAAAGGGGAAGAAAAAGATGCAGTAAAAGCGAACATCTTAAAATTATTAAATGAAAAATACGGTATGGAAGAAGAAGACTTCTTAAGTGCTGAAATCGAAGTGGTACCAAGTGGGAAAGCAAGAGACTATGGATTGGACCGTAGTATGGTTGCTGGGTATGGACACGATGATAGAGTGTGTGCTTATACATCATTAGCTGCAGTATTGGATGCAGGTGTTTGTGAGTATACAACATGTGCAATTTTAGTCGACAAAGAAGAAGTAGGAAGTATTGGAGCAACAGGTGCACAATCGTTATTCTTTGAAAACACGATTGCGGAAATGATGGAATGTATGGGAGGAAGTTCTTCCTTAAAAGTACGTAGAGCATTAGCGAATTCAAAAATGCTATCAAGTGATGTGAGTGCAGGTTTTGATCCATTGTTTGCGGAAGTAAACGAAAGAAAAAATACAGCTTTCTTAGGAAAAGGAGTTGTCTTTAATAAATTTACTGGAGCGAGAGGGAAAAGCGGATGTAACGATGCAAACCCTGAATTCATCGCTCGTTTAAGAAAAATTATGGATGATGCAAACATCAATTTCCAAACAGCGGAATTAGGTAAAGTAGACCAAGGTGGTGGAGGTACCATCGCTTATATTTTAGGTAACTACAACATGGAAGTCATCGATGCAGGAGTCGCTGTATTGAACATGCATGCACCATGGGAAATCGTTTCAAAAGCAGACGTATGGGAAGCATACGAAGCATATAAAGTATTTATTCAAAAAGCATAAGATAAGAAGCAATTGGCAACAATTGCTTCTTTTTTTTAATTAAAATTCATTTCAAAATAATTAGTAATTATTACCAATTTACAGAAAACACTTTGATAAGCCAGTTTTCGACAATCTGCAACAATAGTGCAATTAAAAATATATTCCAAATTGTTAAATTTTATGCTATTGTGATAGTGAATTGGGCGAATGGAGGGAGCAGAATGTCTTTGCTTCGAAAAGATTTAAATAAAAAACTGTTTCATTTACTTCAACATCATTTGAGTATCATTTGCGCACCGGATGGATATGGGAAATCACAGTGTGTAAAACATTTTTTAGAAAGTGAAAAAGTAGACTATATATGGATTCAAGTCAACGAAGGAAATGATCAAGAAATCATGCAACAGCTTGCGAATCAATTTTCTATTAGTTTAGATAATGCGAGTTCAATGCAGTTGGTAATGGATAGAATTAGTGAAAAACTAAATCAGGATTTTTATGTTGTGTTAAATGATTTTAACGATGAGCAATACCAATCACTTGTGACATTTTGTTTGGCTTTAAAAGAACAAACAAGTTCACAGCTTCATGTCATCTTATTGATGCAACAAATCAACGATTTTAATTTATTACGATTGTTTGAAGAAAAATCGTGTTTTACTTTATCAATCCAAGACTTTAAACTAAATGCAACAGATATTGCACAAATATTTAAGAAACATGGAATCAAGTTAACAAATGAAGAAGTGGATCAATTATATGAATTTAGTGAGGGGTGGACACCAGCCATTGAAATGGCTTTGCGTTCGATGCAAAATGGAAGCAGTATTTTTTCAACGAGTGAATTAAAAGCATTACTACAACGTGGTAATTTTGCTTATATAAACGACGAAGTAATGGAAGGGTTGATGCGTTTGTCGATCCTTTCGCATTTTACTTTGGAACAAGCCTTGTATTTATGCCAAAGCAAGGAAGTAGTAAAAGCGATTAGTGATTTAGAAAGCAATCATATCTTAGTTCGTAAAATAGATTTTGAAAACTTTACTTTTTCAAAATTATTACGCCAACACTTAAAGCAAGCATTGTTGTTGAGTGATTTGAATTATGATGAAGTATACACAAGTGCTGGAGAATGGTTTGAGACAAAAGACCATGTTGTGGATGCGATTGCGATGTACTTGGAAGGCAATAATTTTAATCAAATTATTCGTATCATGAAACGTTTGGAATACAGTCTTTTGGATATTGCACCAGAATTGATCATTCAGGTATTCAAACGTATGCCAGATGAATACAAGTATGCCAATCCTTATATTTATTTAATGCATATATGCGATATGGTAACCAACGTTGATGTGTTTAGTGGAATGAAGCTTCTAGAAGCGTTTCGAACGGATCTAGAGTTAGGTAAGTATGGCAAGGATACCAAACACTTATTAGGTGAATACTTCTTTATACGTGCTTTCTCGCAGTATAATGACGTGTCATTAATGATGAAAGATTTCCATTTGGCATACGATGCACTACAAGGAAAACAATCTCGTTTTGCCTACCCACAAATGATTTCTACTTTTGGGGCTTTCCATTTACTTTATTTGTACCATCACAGTGAAGGACAATTAGCACAGTTGGTGGAAACGATTCAAGATGAAGTGAAATACTTTATTCAAATATCCAATGGAGTAAACTCTGGAAGTGAATTTCAAACAAGAGCAGAATTGGATTATGAAACAGGAAACTATGAAAATGTATTCGAATTAGCCAACCTGTCGTATCAAGAAGCGATGCGAAACCAACAACTTGGAATATGTGTTTGTTCCTTATTGCTGCAAGGGCGTCTTGCTTTTGTGCAAAAGAACGTTAGTGTTTTTAATGAGGTAAAACAAAAACTAAATGCATTTTATGAACAAACAAACATCCCCATCCTACATTGTCAAATCGATTGCGCACTAGCGTATTTGCATATTTTAAATAATGAGCGTGATGAGGTTGTGGCTTGGATTAAAGAAGAGGACATCGCATCTACTGCGATTTTACATGAAGCTTGGGGAATCTCTTACATCGTTTTAATCCTATACCATATTCAACAAGCAAATTATAAGAAGGTATTATTGAGTTGTGATATTTTAGAAAACTACTACAAACAACAGATGCACTTGTTTGGTATGTATTATGTTTTATTAGGTAGGGTGATTGCCTATTATTACACTCGCAAACGCGAGAAAGCGATGTGCGAATTAAAACGCTTATTGCTATTGAGTGAGAAGGATAACATCAGCACCATCTTTATTGAAATGTACGAATACTTGTACGACATCTTTTTGGTGTTTAAACCAGTTACTACCTACGAAAAGAAAATAATGAGTTTACTAAAAGAGTATCGTAAGGAACAGATGAAAGACAAACTTATTGAACAACTTACACCAAAAGAAAGAGAAGTCATCATGTTATTTATCGATTCTAAGACTTCAAAAGAAGTCGCAGAAATCTTGATGGTCAGTGAAAATACGGTTCGTACGCATCTGAAAAGTATTTATAGCAAATTAAACATTTCGAAGAAATCAGAATTAATTGAAAAATTCGATCGTCGACTATAATAAACGAAAACGTTCTTAAGAGAACGTTTTTTGTTTATTCATAAGGTGATATTATTTGTGTTTTTAAGTGTTGATAGAAAATATTTTAATGAATTAGACAAAAACGCAAACGAAATGGTTCGCTTTTTCATTTCATCACCTATTTTCTCTAAAAAATATCACCCTTGTCGCATGATTTTTAACAAATACTAAAAAGATATAATTAAATTAGGAAAGACATTAGTATTTCGCAATATACTAGTAAGAATAATGTTTTTATTAATTAAAGGAGAGAGAGAATGACAAAGAAAGAGTTAATTAAAGAGGTTGCGCTTAGAACCAATGAAACAAGTACAAATATCAATAGAATTTTGGAATGTTTAATTGATACGGTAGGCGAAACATTAGAAAAAGAAGAAAAAGTAATAATTGGAGGATTAGGTGTATTTAACGTAAAAATGATGCAAGCGAAAAAAGGATTTGATCCACAACGCAGAACAGAAATTATTGTTCCTGCAAAAAAACAAGTTCGTTTCCGTGTTAGTACAATTTTAAAAGACAGAATTAATCATAACGACTAGTTAGATTTAGCTGTAAGTGAGATAGGGTATGAAACATAAAGGGATAACCAATCAATATCATAAACACAACAAATGATTGTAGAATACAATTTTTTTGTTGTGTTTTCTTTTATTGAAACATGGGATAAAAGCAAAGACAGAAAGAAGAGGTAAGGAAAAATGAATATTCTAAAAAGAAAGGTATTTGCATTATTGCTTATTACAACAATGGTAGTGAGCCAAGTTTTAAGTTTGGAAATATTGCAGGCACAAACTTCAAACGAAATAGAAGTTGTTTTAAAAGAACAAGATGCATATGCAAAGAAGTTGGAAGTGACAACATCAATACAAGGTGTGACTCGCTTTACACTACTGCAGCAAGAGGTTGCGATCGAATCGAAAGATGCGACATCAACTACTTTTTTTGATGTGTACCGTAATGGAACATATACCGTTCAAGCGAACAATGAAAAAGGAGAAGTAGTAGAAGAAACGAATTATGAAGTCAATCATTTTAAAGATGTTGAAATCAATGACTTACATGATCGTCAATTGCAACTTATTTCACGTCATACTAATACCGCTTACTTTCTTGTCAATAATGAACATAAAGTTGTAGCACAAGAAAAACATAATGGAGTGTTTGAAGCAAATTATAGTTATGATAAAAATGGTGTTTACCAAGTGCGAGTGTTTGATCAAGAAAATAATGAGCTTGGTTTTCAATTTATTACGATAACAAGCTTACTTGATTTGAATGACAAACAAGAAAGAATTATTAAAAACGAAGATGATTTAGCACAAGTAAAGGCAGATTTGAGCGGAAACTATGTGTTAGAGAATGACATCACATTAACATCTAATGTTTTAAATGATGTAACGTTTCAAGGTCATCTGAATGGTAATGGATATACGATTGAAAATGTTCAAGATACGTTATTTCAAAACTTAGAAAATGCTGTGATTGAAAATGTAATCATTAAAGGAAAGCTGGCAAAGTCCAGTCGTGGAACGACTATTCAAAACAGTGGGTTTTATGTGGAGGAAGAGGATGCGAATAAAGATGTAGCATTACTTTTAAAAAGTGAAGCTACGACTTTCAATAATACTTTTGTATTGATGAATGTAGAAGCGAAAAATGTTGCCGGATTTGTGTTAGAAGGAACAGGAAACATTACTAATAGTTATGTAAGTGGTTATTTAAAAGCGGAAAATATATATGGTTTTGCTAAGGATATGGATATTGAAAATAGTTATATTAGTGCTTCATTAGTTGGGGAAAAGCGTATTTTGTTTTCTCAAAAAGAAGTGATTAATTGTTTTTATGATTATAGTATTAATACAATTGTGGATGAAAAAGCCACTGCTTTTAGCAATGAGCAAATAATAAATGAATTAGATCTTGATGGATTTGTGAAAAAAGAAAACTATTATCCTCAATTAAAGTGTATTTTAGAAATGAAAGAGAAAGCACAACAATTATCTTTATTAAGTTGTGTGAGGGTAAATACAAATTCGAATTTATCAGCACTTGTAGAAAATGCTTCTATTAATAATCAGGAAGAAACAATTAAGTGGGACAGTGAACAAGCATCAATTAGCAATAATACAATTTCTCTTAATGAAGGAAATGGCGAAGTAAGAGCAAGCAATGAAGCGGGCGATCTGAATCGTTTTTCTCTGCGTTCAGTTGAAAGCATTGAGAAAGCAACAGTAGGGGAGAGTACAACAGCAACATCTACGCAAATTACGTATCCAACCAGAGCAGGACGTTATTATAAAATACAACCAAGTGGAGGTGAAGAACCACTTGTTCCAACAACGCATCAAGAAGCGTTGGTTGGAGGATGGAAAATTGTCTATTGGGATGGAAGTAATGTAGCGAACGATTTGAAATGGAATAGTACATACATTATTTATGAAAGTGATTTAAATTCTCTAGATGAAGTAGCTGAGTTAACAACTAAGTTAGGTAAAAATGGTGGTCGTTTAGAATTGAGTGGAAATTATGCAATTGGTAACGTAATGACAGCAACGATTACGAATCCTAATACTTTTGATGGTACGATTTATTTTGAGAGTTGTGATATTTTATCAGGAACTTGGACTGTACTTTCTAATACAAAGTTAAATAGTACTACTACAAGTGCGACTTATACAGTAACAAATAACGAAACATCAAAGTATTTAAGAGCTCGTTTTGTTTGTGATACAGCAACAGGGTATGAAGGAACATTAATGCAAGCAACAAGCAATGTTGTATTATTAGAAACTCCAAATGTAAAGATTGAAAACAAAACAAGAAATGATGAATTATATTATATTGATGATAATCTTGTTGCTTCCATTGAATCACCCGAAAAGGTAAACGAAGTAATCTATCAATGGTTTCATGTAGGAAGTGAAGAAGTTATCGCAACAGGTAGAAATTATACAATTAAAGGAAGCGATATTGGAAAAACATTATATGTGAAAGTTACGCCTAAAACAGATAGTATTTTTCATGGAGAAAAGAAGAGCGTTAATATCGAAAAAATTCTTGCGATTCAAAGCACAACACCTGTTGCTAAAGATAATTTAAAGGTGGTAGCAAAAGATGATATTACCGTAACACTGTCAATGGAAAATAGCGAAGGTTTGTATCGCTATGGGTATAGGAAGAATGGTGCAACATCTGAGAATATTATTCCACATATGGTTTCAGCTAGAAACAATTCAAAAATCGTAATTACAGGTTTAGCAGCAAATACAAAATATGATTTCTATGTTCAAAGAGTAGGAGAAAATGGTTACACAGACAGTGACTTTTCAACTGATTTTATAAGCGAAACTACTGACAAACCACATGTGAGCGGAGATGTTGTTTTGAGTGGTAAGACGGTATTTGAAGAAGAGCTAAAAGTAGAATTGAAACCTGAAGGTTCTGGTCAAACTGGACAATTTGTTTGGTATCGATTAGATGAAAATGGAGTTCGAGAAACACCTGCATTAGCTACGAATGTAAATTCATACAAATTACAACAGGATGACATTAATAAAAAGATAGAAGTAGTTTACGAAGGAACTGGTAATTATACAGGTGAAGTTACAATGATTTCCGATACGATAATGAAGAAAGAATACAATGCACCTGCTGAAAAAATAATAGTAAATGGGAAAACAGATACAACAATTAATGTAACGTTACCAACTAACACAAATGGAGATAAGTATATTATTGGTCTTTCCTCTACAAAAGAAGGAATTCCAATTGAATACACAAAAGAAGGAGTAGTTAACTCTTATTCATCAGCTGAACAAGTACAGTTGGAAGGATTGGAAAGAGATTGTGATTATTTCATCTTTACTCGTTATGCAGCAAATGAGACACATCAAAAATCAGATTGGGTTAGCGCTGAATTAGCGAGCTCAGCAAAAACAGAGAAAAAAGCTTTCAACGGAGTTATAATTTTCGAGTATGAAACTACTGATTTAATGGGTGGACAAGTATTGAAAGCATCCATCTCAACAGAGGATTCTACATTCAATTATAAAGGGACTTGGGAATGGACAAGAATCGCAACTGATAATGCAAGAACACCTATCAATAATTTCACTTTGACAAATGACAAACGCGGTACAAGTTATGTAGTACCAACAAAAGAAGAAGTAGGAGTGAAATATGAGGTGAAATTTACTGCAAATGTTGGGTTTGAAGGATCTAAAACCGCACAAAGTAATGCAGTGATAGAAACGGTAAATCAACAATATGCAACACCTTCACCAGATGCCATCTACATGGAAGCAATTGATGATAGTAGCTTTAAAGTGAAAATGACAGAGGGAGAAGGAAGTTATCGTTTTGCTTATAAAAAAGCTGATGTAACAATGTTGGATTCTTTTGGCGGATTCTTAACAGAGGTCTTCACTGGAGATGATAATTATACTGTGATTGAAAAAAATGTGTATAGTAATACAGAGGTTATTATAGATGGATTGGATAGAAATACTAAGTATATTATAAAAGTTCAAAGAGTGAAAGATGACAAAGGAGAAGCTAGCGATTTTGCCTATTCAAGTCAGGCAACAAGTGCAGAAAAGCAGTCTGTTATAACAAAGAAAACAGCAATTGCTGGAAACGTAACTCTAGAAGGAGAAATGCGCTTTAATGAAAAAATCGTTGCAACCTATAACCAAGCGCAATATGCATCGAAAGGATCGGGAGACGATCTAGGTGGGAATTGGCAATGGTATCGCGATACGGAAAAAATCGCAAATGCGAATAGTAATGAATATACAATTGTTGCCGAAGATATTGGCAAAGGTTTAAGAGTTGTCTATTCAATGAATAGTGACGATGACTTTGAAGGTAGTGTAGATTCATCAACACCAAGTATTTCAAAAGCGATTAGTTCTAGTCATATCGTTACAAATTTAGATAGTTCATTTAATACAACAACGAAATTATTAGAAGTCAAAATCGAATCAGAAGCGGAAGCAAATGGACAAAAGGTTTATTACCGTATCCAACTAGAAGGAGAAACAGCACCTAACTACCCTGACGAAGAAGCACTTGAAAATTGGAAAGAATATAAAACTGTGATAACAATTTCACAGGATAGCGCAGGTAGAGAATTTGAACCAAATGGAAATTATGTTGTTTATCTTCTGAAAACTTCAACTGCAACACATGAAGGAAGTAGCATTTTTTCAAAGAACTTTACAATTGGAAAAAAAGCGCAATTAGGGAAAATAAATCTAACTGGCGAAATTCATGTGGGAAAAGAAGCAATTGCCACTTTAAGTGATGCAAATAACGATAAAGGGGAATGGCATTGGTATTATTCGGCAACAGATTATAATACCGCTACTCCAGATACTTGGGTTGAACTGAAAGATGGTTTTTCTCCTACCCAAGATAGTACAATTAGTACATTAGTAGTACCAGATGAAGCAAAAGGTAGATTTTTGAGGGCAGAATTTATTTCGTCAAATAATGATATTGAGGGAAGTGTTGAATCTGGTAGTTCAAAAAAGACAGTAACAAAGACCTATGCAGAAAGGTTGAAAGTAACAGGAAAGGGATATATAGGAGAACCACTAACGGTAACTTTAGAAAATTCAGATCGCGATTTTAAACAAATGAATTTAAATGACTCGTATGATACACTTATTAATTTATATAACTCAGCAGGAGGAAAAGAATCGACGTCATATTATTTGAAAAATGTTAAAATTCTAACAAAAAACAGTTTTGAGGTAGCTGTTCGTGATACTATGTCGTTAGAAGTTGATGA
Organism: uncultured Erysipelotrichaceae bacterium; assembly: GCA_964370395.1. GTDB lineage: Bacteria > Bacillota_I > Bacilli_A > Erysipelotrichales > Erysipelotrichaceae > JBGUVL01. The sequence continues at coordinate 39,235 of CAYJIZ010000018.1, forward strand.
AAGCTATATGGCAATATCAATTGCACTTCCTGATTCTAAAATATACACTAACCCCGATGGAACGGAATTAGCGCTTGACAGTAACGATGGGTATGTAAACTTTGATTCTCAAAACAAATTAAGACTTTTGAGTGCGAAATCGAATAAAGAAAGAATTCAATTTCATTATGGAACTCCGATCAGTAGTGCTGCGGAAATGACAAATTTTATAGCAGGGTTAGATAAATATAATAATCGTAAAGGTAATTATGTTATTACCAATAATATCAATATGAAAAACGAAGTGAATAAGGGAGTAACTACCACAAACTTTAGTGGTACTTTAAATGGGGATTATCATACTATTAGTAATGTGAAGACTAATATTTTTACTACTTTTGATGGAGGAACAGTTAAAAACTTAATATTTGCGAGTGGAAATTTAGATATAAATGCTCGTGAAGTTGGATTATTAGCGAGTGATTCAACTGTTGATTTTACGATATCACGTGTGTATATGGCAAACTTTAGTATTGCTGGAGATTTTAATACAGCAATGTTTGTTGGAAAACCTGGGGGTGGTTATGTAGTAAAAGAATCGGGTTCTGCTGGTGGTAGCATATCAACTAGAAATAGTTTTGGTAATGCAATAGGAAATGCAACAGTGTCTGGTTTGTTAGGATGGGGTTCTTCTAAGACTGGTAATGGACAAAAAGCTAGCGTTAGCGATGTTAGTACGATTAATACCACTTTAAATGATTTGTCCAAAAAGTGGGTTAGTGGGTGTGGTGCTGTGTATGGTGGAGCAACTGATGCAAAGATATCAGCAGTAGGATTTAACCGTATTTATTCAGCATCTCCAGTTGATTTGCCAAACAATAAAGGATATGTTGATAATAATAATATTGGTCCATTGTTAGGAAATCTTAAAGGAGGAGTTGGAGGAACGACAACAATTGAGAACGCTTATTATGATGGTTCATTAATTTCAGCTAATACAATGTTTTCTAATACAGCAGGAACGATGATGACCACAAAACAAATGGTTGGAAATGGTTTATCAAGTGGATTAGGCAATCAAGCATGGGTATATAAAGAAGGGTTTTATCCTCGTCTAAAATGGGTGGTAAATGAAGCATCTGTTAATTCACCGAATGCTACAGATATAGTCAACTTATATGCGGCAAGTCGTGGTGCGTTCATAAGTATTGATGATAAAACAACTCCAGAAGAGATTTTTAATGGAGAAATAAAAGGATCAATATCTATACCTGAAGAGTTTAAAAATGACAATTATACAATAAGTGCAACTAACGGAATTACTGTGAAAAACGGAATCCTTATTCCAACTGGAGCGATAGGAACTAAAGTTAAAGTAACAGTTACTTATAGCGATGCTGATGGAACTGCAACCAACACTTACGACTTCACTGTGAAGGAAAAACTAGCAATGATTCCTACTATAAATATGAAAGGAACCACAAAGTTTGGTGAAACGCTTAGCATAGACACAGGGTCAGTAAAAGGGGAAAGTTTTTCATGGTATCGAAGAAAGAGTGGGGAAACAACAAGAACACTTATTCCTGGAGCAAATGCTTCAACATATAAATTAACTTCAGCAGATATTGGTTGTGAAATCATGGCGGAAGTAGGCGCTCCAGGTTATGCGACGATGGGTACAAGTTATGTTGGACTTGTTACGTCGGTTACACCAGCAGTTGGACCAAAAGAAGTAAATGTAACAGATAATAGTATCTCTGTGAAAATAGATGGAGTAAGCGGTATGATTTACGAGCTTGCTTATAATGATAAGGGGGCGGACAATAAAACAATAGTAGAAGAGACGTTCCAAACAGGAGAAAGCTTAACCATTGACAAATTATCAAGAAATACTACTTATGAATGGTATATGAGAGTTGCAGGGGGATCTGGATATGAAGCTAGTGCTTGGAGTCCGGTAACTGAAATTACTACTGGTAAGACAGAAATAACTGGTGAAATTACGATGGGTACAAATGTTAATAATGGGACAAATATTGATTTAAGTGTACCGAAAACCAATGGACAAATTGGAACATGGAAACTAGAGAGAATATCTGAAAATAATGATGTGGAAGTTATTAATAATTCTTTTTCTGATTTAAATAATTGTTCTTATAAATTACAAGCTGCGGACGTAGGGAAGAAAATAAAAGTAACATTTACTGGAAGTGGAAGTTATCAGGGTTCTATTTCAAAAACTAGTAAAGTGATTTTGAAGTCCAATGCGCAAGCACCTAACGCACCCAATTTCGTTTCTGCCACAGAATCAACATTGAAGGTGAATATGAATACTGTTGGAAGGTTTGATATTGGATATTCAGACAATGCCACTGGAATAATTCACGTTGTTGAATATGAGCAAAATGGAATGAGTGATGTTGAAATACCTAACTTGAGTAGAAACAAAATGTATTATGTTTATGCAAGGTATTCAAGTGATGATGCAAACGAAAGTAGTCCATGGAGTGCTGCGAATTTTATGCAAACAAGCAGAACCAATGTAATTGGAGAAATCAGCATTTCAGGTGTTTTTCAAACAGATAAAGAAATTCTGTTTCAAGCACCTAGTACAAATGGACAAACTGGAACATGGAAGCTAGAAAGAGTTATCGATAATTCTTCAACAACCATATCTCATTTAAATTATCAAGTAGATGACATGAATCGAACTCTGCGCTATCTACTAACGGACAAAGATGCGAAAGCCCAAATCACAGCTACATATTCTGGAAATGGTGATTTTCAAGATAGTATCAATAAAACCAGTGAAAAAATTGCGAATGCAAAACTATCTAGTACAGAAGACATGCCTAGTCTTGTAGAGTTTGAAAGCATCAAAGACTATTCAATTGGTGTTAAAGTAAAAGATGGGAAACAAGTTTATCAATTTGGCTATGCATTACAGGGTAAAACTGAAATAACAGCTTTTGATGCTACTGCAAATGCAGGAACAATAATCACAATTAATGGTTTAGCTAGAAATACGAAATATGACTTGTATGTGAGAAAAGCTGAAAAAACTGGATATGATGCAAGTGATTGGGAAAAAATTAGTGAGTTTACTACTGATAAAAGTAGTTTAAGTGGAACGATAGAATACGGCATTGATGCTGAAGGGGGAACAGAAGAAACCCCTAAATTTGGTGTTGCGAGTATTAATAAGACCTATAAAGCAAAATATATACCTGGTGTTTATGATCAAGCAGGTGATGATTCAAATGTAGGAACTTGGCAATGGTATGCAGATGATAAAGCAATAGTAGGTGCGACAGAAGAAAGCTATAAAATTCAGGCTATGAAAGGATCGCCTGAAATAAGTGTTCGATATATTGCAAAAGAGGAAAGTTCGTTCAAAGGAGAACGAAGCACTAACATTGGGACATTGACAAAACCGGCATATAAAGTTCCAACTACATTACCTACCGTTACTGCAAATCCAGAAGATGGAAATAATGGAAGTAGTTTAAGCATCGCTTCTACTGAAATTGATGATGTTTTCTATTATGTTCAAAAAGCAAATGATGAAACAGTACCAAAAGTAGTTTTAAGTAGTGATGCAGAGAATAACCTTGAAGAAGAAGGAAAGTGGTTTAAAGCTAAATCTAATAATACAGTTGTTGTCGCTCCAAACACAGAATATGTTGTTTACATATCTCGTTTAGAAAGTAATGATTTTCAAACTTGTGGAGTTATTTCAACAAGAGCAGTGAAAACAGTAAAAGAGCAGTTAAATGAATTAACTGGTGTCAACATAGAGGAGGTAAACCTAGGAGAAGACTGGAAGGTATTACAAGACAAAGAAGTCAAAATTTCAATTGAAGGTAAACCTTTGGACGGTGTTTGGCAATACTATGTAAGTAATAATCCAAACAATGAAGCATCATGGCAAAATATTACTGCTGAAATCAAAAATAATGTCAGCGAAGGGAAAAATGAAACATATGCTTACACAAAAGCTATTTTCCCACTAAAATATGCGAATGGATATTATGTACGTATTGTATTTAGTGGTCGAAATGATTATGAAGGAAGCATTACTTACACATCAAAAGCTGCTTTGCTTGGAACACAAATTAAAGGACATGCTGAAGTAGTGAGCGGAAATGAAATCATAGTACTCAAACCTATTAATGTTCAATACGTTTATGGTAAGAATCAGGACGGAACTGATATTGTTGATGAAGAAAGCGGTAAATGGACATGGTATCGTGAAACAAGTATCGCGAGTGGTGTATTTGAAGAAATAGAAGGCAAAGGTGTGATTGGATTACAAGCTTCTTATATACCAACAGGAAACGATAGCGGTAAAAAAATCTACGCTGTTTATACTGCTTCACGAGAGAGTATTTATTCTGGAAGTAGTTCTACACAAGTTTTGGGAACAACTTTAAAAGCGGATCAAAACACACCAATTGATCTTTCTGTGAGACAAGTTAATGGTACGCATGTTCAATTCAATTTACCTCGCAATTATAAAACAGATGGTAAAACAATTCCTGAACCACAATTAGAATACAAAGAAAAAGCAGTAAATGTAAGTGATTGGTCTGTGAATGATGCTGGTGAAAGTTGGATCAAAAACTTGAAGGCAAATACAGAATACGAAGTACGTGCAAAATTTGTAGGTACGAGTGAGTACAAGCCAAGTGGTTATAGCTCTAGTGTAGATGTTACAACAAAAGAACAATCATTTGAGGAAAACCAATTAGAAATGAAAACCGATGTAGATAATCTAACAGTTGGTACAAGAATTACTGCTACATTTAGCGGTAAAGGATTTGAGAATGGATATTTTAGAGTACTACGCAGTAATGGAACAGTTGTACAAGATAATATTGTAGGAAGTAAAGATGATACAAAAGTCACTATGGAGTACGAATGTACAAATCAAGATATCGGATACAATATTATCATTCATTTTCAAGCTGCTAAGAGCAAAAGCGAGTATGGTGGCTACGTTGAAAAAATATCTGAAGTGGTGAAAAAACCAACGACCAAAGATGTTCCTTCACAACCTAAACTAGAGACAATTCGTTTGAAAGAGACAGAGCTAAAAGTAGAAGTTGATCCTCACTGTGAGTATGTTCTATCCGAATTTGCAAATCCGTTTAATCCATTGTCAAATAAGTGGGAAAAATTAAAACCAGATGAAGTAGGCGGTCTAATACAAGATGCTAAGTATCATACTTTCACTGGCATAACGCCTAAAAAAGCATATTATTTGCATGCACGTTATGCTGAAAACGCATCTTATAATTATGGAGGTTCCATCGTTTCTTCTGCAACAACAGCATGGGAAAAAGGAAATTATAGTATCGAATATGTGTTAAATGGAGGAGAGAATAATACTAATAATAAAAATGCCTATAATGAGCTTGATGGAGAGATTATAATTTACCCACCAACTAAAGAAGGTTACAATTTTGTAGGGTGGACAAGTGATACACAAACAACGCCTTCAGAAAAGGTTGTTATTGCTAGTGGAAGTGAAGGAAACCAAAAGTTTACTGCGAATTGGACACCGATAAAATATTCTATTACTTATATTAATAATGATGGGGAATTCGAGAATGAAAATCCAATTGAATATACAATAGAAACAGAATCATTCACATTAACAAATCCAACGAAAAAGGGATACACATTTGTTGGATGGAGTAAGAATGGAAATGATGAGAAACAAGTAGAAGTGATAATTCCAAAAAATAGCATTGGTGATTTAAAGTTTGAAGCACATTTTGAATTGAAACAATACCTTATTTCCTTTGACGCGAATGAAGGAAAATATGTCGAAGGGTTCACAAAAGAATACAATACTAAAATTGGAGAATTACCTGATACAACACGTGAAGGACATACTTTTAAAGGATGGTTCAGTGAAAAGACTGGCGGAACTAAAGTTACATCAGACACACTTGTTCCATTAGATGGAGCAACTTATTATGCACAATGGCAAATCAATCAATACGATGTAGTGTTTGATGCAAACGGAGGAACTGGTGTTAATAAGTTTACAAGAGATTACGATACTGAGTTAGGTACATTACCAACTACCAGCAAAAAAGGATATGATTTTGTTGGATGGTTTACTGACGCAAATGGTGGAAGCCAAATTAGTGAAACAACGAAAGTAAAAGCAAATCTAACAACCTATTTTGCGCATTGGAAAATTTCAGAATATACAATTGGATATGATTTAACTGAAAGTAGTGCTGTTAACGATTCTCGTAATCCAATTTCGTACACATTTGAAAAAGGATATCGTTTGTATGAACCAACATGTCCAAATAAAGTATTTACAGGTTGGACGTGGAGAGGACTAAGTACACCTAATAAGCAAGTTGTTGTAGATGAAGGAAACTTTGACGATATCATGTATATTGCAAACTGGGAAAATCCAGACTACAATGTTCAGTTTGTAACGAATGGTGGAAGTGCTGTGAACACAATTGGAGTAAAAGCCAATGAAATGATTCAAGAACCTGCTAAACCAACTAAAGTTGGTCACACTTTTGATAATTGGTATGAAGATGAAAAATGCGAGAAGGTTTGGGACTTCACTAAACCAATTAATAATAATTTAACTTTATATGCAAAATGGACACCATTGTCATATCTAGTTACTTTTGTTACAAATAGTCCTACAGTTATTACTCCTCAAACAGTAAATTATGGTGAAAAAGTGCAAGCAGTTGCTTCACCACAAAAAGAAGGTTATCAATTTGCTGGATGGTACAAAGAAGAGCAATTACTAAATGTATGGGATATGCAAAATGATGTAGTGAATGCTGCAACTAGCTTGTATGCGAAGTATCTGCCGATCTTAGCTAATGTAACAAGTGATACAGCAAGTGATAGCACAGTAAACAAAATGACAAAGGTAAGTCTACATGCAACGAATAATGCAACGATTTATTATACTTTGGATGGAAGTACACCAACGAATAAATCGCTTGTGTATCGTGATCCAATCGTGATAGAAAAAAATACAACGATAAAAGCGTTCAGTGCAAAAGCGGATTTTGTTGCTAGTGAAGTAGTGAGCTTTCATTATTATGTAAAAGGTGATATTACTATTGAAGAAGACAAGAATGAGATTATTAAAGTACAAAATCCAAGTAATGAGTTAATTGCTGCTGTAATAAGCAAAGAAGAATATGCTCAGTATTTGTTAGGAACGAATGTGAATATTAGAATCGTGTGTAATGTAGTACAACAAGTTGTTAGTGATGCTATTAAAACGGCATTGAAAGACAGTACAATCGGTGGTTTCTATGATATTTCAATTTATAAAGAAGTAGGAACACAAAAAGAACAAGTAGTGTCAATGTTGAACAAACCGATACGATTAGTGATTGATGTTCCTACTGCGTTATATCCGAAAAATGATATAACAAGAGTATTCAATGTATTACGTGTTCATAATGGACAAGTGAGTGTTTTAAATGATTTGGATCTAAATCCAAAAACGGTTACTTTTGAAAGTGACTCGTTCTCAACTTATATCTTGTGTTACAAAGATAGCACGCAAGCAAAACCAGAAAAACCAGTTGAACCAAATGTGCCAGTAACACCGAGTGAGCCACAAGTTCCTCCAACTCCACAAACGCCAAGTGAACCAAACGAGCCAAGTACACCACCAAAAACACCAAGTGAACCAAATGAACCAAATACACCGCCAAAAACTCCAAGTGATGACAACAAACCGGTTCAAAATCCTGATGGTAGCGTAGATAAAGGCGATATCAGCGTGAAACCGAATCCAGATGGAAAGAAACCAGTCATTAACGAAAACGGAACGATAAGCGTACCGAAAGACAGTGAAGTGAGTGTAGGTGGAAATGATGTTACACTTAAAGATGGTGGAACAGTGAACAAAGATGGAACCATTAGTATTACGAAAAAAGGTAGTATTGTGAGTGATGGAAAAACCATTACGTTTGACAAAGGTGCTCGAATTAGTAGTGATGGAAAAATTATTGTTCCTAAAGGAAGTCGAGTTATCATTGATGGAAAAGAAGTCTACTTTGAAGAAGGTGGGGAAATTTCTTTTGATGGTACCTATACAATGGATGAAAAGGTGAAAAAAGAAGAGGAAAAAGGAAAGGAGAAAGAAAATAACATTCCTTATTTGCCTATCATTGCTTTATTAGTAGTGGGAGCAGCAATGTATTTCATTATTATGAAAAGAAGAAAAAGTGAATAATATAAAAAAGAAGATTGTTTCATAACAATCTTCTTTTTGTTGCAGTTACAACGGAAAGCATTCAAAACGCACGATATACTGTGAGTAGTGAATGGAGGTAATGAAAATGAAGAACTATCAAAATAAAAGTGTTGGTGAGGTAGTAACAGCACTACCAGAAGCAATGTCATATTTTAAGCAAATAGGAATTGATTATTGTTGTGGAGGATATCGTCCTCTAACAGAAGCGATAAAAGAGGTAAAATTAGTGGAAGAGGAAGTGTATGCACAGTTGGAAAGGTTTGAAAACAAAAGCCAACCAAGTGTTTCGTTTGATCAGATGAGTGTAGCACAATTATGTGACTATATTGTTAATAAGCACCATGTTTATCTTCGTGAGGCATTACCACGCATCAATGATTATATGAATGCGGTGATGCGTGCGCATGGAGCGCAACATCCCGAATTGTTTTCTTTGGGAAGTGAGTTTGGTAAATTGAATGCAGACTTACAGCAACATTTGATTAAGGAAGAAGAAGTGCTGTTTGTTATGTTGAAACAACAAGAAGAAAAAGAAGCAGAGCCACTTGCAAACACAATTATTCATGAACACGAAGAAGCGGGAGAAATTTTATTGAAGTTAAGAAAAATTTCTAATAATTATACACTGCCAAGCGATGCTTGTAACACATTTGCTAAGTTGTATCGCGCTTTGCAAGAAATGGAAGATGACTTACATACTCATATACATTTAGAAAATAACATTTTATTAAAGAAACTAGATGAAAGATAAAAGACACCCGAAGGTGTCTTTTATTATAGTGTTATGACAAAGGTTAAAGCATCGTATTTTTGATGATTCACTTCGCGTAATTTAACATAGCGATTGCACTCTTTAAAGCCGATTGCTTCTGCCATTTTAATCAGTGGAATATTACCAGACCATGTTTGTGTATAGACATGGGTGTAACCAAATGATTTTAAATAGTTTAAATACATTTGATACGCAAGTCTACCATATCCATGTCCACGGTATTGTTGAGAAAAAATATCCATACCGATTGCAATGTTTTTACCACTTTCCACAATTTTGTATTCCTCATCGATATAATACGCACTAAGAGTACCAATATGGGTTGCGAACGCATCGTTTAAACATAACTGAAGACGCATTCGTAAACTTGTGTCTGTTTTTCTTTTCTCAATTTCGATAAGTTTATCTTGTCGATAGGTATCCCAATCAAAATCATCATCTTCTTCTCGCATCCATGGTGCATCCCACTTCATCCATTCCGTATCTTTAGTATTCCAATGGATAATGTCATCAATATCACTGGCGATCATATCGCGTAAAATAAGTACTTCGTTTGTAATTTGCATTTTGTTCTCCTTTAATGGTGGAGAATTTAAATGACAGCAATTCTCCTAACTGTATGTAATGTTGTGTTTTTCATAATAATCGTCCTTTCTCTTTCGTTCATTATAACAAAAAAGCCTAGTTTGTACTAGGCTTCATGATTAGAATAATTCTTCTTGGTGTGTTGCGAATAAGTACTCATCAATCGTATTTTTAATACGGTCTTTGATTAATTCTTCTGGATCATTTTCAATTTCACCACATCTTACTCTTGTGTATTGAATTGGCATAAATTGTGATAATGCAGCAAGGTTTACTCCATATTTACGTAAGTTGGCAATTAATTTTTCTTTTGCTTCGCTTACTTTTGCATCTGGCATATAGTAACGACTTCTATCAGAGAATGAGAATTTACGTTTGAACCATAATTCGTTGTCATCTCCATGGTAGTGTTTGTTCCAGTTTTTTGGGTTAGCTAACATCGCTTCTTCTAAAACATTGATAAAGTTTGATTTTTCATCGTCTTTTCCATGTAAGATCACATCTTCCATGTAAGCTAATGAGAATAAAGCTTCACGCATTGCATAAGTTAAACCAGGACCAACTTTTAAAATTCCAACTCCATCTTCAATTAATTCTTTTAATTTGAATTTTGTTTGGTAATCTGTAGAGTGTCCTTCATAAATTAAGTTAGGGAATGCTTCCATTGCATTCATTAAATCTTTGGCTTTCGCACGGTCGTATTCAACACAACCAGCATCTTTTTCTTCCACACCAGGTTGTACAACAACAGCGATTACATCGTTCCAAGCATCTTGTAAACCTTCGTTAGCAAACGCATCTTCAAATGCTTTTACAGTCGCTTTCATGTCTTCAACACGAGTGACTTGCATTCCTGCATTTGGATCTTGTGCTCCACCAGGAATTGGTACTTCACTACCTACGATATACACAGGTGCGATCGCTTCTGGGTTTGTTTTTAATAATTCTTTGTATGTTTCATCACAGACTTTTGTTAAAGCTGCTCCACGTCTTGCAATTGTTTCATCGCTTAAACGTTCATTAGGGTCGTCACTCGCTACTTTCATACTTGTATCGATGTGGATTTTAGTGAATCCAGCTGCGACATAACATCTTACTAATTCTTTTGCATCTTCCATTGCTTCTGCTTCATTTTTAGAAGCAAATGTTAATGGTCCTAAGTGGTCTCCTCCTAAGAAGATACGCTTTTGATCAAATCCGATACGATCTGCAATATCCATAACGAATTTTCTAAAATCGCTAGGTTTCATTCCAGTATACCCACCATTTTGGTCAACTTGGTTTGCTGTTGCTTCAATCAATGCACATGAATTGTCTCTTTTTGCACATTCGATTACCGCTTCGATTACGTATTCATTTGCACTACAGCAAGAATAAATACCAACCGCTTTCCCTTCTTTTTGTTTTTTTACTAATTGTTTTAATGGATTATTATTCATAGTGATAAATCCTCCTTTACATTTGCATTATAGTACGCTTTTTAAGCTTTGTCTAATGCTTTGTAGCACTCTTGTTAGTTTAGATAAATTATTTATTTAAAAAGATAAAAGGGGATGACATAAATGAGTGAAAAAGTTATAATATATGGAACAAGAGAGGGATTTCTATGCATCTATTATTAAAATTGTTCGTGAAGGATTACCAAGATATTGACAAAGTGAAAGTAAAAACTGGATATGGGAAAGTAGCGAGTGTATTTGGCATTTGCTTAAATTTGTTTTTGTTTGCTATTAAGTTTGTCGTAGGAACGATGTTTATGAGTGTTTCCATCCGTGCGGATGCTTTCAATAATTTAAGTGATGCAGGGAGTAGTTTAATTTCCTTTATTAGTTTCATTTTTTCTAGTCGACCAGCAGACGAAGAACATCCATTTGGTCATGAACGTTTTGAATATGTATGTTCCTTGGTTGTTTCTTTCATTATTTTACTTTTTAGTTATGATTTGATCACTTCAAGTATTTCCTCAATTATCAATCCACAACCATTGCAGTTTGACTTTGTCATGTTAGCAGTGTTGCTTATTTCCATTGTTGTGAAATTATACATGTATTACTATAATACAAAGTATGGAAGAAAAATCAAATCTAGTGTGATGCGTGCAACGGCAGTGGATAGTATTTCAGATGTGATGGCAACAAGTGCAGTATTTGTTGCGATTATCATTTCTAAATTTACAGGATTTAATTTAGATGGTTATATGGGTGTAGTCGTTGCCCTTGTCATTGCGAAAGCAGGGATTGAAATCGTAAGAGATACGTTGAATGAACTACTTGGACAAGCACCTGACCCTGAGTTTATCAATGAAGTGGTATCAAAGGTCTTATCTTATGATGGTGTGTTAGGAATTCATGATTTAGTTGTGCATTCCTATGGTACAAACAAGACGTTTATTACGATTCATGCGGAAGTGAGTGCAAAGGAAAACATTTTGATTTCACATGATTTGATTGATGTGATAGAAAAGGATTTTAAACAAAAAGATAATATCGACTTGGTGATTCATATGGATCCTGTTGACTTTGATGATCCTTTCACAAATGATTTGCGTATGCGTACGACAAAGGCGATTCAAGAAATTGATCCACAATTGTCTATGCATGACTTTCGTGTAGTGAAAGGGAATACCCATAATAATTTAATTTTCGATGTTGTCGTACCATTTCATTTTCCCATGTCGAATCAACAACTATTAGAAGAAATTATAAAACATTTGCCTCAGCAAGAAGATGGTGTCATGAACGAAGCAGTGATTACTTTAGATAGCGCGTATACTTCAATCGTGGCAGATGCACATTTGAAATAAATGTAAAAAACGCTTTTCAACAAGCGTTTTTTAATTGTATGAAATGGTTGAAGAAGGTATCGTAGCGATGTCGATGCGTTTGTGAAAGGGAAGTAACATTTTTGCACATAAATATAATAACAAAAAAATGCACTCCATTCATTGTTACGACAATGAGTTGGGTGCATTTTTAAAGTTCTCTTTCTATTTGCGTAAAATAAAAGTTAAATTACGACCGTTATCTTTGTTTTTGCGATAGGAGAAGAAGTCTTCTTCGTTTTCAAATGTGTCTGCATTGTGCATGAAAATCTGTGTATCTGGAATTCCTGCATCCAACAACATCTGCATGTTTAATCGTTTGTTGTCGACTAAATATTTCCCATCTTCTTTGGGAATGATAAACGCTTGTGTAGGAAAGCTCATTGCATTGACTTGTTCCATTACATCATCCCCGACTTCAAACGAGAAGAAGTCTATCGCAGGACCGATGTAGGCATACATTTCTTTTGGATCGCTATCTTCTTCGTAGATTAAAGTGTGCATCACTTTTTTAGTAAGTTCTTGAACAGTTGATTTCCAACCTGAATGTATGGCGGCAATAATACCTTGTCCTTTATCATAAATAAGAATAGGAACACAATCGGCTGTGAAGACACCTAATAGCACATTTTTTTCTCTTGTGTATAGGGCATCGCAATTTTCAATTGCATCTTTAGTAGAATAAGCACCAGCACCAATATCTTCTTTGCTTACTTTATGGATGTTGGCGCTGTGTGTTTGATTTGCAAACACACAATAATCTAAATTGTGATTTAATTCCTCCATTAAGTCTTTTCTATTTTGAATCACATCTTGCGCATCGATACATGTATGCAATGCAAGATTGTTTTCTTCTGCTTTGTTTTTATCACGCAATGAAGTACCAGCATATAGTTCTTCAACGCTATACCAATCAATATAACTCATATTATTTACCTCGCTGTATTACCATTCTAACACAAATATAGAAGGTGTTTGAACAGGAGATGCATTCTCTTTATTATTTTGCTTTAAAAAAAGCAAAGAAAATGAACATAATTTAAAAAAGTTAGCACATAAGTATTGACAGTGCTAATTTTCTGTCATATACTATTAGCAGACGAGATAAAGGAGTGCTAGTCTTGGGGGTGTGAATATGTTAAGTAACAGACAAAGTCTCATATTGAAAGTGATCGTCGATGAATTTACTAGAACCGCTGAACCAGTTGGTTCAAGAACATTGATGACATTACTTGATATTGAGGTTTCGAGTGCTACATTAAGAAATGAAATGGCCAAACTAGAAGAGTTCGGGTTACTTGAAAAGACACATACTTCAAGTGGACGCATTCCATCCAGTCATGGATATCGTTATTATGTAGAAAATTTGATGGAAAAACAATTGGATGATGAAGTGGAAAATACGTTACAAGAAATTTTTCATGAAAGACATTATTCAATGGAAGAGATTGTGAAAAAGAGTTGTGATATCTTATCACAGATGACTAACTTAACTTCGGTTGTGTTGGGACCTGAGACAAGAACACAGACATTGGAACACATTCAAATCTTTCCTATCAACGATCGCAGTGCGGTTTGTGTTTTTATCACAAACCATGGACATACGGAAAATAAAACTTTCCATTTTGATGAAAATGTATCACTTGATGACATTCAAACATGTTGTAACTTGTTGAATGATAAATTGAGTGGAACACCAATCAATAGTGTGATTGAGAAAATGGAAGAGATTAAACCGTTATTGGATTCACAAATTGCTCGACATGAAGTATTGTTTCAAGCATTTGTAAGTGCATTTGTGAAATTTGCAAGCGACAATGTATACACATCGGGTGCTAGCAATATGTTATACCAACCAGAATTTTGCGACATTGAAAAATTACGTGAATTAATGAAGATGTTGGAAGACACAAGTATTTGGCGACAGTTCGGAAATGGTAGTGAAGATGTAGTAGTTCGAATTGGGGAAGCCAATGAGGTGATGCCATTGGATAACGTTTCGGTCATCTCAAGCAAGTTTAAGATTAATGATGCTGAAGAAGGGCAACTAATGGTAGTTGGTCCAACAAGAATGCCTTATAACAAGGTTGTAGCATTAATGGAATATATGGCAAAAGTAATTGAACAGATGTACGTTGACAACAACGAGTAAGGAGTGAAAAGATGGAAGATAACAAGAAAACAAGCGAAGCGCTAGAAAAAAACGAAGAACAGTGTGAAGACAATTCACAAGCGTGTTGCAAGGAGTGTTCATGTGAACATGATGACGATACTCCTAAAAAAGAAAAGAAAAAGAAGAAAAAAGAAATAGAACAGTTAAAAGAAGAGGTAATTTCTCTACAAGAGGAATTAGCGACAACAAAAAATGCATACTATAAAGCGTATGCAGATACGGAAAACTTAAAGAAACGTTTGCAAAATGATGCGGACACTTTACGTAAGTATCGTATTCAGAGTTTTGCGCAGGATATCTTACCAGCGATTGATAATTTAGAACGCGCATTAAAAGTAGAAGTGACAAACGAAGAGATGAAAAATTATGTTGATGGAATCAATATGATCTACCAACAGTTAATGACTAGTTTACAACGTGAAGGTGTCACTGTAATTGAAGCAAAAGACAAACCATTTGATCCAAATATTCACCAAGCTTTAATTCAAGAAAAAGTAGAAGGTGTTGAAGGTGGAATTGTGGTAGAAGAAATCCAAAAAGGATATATGTTGAAAGATCGCGTATTAAGAGCGACATTAGTAAAAGTTAGCGAGTAACGAGGAGGAACAAAATTATGAGTAAAATTATCGGTATTGACTTAGGAACAACAAACTCATGTGTGAGTGTAATGGATGGTGGAGAAGCAAAAGTAATTACGAACCCAGAAGGAAATCGTACTACACCATCAGTAGTAGCCTACAAAGATGGAGAACGTATCGTTGGGGATGCTGCAAAACGTCAAGTAGTAACAAACAAAGATACTGTATCTTCTATTAAAAGAAAAATTGGAACAAACGATACAGTAAAATTAAATGGAAAAGATAGCACGCCACAAGAAGTAAGTGCAATGATTCTTCAATATTTAAAATCGTATGCAGAAGATTACTTAGGAGAACCAGTAACAAAAGCAGTAATTACGGTTCCAGCTTACTTTAACGATGCACAAAGACAAGCAACAAAAGATGCTGGTAAAATTGCAGGGTTAGAAGTAGAACGTATTATTAACGAACCAACTGCTGCAGCGTTAGCATATGGTATTGATAAAACAGACAAAGAACAAAAAGTATTAGTTTATGACTTAGGAGGAGGAACATTTGACGTTTCGATTCTTGAATTAGCAGATGGTACTTTTGAAGTATTAAGTACTGCAGGTGATAACAACCTTGGTGGAGATGACTTTGATGATGTGATCGTAAACTGGATGTTAGAAGCATTTAAAAAAGAACATGGTGTTGACTTAAGAAATGACCAATTGGCTATGCAACGTTTGAAAGAAGCGGCAGAAAAAGCGAAAAAAGACTTAAGTTCAATGGCACAAACACAAATTTTATTACCTTACATAAGCGTGGGACCAAACGGACCTTTAAACTTTGAAACAACATTATCAAGAGCAAAATTTGATGATATGACAAAATCTTTAGTGGAACGTACAATTGGACCAGTAAGACAAGCGTTAAAAGATGCGGGACTTACAAAGAACGACATTCACCAAGTATTATTAGTTGGTGGTTCAACTAGAATTTTAGCGGTTCAAGATGCGGTAAAACGTGAATTAGGAAAAGAACCTAACCGTAGTGTAAACCCTGATGAAGTAGTAGCAATGGGTGCTGCAATTCAAGGTGGAGTTATTATGGGTGATGTGAAGGATGTCTTATTGTTAGATGTAACACCATTAAGTTTAGGTATTGAAACAATGGGTGGTGTAATGACAGTATTAATCCCAAGAAACACAACAATTCCTACAAGTAAATCACAAGTGTTCTCTACTGCGGCTGATAACCAACCTGCTGTAGATATTCACGTACTTCAAGGGGAAAGACCAATGGCTAACGACAACAAAACATTAGGTATGTTTAAGTTAGATGGAATTGCTCCAGCAAGACGTGGAGTACCTCAAATTGAAGTAAAATTTGATATTGACGTAAATGGTATTGTTAATGTATCAGCTACGGACAAAGGAACAGGTAAAGAACAATCTATCGTTATTCAAAACTCTTCAGGATTAAGCGATGAAGAAATCGACAAAATGGTAAAAGAAGCAGAAGACCACAAAGCTGAAGATGAAAAACGTAAAGAAGAAGTAGAATTGAAAAACAAAGCAGAACAATTCATTAACCAAATTGACCAAGCAATGGAAGAAAATGGTGATAAAATGGAAGCTGCTCAAAAAGAAGAAACACAAAAACTTCGTGATGATCTTCAAAAAGCATTGGATGACAATGACTTAGATACAGTGAAAGAAAAATTGGATGCATTAGAAAAAGCAGCGCAAGCAGCAAGTGCTTCTATGTACCAACAAGCAGACGCTAACGCAGATGCGAATACTACTGCCAACGACGACAATGTAGTTGATGCAGAGTTTGAAGAAAAGTAATTCTAAATTACTAATTATTTTAATCTTATGTGTAGCGGTTCTAGCAGTAATGCTAGGACTTCTATACGTTTGGCACAATGCTACTGTTCAAAAGGGGAAAGAAGTCGTTGTGGAAGTGAAAAAAAAGACAGTGGCTTTCAAGAAGAATGTGAATTGTAATGGGTATGTTGTGGTGGATCATTCAACACCGCTCTACCAACGTAACAACGATCGCTTTGTTCAAAAGGGTATGGTAAGAAAAGATACGTTACTTTTGTTGGATGAAAATAATACAAAAGAAACAGATTATTACCAATTGGCGAACAGTGAGTATTATATCTTTTTTGCGGATATAAAAGAAAATGTACAAAATAAACAATACGATGATAGCTATGTACGCTATCTTGTATTTAATGAAAATGCAAAGACGAAGGATGTAACCAATTTATATGATCAAGAAGGTAATTTGCGATATTCACTTGCGAGTGGTATCGACTTACCGATTTATAAAAAAGAAAAGGATATGTATTTTGTTGTTTATTTCAATGAGTTATTAGGAATCAAGAAAAGCGAAGCGCAAGTGTATGCAAAAAGTAATACTCATTTAAGTAATGCGAATAAAATTCCGGTATTGATGTATCACTTTTTCTATGATGAAAAAGCGAAAGAGGTAGGTCGTGATGGAAATTTTGTTGAAATAACAAATTTTAAAGCACAAATGCAATATGCAAAAGACCACGGATTTCAAAGTATTCCTATGAAAGATGTAGATATGTACCTCGATGGTGTGATACAATTACCACCAGGAAGTTTTGTTGTTAGTATGGATGACAATGCCGAGTCAGTAAAACGACTTGCGTATCCAGTATTGGAACAATTGCAAATATATGCAACGAACTTCGTTATTACAAGTTGGACGGATGATTTTGCATCATTGCAATCAAAATACGTAGAATTGCAGTCCCATTCGGATAACATGCACCAAGGTGGTTGTTCGGGTATGCAACATGGGGGATTATTTAACTGTATTCCTTATGATGATGGATTGAAAGATGTAACACGATCCAAAGAAAAGTTAAATGGAGCTTTCGTATTTTGTTATCCATTTGGTGATGTAAATGAAAATATGAAAAAAGTATTACGTGATGGTGGGTATCGACTTGCTTTCACGACAAAATTTGGTTATGTTACTTTAGGTATGGATAAACTGCAATTGCCTAGAGTTCGCATTACAAAAAGTACAACAATGCAAGCATTTGCAAGTTTATTGGAGGGTTAAGATGGCAAAAAGAGACTATTATGAAGTCCTAGGTATCCAAAAAGGTGCTAGTGATGATGAGATAAAAAAAGCCTATCGTAAGATGGCAAAAAAATATCATCCTGATATTAATAAAGAAAAAGATGCAGAGGAAAAATTCAAAGAGATTAACGAAGCTTATGAAGTGTTAAGTGATCCTCAAAAGAAAGCAACTTATGATCAATTTGGACACGCAGGAATGGATGGTGCTCAATTTGGTGGTGGACAAGGCTTTGGAGGTGCTGGTTTTGGTGGCTTCGAAGATATCTTTGGTTCCTTCTTTGGCGGAGGTTTTGGAGGTGGCGGAAGCCGTCGTCAACAAAGTGGTCCACGCAAAGGAAACGATCGTTTCATGCAAATGCGTGTCGATTTCATGGATGCTATTTTTGGTAAGAGTGAAACAGTGACACTAGAAGTAGATGAGCAATGTTCACATTGTCATGGAACAGGTGCAGAAAGTGCATCAGATGTGGAAACATGTCCTACATGTCATGGTAGTGGTCGTGTTGTTACGCAACAAAGAACACCATTTGGAACATTCCAAAGTGAAGCGGTATGTCCAGAATGTAATGGGACAGGGAAACACATTAAGAAGAAATGTCATAAATGCCATGGAAAAGGATACGAACACAAACGTGTTAAGTTGGATATTAAAATTCCAGCAGGTATTCAAAGCGGGCAACAAGTTCGCGTACCTGGAAAAGGGGAACGCGGTGTAAGTGGTGGTCCAAATGGAGATTTATACATTGAGATTTTAGTAAGTCGTCATAAGAACTTTGTTCGTGACGGAAATGATATCCGCATTAGTATTCCAATTAGTGCAATTGATGCAACGCTTGGATGCGAAGTGGATGTACCAACCGTATATGGTGATGTATCGTTAAAAATTCCAGCAGGAACACAACATGGTACACAAATGCGTTTGCGTGACAAAGGGGTAAAATCTCCTCGTGGAGCGCAAGGGGACCAATATGTTGAAGTACGTATTGAAGTTCCTACAAAAATTTCAAAAGAAGAGAAAGATTTGTACGAAAAATTGAAGAAAGCGCGCAAAGAAGAATCCGTATTTGATAAATTCAAAAAGGCGTTTAAATAGCTGAGAAGCAGTGTTATCATG
>CAYJIZ010000019.1:0-49719 GCA_964370395.1 uncultured Erysipelotrichaceae bacterium
TATTGCTTTTCAATAATTTTGTTTTCTAATTCATTTAATTTAACATATTATTTGATAAAAAAAGAATGAAATAAATTTCATTCGCTAATTTCTTTGAAATTGGTAATTTTTGGTGTATAATACAAATATGAGTATAATCGGTAATTTTAATAATGAAATTGAATTGTTTAAATCTTATCCTAAATCATCTCAGTGGCGCTTGAAAGATATTTTCTCTGACCACTGGGATGATTTTCTTTCTTATGCAAATAAAAACAACTTAAATATTAGAGAGGTTGTTTTAAGAGAGGTTAAACGTATGATTGAATGTAAAAGTCTTAAGAATGGATTTCTTGTATATAAATGTCCTACTTGTGATGAAGAGAAAATTGCTCCAAAAACTTGTAAATCTAGATTTTGTAATTGTTGTGGCATTAAATATGCTAAACAACGTTCCCTTACTATTGAGTCTAAACTACTTAATTGTAAACATAGACATGTTGTGTTTACTATTCCTGATTCACTTTGGTCTTTATTTCTTCAAAAACGTTCTAGACTTAATTTAATGTTTAAAGCAATTTCCACTACTTTAAATTCATGGTATAAAGAAAAATATAAATCTTTAAAACTTACCCCTGGTTATGTTTTAACTCTTCATACCTTTGGCAGAGATGATAAATGGAATGTTCATATCCATTGTTTATTATGTGAATATTGTTTAACTATTAAAGGCGAAAAGAAAATTGATTATATTCCTTTTGAAATGTTACGCAAAAGATTTCAAACTATATTATTAAACTTGCTTGAAGCAGATATTGGAAAAGAAAATTTTAGAGATTTAAAAAATAAAATATATTCAAAAAGTTCTAATGGTTTTTATGTATATGCTAAAAAAAATGAATTTCCTGATTCTAAAAAAGCTGTTGAATATGTTTTGAGATATTGTGGTAGACCTTGCTTTGCTCAATATCGTATAATAGATATAGACAGCGATAATAATATAATATTTTGGTATAAAAGACACGAAGATGATAAAATTGCTGTTGAACGTATCCATATTTTTGAATTTATAAAAAGGTTAATTAGACATATCCCAGATTCCCAATTTAAGACTATTAGATATTATGGATTCTATACTTCCAGAAAAAACGAAATATATGAGTCATGTAAAAAAATAATAGACAAAGTAAAATTATCCTTTTTAAAAACACTAAACACTTGGAGATTAATGTCTCTTGCATCCTTTGATATTGATCCCTTAAAATGTGAAAAGTGTGGCACTACTATGGTTTATCAATATGGCTCCACGTAGAAAGAAGGTAAAGTTAAATGGAAAAAGAAATTGAGTTTATTTGTAAAAAATGCAAAACAAAAGAAAAAATCCCTGCGGATATTGTGAGAATGTTAGATAAAGCTGATCAAATTGGTGTTGATACTAGCGTTCCTCCTAGATTTAATTGTGCAAAATGTGCAGGAAAAATGGTGCCGATTTATTATAAGGATGTAAACGGAAAAATATTTGAATATAAATAATTACTAACGTTAGCTAAAAGAGTATAAGTTTTCTTATGCTCTTTTATAGTGGAGTGACTTTAAAACAACATCAAGCACTTTCCTATAAAATAAAAAAAGAGCAAACATCCTAGAAAGGACGAATTGCTCGTGGTACCACCTTAGTTTATAATATTAAAAATATTACCTTATGTCTTTAACGGAACGACCCGATTTAAAATCATCACTTGTAATTCATTATTTTCATTTTGTTTATTTCCACCAACCATAAACTCTCTATTAAAAATATAAAATAACTACTTCGAATGAATCGCTTTTTAATTAACTGAATATAATTATATACTATTATATGAAAAATTGCAAATTTGTATATAATATTTTTAAATTCATGGTATACTATATTTAGTGATTGAGTTATATCAATCGTCTTAAACAAGAGTTGTAGATACCTACGTCACTTGCTCCATTAAATAAATGACTCATAAACATTAGTTTATGAGTTTTTTTATGTTTTGTCTAGATAAAATAAAGAGTACCAATCCTTAGTTGTCTTTTACCGATAAGGTTAGATTAAATTCTTATGGGGCATTGCTTACAACAACTTCCATCATCGTCCCATACTGTAATAAGATCAAATAGTTTTTCATATACTAGTGTTTTGTCTTTTTATCTGAAACCTATTCCATGACATGCACAAAAATAGTGTTTGCCAAAGACTTCATCTTATTATTATTTATTAGTCTACAAATATTGAAGTTTGAGAATAATACAAAAAACTTTGTAAACGATTATATTAGATGATAACATAAATATATAGGATAGGAATGTAGGAGTTAAACCTTATTTAAAACATGTTAAGAAAGGAGATATACGTATGAATAAAAAGTTGTTGTTACTTTCAAGTTATGTATTATTAAATTATGATTAATTTATTTATGCTTTTATCTAAATCAGCAGAATCAAATTATCCGATGACAGAAATGTATTTGCAAGGTGGTTCCCTCAAAATTTTTGTTAGCATTTCATTGTTTCTGCTTATTATTATAAGTATTATTGCTGATTTTCTTGGAAAAAAATCGCAAAAGACCAAGAGCTATAAAAATTTTAAAATAGCCCAAATTTCAACATTTATAATTTTCATATTAAGTGTGATTACATCTTTATGGTTGAATGACTATAGAATACATCTGATTTCTATGACAGTAATGATTTTAATTATCTTTATAAGTTTTGTATTTATTATTATTGATTATATTAAGCAGAAAAACAAAGCAAAAAGTTTATAATGTGTTATATTACTTAATGTTTGATAATCAAATATTAAACCCGCATTCCTGTATAATTTATGAATTATTTTCATATAAAAAGTGTAGTTTATCCTACACTTCTTTTTGTATCAATCCCTAGTTGTCTTTTACAGATAAGGTTAGATTAAATTCATATGGGGCATTGCTTACAACAACTCCCATCATCGTCCCATACTGTGATAGCTTTTCATATACTAGTGTAATAAGATCATTTGTCTTTTCACCTGGAACCTTACACTTAACAGAAACATGAATTTGATTTCCTATCACTTTCGTAGTAATGTCCATATCAAGTACTGGCAGTTTCGAAAGTTTCGCACAAGTTCTAATCTCTTCCACAACCTTTGCTACAAGTTTATCCATTTCATTCATTGTAACCACCCTCCTATCTCATATTTTAGCATAATTGCTTTGGTTTTACATTACCCACTTTTTAACAATATCCTAATTAAAAAAGAAAAAGAAACTATCATAGTTTCTTATTTTTGTTGCAAACGTTCCAATCTAGCACTCATCACATACAAGTTAGCCTTTAATACTTCGCCACCTTTGATTTGTGAACTCGTTGTCGTTTTATCTATTATTGCTTTTAAAGCATCAATTTGGTCCGCTTCCACACCAACCAACAATATTGATTTTCCAAATTGGAAAAACTCCCCTGTCGATGCCATTAAAGTTGGCGTATAGCCTGCCTCTACAAGTTCTTTGCTCACTTTGTCTTTGTCTTCATCCCCAATCATCACTAATACAAGTTTCATTGTTTCCACCTCGCTATAATAGTACCATTTTTAAGGCTTAAAAGATAGTTAGGCTATTAAAAAAAGCAAAAAGTATAAAATAAAAAGCAAAGCGATATCGCTTTACTTTATATAATGAATTCGTGAGTGATCAATGATTCTTTCTTCCCCGTCTTTGTCTTTGATACCAAGTGCTAAACAACCTGGGAAAACTTGTTTTTGAAACCCTAGTTTTTCTAAGAGAGGATGACCATAATGATCCTTCATTTGATTAATCCAACACGCTCCTAATCCCAATGCATTTGCTGCGATATACATATTTTCAAGTGCAGCACTTCCATCACTCATCGCATAGCGATAATCTTTATCACAGTGAACGACAATTAGTGTAGGAGCACCATAAATAAAATCGCGCTTCACCATCTGTTTTAGTTCATTTAATATATCTGCATCTTGAATGACACTAAAATGAATGCCCTGTTCATCCATTCCACTCGGTGCCAACAAACCACATTGTAAAATTTCTTGCAATGCCTCTTCACTAATCTGTTCCTTCTTGAAACTTCTAGTACTCCTTCGATTTTTGATTCCTTCAATCACTAAGTTCATAATTTATCCCTCCAAAACCTTTGTAATTTCTCCAATGTATACAATGTGGAAATCCTCTTGTGGGTAGTGCGTTTGATGTATCGATTCATATAAGAAATCCTCTTTCTTCATGTTTGCTCGATACAGTTTCTTGCACTCTATGACTAATTTCGCTTCTTCAAAATAAGTGGCATCGTGATCTTTCACTAAGGTTAAACCACTTTCTAACTCCTTGTTGCAATCTCTTCCTGATTTGCTTCCATATAACTGCAATGCACTCTTATACTCGTTGGAAAAGAAAGAGAGTGTAAACGTATCACTGGCATCGATAAACGTTCTTGTATAGCGCTGAGGTCGTACATAGATTGTAACAACATGCTTATTCCAAAGAACACCAACGCCACCCCAACTAGCAGTCATCGCATTGAATCCTTGTTCGCTTTGTGCTCCAATTAAACACCATTCATCACCAATTAGCGTAAAAGGATTCATCATTAATTGCTTCGTATTAATTTCCTTCATACCATACCTCCTTTTATTCATTATAGCATTTTATTCAAAAAAAAGGTTTTCCGATTATCGGAAAACCTATACGCTTGTTGTACTTCCAAAACCACCATTACGAGTCGCAACCGCATCATCATCCATCGTAACTCCGTATTCCACAAAAATTCCTTGCATGAATCCTTCGTTAGCAGATAACGAAATGACTTTGTCTTCGTTTGAATCATTGGTGATCTTCGCAAAGATATGCCCTTCATTATCCGAATAGAAATAATCACTGTCGATGATTCCTACCGTGTTGTTTAACTGTAAGCGAAACTTAAATCCTAAACCACTACGTGGGTATAATTTCAACACCCATTCTTCCTTCATTTCCACTCTGATTCCCGTTGGAATTTTTTGGGTTTGATTTGGTTTTAAAGTAATTGCTACTGGTGTGAAGAAATCATATCCAGCACTTCCTTTTGTCGCGCGTTTTGGCAAAACGATTTGATCATAAATCGCTTGGCACGTATTTTCATCAACGGCATCAAAACAATCATTATATCCCTCATAAAACTGTGCAAAACTAACTTTATGAAACTGTGCAACTCTTTTCATGTTCTCTCCTCTATTCATACAAAACAACCATATCGTTTTCTAAACTTTGTTTTACATCGATAATACGTTGGTTGCTGCTTCCTACCCAATGTAGTTTGTCATCTTTTAACTCTTCTACAAATTGTCCATCCAATAAAACATCGACATACTGTAAGAAAGAAAACACATCAATACTTTCCCAGTCATAACCTGTATACATCCATATTGTTTTATCTGGGTATGTTTCTTTGATTTCTTTCACCAGGTTTGCGATATCGTTTCGATTACTTGGATGCATGGGATCTCCCCCACTTAATGTAACCCCTGAAATGTAATCTTTTTCAAGTAGAGCAAACAATTCAGCTTTTGCTGAACTATCAAATACAAGACCACCTTGTGTATCCCATGTGATAGGATTATGGCATCCTTTGCAACCATGCTCGCATCCTGCAACCCATAAAACAGCGCGTAATCCTTCGCCATTTAACATGTCATCTTTACTAATATTATGATACCGCATTACATACTCTTCCTTTCCTCTATCTCTGCCATTTTCGCATCGTTTAAACGCGTGTCACCTTTGACTCTTGAATAGGAAAGGTAACCATTCATACGATCAATTTTGGTTAAATTTTTACTTCCACATTTTGGACATACATCCATATCTAACTCTTCATGGCCACAATCATCACAATAGCTTAATGATAAATTGACTCCTTCGTAAAAGCCCATCTTCATCGCACGACGTAATAATGTTTTAAATGCTTCTTTGTTATAGTTAATCGGGTATTTCACATATTGAATTTTACCACCGTTACTCAATTCCCAGAAACGTTTTTCTAAGTCTTGTTTTTCAATTGGTGTAATGTCTTCACTTACATGACAATGGAATCCATTGCTTACGTATTCACGATCACTCACATTTTCAATCACACCATATTTTTTTCTAAACTGTTGAATTTGCAATCCACATAGATTCTCAGCCGGTGTTGCATAAATAGCATACAAACGCTTGTCTTCCAAACGAAATTGTTTCACTTTATCATTAATGTACTCAAGTACCTTTAAAGCAAACGCACCATCTTCAACAAGTGATTTCTTATTGTAAAGTTGCTGTAGCTCATTAAATGCTGTAATTCCAAACGAAGCAGTAGCACTGTCTAAAAGCGGTTTAATTTTGTCATTTAATGATAAACTACCACCTAAGAAACCACCTTCACAATATCCTAATGGGTTAACACTGGCTTTCATCTCTCCTAAGTAATCGTATGTGCGTAAGTGCAAGTTACGAATCAATTCTAAATAGTAATCCAATACTTCATAGAAGTCTTTTGATTCATGGTTTGCTTTTGCTAATATCATCGGTAAATGCAAACTGATTGCTCCGATATTAAAACGTCCGACAAACACTGGTTTGTCCATTGCATTCGCTGGATCCATTCCACCTTCTTTGTACCATGCAGATAAGAAGGCACGACATCCCATTGGCGAAATAATTTCACCATATTTTTTATACATATCTGCCACGTATCCTTCACCAGTTAAACTCAACCAATCTGGATACATCGTTTTTGAAGAACAATCCACACCTTCGTTAAAGACATCTTCCAAAGGCTTGCCTGGACCATGTAAGTTTTCATCATAACAGAAAACAATTTTAGGGAATAACACTGGTTTTTTATGTTCTTTTTTCCCTTGCCCGTTTTTGCGCACTTGCAACATCATAATGTTTGCCATCTTCGCAAAACGATCAACACCTGTTCCCATCGTAACAGTAATAAAAGGATAATCCCCACGGCTGCTTGATACAGAATTAAATTTGTATTCCCAACCTTGGAATCCTTGTCTGAAGTCTTTTTCCACGTCATTTAACGCTTCTTTTTCTGCTATCTCTTCTGCTAACCCTAAACTTAAATATTTGTCTTTGTAGATAACAAACGATTTTTGTGCATACGGTTGTAAGATTAAGTCTGCATTAGGAACAGTGAAACCACCATATTGTTGAGATGCTGCACTTAAAACGATATCACCAATTACATCAAATGCTACATCTAATGTTTTTGGTTCGTTATACCACAAGTTTCCCATTTCAAATCCACCACGTAAGACATTTTGCACATCAAACAAACAACAGTTCATCGTATCTCTACGAGCACTCATGTCATGGATATAAATGTACCCATCGCGAATGGCTTGTAACTCGTCTGTCGTTAAAAAGAACTTCTTGTATAGCTCCTTGTTTAATTCATTAAAGATCAAACTACGCTTTGTAGAAACCAATGCACTATCCGTATTTGAGTTTTCTTTATCTCCAATATACATAATGCTTTGTGACTTTTTATACACGTCATCTAACATTTGCACAAAGTCAGATTTGTAGTTTCGATAATCACGATAACTCTTTGCTACTTTCGGGTTTGTTCTCTCTAGGGCTG
The DNA here is from genome assembly GCA_964370395.1 of uncultured Erysipelotrichaceae bacterium. GTDB lineage: Bacteria > Bacillota_I > Bacilli_A > Erysipelotrichales > Erysipelotrichaceae > JBGUVL01. The sequence continues at coordinate 7,642 of CAYJIZ010000019.1, forward strand.
CTTCCACAATATTGTGCATCTGCGCAATACTGATTTCTTTTACCTCTAGTTCATCAACCTTTTTTTCTACGTCTTTACAGATTTTCTCAATTTCTTCATTTTTAAATGAATATAATGTTCGAAACGCTGATTTATTAATGGCAACGACTACTTTTTCAATATTGAAATTCTCAAGTGTACCATCTTTTTTAATTATTTTTGCGTCCATTCCAAATTCCTCCTATATGCTTTTTTTAGTTCCATTCGATACGAAATACTAACATCAATTATATACTAAATAACGACCATAAGAAACCGGTAAATCTGAAAACTTTGCCTCTGTTTTTCATTGTGTTTCAAATGATTTTCACTACTAGTTATACATATTTTTTAGCATTAATACAAATGGTAAATAATGGGTTTTTCACAAAATATAACCTCATGAAATAAAAACAAGACATACCCCTTTGGCATGCCTTATTTTATGTTATTTTTCCTGTATTATTTTTTTACTTGTTAGGTAAGTAACAAAGAAATAACCACCATAGATAATGACTAAGAATAGTGCTGTAAAGAAAATAGATAGCAGAATTCTTTCATCAAAACGAATTGGTAATAATAAACTAGCGAATTTTATCCCAAAGAAAGAATGAACAATCGCTAATGCTAATGGTGTAAAGAAGAAGATCGCAATCTGTGTTCGCAAGGAATGATTGATCATTTTTTCATCAACACCAATTTTACGTAAAATCGCGTAGCGTTCTTTATTGTCACTGCTGTCACTTAATTCTTTTAACGCTAACACTGCTGCACTGGAAATCAAGAAGATGACCCCTAAGTACAATCCGATAAATGTTGTTACTGCCCCTAGCCCAATACTTGATTCATAAATCATTTTTTTGGTTGTAATCGTTGTCATATAATTCGAATTTTGTTCTATTTTACCTTCGAAGTGACCCATTATTTGCTCTTCTAATTTCGCAATCTCTTTCTCATCCTGTACCTTATAATTCCCAACCATTCTTTGTGAATAGGGTTGTAACTGCTCACTAACTTTATCAGGAACCAAATAAATTCCTGTATTCATTGGCGAAGGTGCCATATCAACAAATCCTGGCTTGCATTCATCATAACGCGACTTTAACTTCGTGTTTCCAATGGTAAGTTCTTTCCCTCTTGTTAAGTAATCATTACGCATACTAGACATTGCATCAAAGTCTGCAATAACGATGTACTCGTCTTTATTTAACTGGTAAGTAGGTTGTCCAAATATTTTTGCTACATCGTTGTATTGCGAAATAGGAACAATGTACTCTATGTAATCTTCTAGCAAACCGTATCCTTTGTAACCTGGAACTGTTTCTGCATACGTTAATTCAGGATCTGTATAGGTTGTTACAATTTCGTATTTTGACAACACTTCTTTTTCATCCAATCCCTTTTCATTAAACACACGTAATACATCCGTATTCTTAAAAGCTTCCTCTTCGTAACTGAATATTTCAAACGTGAAATCAGCTGGTGCATACTCTTTTAAATCTTGTGTCATACTTTGGTTCATTGCCAATCCAGAAGACAACACACAAATGGTAACAAAAAGCATCAGGGAGATAACACTCATACTCACAACCGTGGTATTGGCTTTCGCATGCAATTGGCGAACCACAAACATATTAATATTACGATTGTAGAAACGTTTGCTGCTTTGTGCAACTCGTAAAACAAATCCTGATAAGGAATAGAAGAATAAAATCGTTCCGATAATTCCTAAAATAACTGGTTTCCCTAAATCAGAAAAGTATCTTAATTCGGAGATGTTTGCTGTTACGATCCAATATGCATATGCTAGCATCGCAACTGCGATGATAAATACAATCAAACACACCCACGTGTTTTTCATTTTAAACGTTTCGTTTTGCTTGTTTGCTTGAATCAACGTGATTAGCTTTGTTTTGGAGATATTCAACGTGTAAAGGAACATCACCCCTACATAAATAACCGCAAAGAAAATCAGTGTCTTAATAAAAGCTCCATAGGAGAAAGTAAATGTGTATTGGCTCATATCAGCTTCAAATAAACCAGCGATGAACAATGACATGAATTGAGAAAGTAAAATACCTACTCCCAAACCGACACATAGTGATAAAAACCCAATAATCACCGTTTCCCACAATAAGATATTAGCAATCGAGCGCTTGCTCATACCTAATAACATATAAATACCAAATTCTTTTTTACGTCGTTTCATTAAAAAGCGACTTGCATATACAATTAAGCATCCTAACACCACAACGACAAAGATGGATAGATAACTTAATAATTCGATAAGGATACCGACGATGTTCAACTTTGATTCATTTAGCATGACAATTGAACTGGAACTTTCCATCGAGTTAAAAACATAGAAAATTGCCACACCTAATACTAAGGTAAAGAAATAGACGGCATAATCTTTGATGCTTTTCTTTATATTTTTAAAGGCGATTTTAAATAACATCGTTTAACTCACCTCCAAGTAAGGAGACGACATCAATGATTTTATTGAAGAATTCTTTTCTTGTGTTATCCCCTCGATAAATCTCATTAAACACTTTCCCATCTTTAATGAAAATAACACGTTTGGCATAGCTTGCGGAAAAGGCATCATGTGTAACCATAAGAATGGTAGCTTGTAATGTTTCATTCAGGTGCACAAAACTTTCTAATAGCAAACGACTTGATTTGGAATCAAGTGCTCCAGTTGGTTCGTCCGCTAAAATAATTCTTGGATTAGTGACCATTGCTCTTGCACATGCAACTCTTTGTTTTTGTCCACCAGACATTTGGTAAGGATATTTTGAAAGCTCTTCATCAATCCCTAATTGTTTTGCAATCTTGTGTACTCTTTGTTCAATTTCTTTTGGTTTGCACTTTTGGATTGTTAATGCCAAAGCGATGTTTTCATACGCTGTTAGGGTATCCAATAAGTTGAAATCTTGAAAGATGAAACCTAATTGCTCACGACGAAATTTATTTAATGTGTTTCCTTTTAACGTAGTGATTTCATTTTCGTCAACTAAGATATGTCCACTTGTCACTCGATCGATGGTAGAAATACAGTTTAATAATGTTGTTTTCCCACTACCACTCGCCCCCATAATCGCAACGAATTCTTGTTCTTTTACATCAAAGCTAATGTTATCAATCGCTTTGGTGATGTTTCCTTTGTTTCCATAATATTTCTCAATATTCTTTATACGTAATACTTTTGTCATAGTAATACCTCCTACATGTACTATTATAAGGATTTCCCACTTGTGAACCATCGAATAATATGACAAAACCTTACACTTTTGTAAGGTTTATTTTACGATATCTTGGATGTCTGTCAATGGGAAAATAATTTTCACAATTGTTTTTTCATTCGGGATGGATTGGATCATAATCGCGTGGTGTAATTTGTCACATAGGCTTTTGCATAAATACAGACCTATCCCTGTTGATTTGTATTTTAAGCGTCCGTTTTCACCAGTGAATCCTTTTTCAAATACACGGTTGATATCATTTGATGAAATTCCAATTCCATTATCTTCTATGACCAAAATGACTTGATCACGTAATGCTTGTGCGTGAATTTTAATTTTCGCATTTTCTGGCTTTGCATATTTGATGCTATTTGCGATGATTTGTTGCAAGATAAATAGCAACCATTTTGGATCAGTATAAACAGCATATTGTAAGTGGTCTAAATGAAGTTCAATTTTTTGGTAAATGAAGCTTTTTCGAAATCCTACGATTGCTTGATTTACCACATCTTGAAGTACGCACTCTTTTACCGTGTAGTCTTTTTCCACGTGTTCACTTCTGACATAAAATAACACTTGTTCTACTAAGTTTTCAATTCGATTTAGTTCTTCCACTAAACTTACGCTTATCTCTGATTTATTGTTTTCAACAATCAAACGAGCAGCAGCCAGAGGAATTTTAATTTCATGAATCCATAATTCTAAGTATTGCTTGAAATCATCAATTGTAAGTCGGTATGTTTTGATCTGATTAAGCATAGCCGTATTGATTTCGCAAAGGTATTCATATAATAATACACCTTCATAGTTACTTGGTTTTTCCATCATTTCATGGACTAAGTATTTTTGATCAATCTTATTCACTAACATTGCTAATTGTGAAAAAAGAATATTTGCTTTTCTATAGTCATGCACAAAAATGATGAAACCACTTATGATCATTGAAGTAAGCACTAAAATAAATGCTGCAACGTTAAGTTGAAAGACACACAAGCAAAAGAAGACAAATAAAATATTAAGAAAGTAAAAGAAGATGGGCATGATGTGATCTTTTAAATAGTCTTTGACACTCATGCGATAAGGTACCCTTGTCCACGTTTTGTTTCAATTAGGGAATCATAACCTAGTTCTTCTAGTTTTTTACGTAAGCGATTGATGTTTACGGTTAATGTGTTGTCATCGACAAACTCGTCACTCCCCCATAAAAAATCCATAATTTCTTCACGTGCAATAATCGTTCCTTTGTTTTTTAGTAAGAAATATAATATTTTCGCTTCGTTTTTACTTAATTCGATTTCTTTGTCTGCAGCGATTAATACACTTCTAGATAAGTTTAATTGAATGCCTTGGTATTGAATAACAGACATATCCTTCGCATGAATACGTTTCATGATTGCTTCAATTCGCACCAATAAAATTTGTGGATTGTATGGTTTGGTGATATAGTCATCCGCACCATAACTCATTGAGATTAATTCATCCATTTCGCTATTGCGACTGGTTACCATAATAATAGGGACGTCGCTTGTTTTGCGTACTTCACGGCATAAAAATTCGCCATTTAAGCCAGGAATGGAAATATCCATTAAAATCAAATCTGCATCACTTTTGTTGATATAATCTAACGACTTGGAAAAATCGATTAGTTTATCAACTGTATATCCATTGTTTTCTAAAAATACTGCAAGTTCGTCTCGAATTACGTTATCGTCTTCTACAATTAAAATTTTGTACATAGTTACCCCTCTTTTTTTATCATACCATAAAATGTTAGCTAATTCATCTTGGTTTTTTTACTATAAATTGGTGCCCTATTTCCTAGGTGAATAGAGCACCCTCCTTAACACGGGTTAGAGTTTATTTTAATGGGTGCTCTATCACCCGTCCCTAAACTGTACCGTTGGTATTTAGGGCTGCTCTAAACGAGCGAAGTGCTATTTAAGATGTTAATTGCACCTACTAAGTCGCGATGTTTTTGAAAACCACATACACAGCGATAACTTCTTCCTTTACTTGTATTGAGCCTTCCACAAGCAGGACATTTTTTTGATGTATTCTTTGGATTGATGTATTGGATGCGAATTCCTTCCAACCGCGCTTTATGCGCAATACAAAGTTGAAAACGATGATAAGACCATTCGTAAATTTCTTTACTCTGGTTTTTCATTACCCACTCTTGAAGACCTTTTAGTTTTTCCATTTTGATTAAATCAACATTGTGAGCAATCGCAAGATTGACAATCGCACGTGAGTAAGCGTGATCTAAATGGCTTTTCTTTCTGGATAGTTTGTGATTGAGTTTACGTAACGCCTTTGTATTGCGCTGTTTCACATATCTTTTGTACTTTGCCTTTATGCTTCTTTCTAAAAAGCGTATATGACGTCCATTTCCAATAAATTTAACTTTACCAGTTGAGAGGACGCAAACAGCCGGGACGCGTACGCCTAGATCGATTCCCATCGTGATTCCCGTTTTTTTTTGCTTCTTTTCACTAACTAAGATTGTGAAGTATGCATAATAAAATTGATCAACACGGCGAATCTTTACACTACGCAAAACACATTCTTTTAAACGTCGGAATTGGTAATCCGTAAACAGTAATCGTAGTGTTGTCTGTTTCTTTTGGAATGTAGGACCAAAATGAAGGATTAATAAATCTTGTTTCAATTCATAAGAAGCAGGATTCCAAATAGGGCTTACTGTGTAATTTTTGCTTACTCTTTTTAGCTTACTGACACGAAACCCTTCCTTCAAAACATTAATGCGTGAACAGACAGCAAGGTCAAGTGAGATTTCATTTTTATTAAGTGGATTTCCCATTCTTTTTAAATACATTGCTGCTCTTTTCACTTCACTTGTGAATGCATTGGTGTATTGTGTAAATAGCGACACATCTATTGATTCGTTATCAATCAATACTTTCATAGTAAGAAACATTGTATCACCTCCTACTAATATATATGCAATAATTTAAAAAATTCATAATATTTTCGAAAGTTTTTTTAAATTTGGAGAAGCTCGTGGGTTCGAGTCCCATCTGGACCATTCAAATCGCTCAGCTAAAACATAAAAAAAAACAGAGAAGAAAGATGACAATAATTTAACCTTACTAAAACTCTCTAGAGTGATTTTACATTTCTAATTTCAACTTTCAAAATTTACACTTCGTTTATTTAAAATTCTAAAATTAATTGAATTAAGTTACTTACATATCAAGAAGTTTTTTAATTTTTAAAATAACGAATTAATGTTACAGGAATCTATATAACTCATTTTGTAAATAATAAAGACGTACTTTTAAATCTAGTTATAAAAGTATTCATTCGTCTGATAAGAAAGGAGATAAAAAATTGATATTATATTCTATTAATGATCCCTTTAATTTTCACAAATAACAAAGGTACAGAAAAAGGTGGATTTCATAAGCAAATCCACCTTTTTGTTTTCGTATAATCATGGTATTTTAGATTCTTTGATATTTTATGTTTCATCATTTTCATTAATGAAATCATACTTAGCTTCTAGAAACTAAAGTTAAGCTTATCACTTTTTTCTGATTTATTTACTTATTTATCGAATACCACTAATAAAGTAGAAGTCTTCCAACACTCAAATTAATCATTAGCATCAAATAAATTTTCAGCATTTGTATTATTTCCTAGATGTATCGTTCTATCAGCGTAAGAACTAATATCCAAGTCGTGAGTAACCATTAAAATTGTTTTTCCCTGCTCTTTCAGTTTCAATAATAATTCAATTATTATTTTCTTATTTTCAAAATCCAAACTGCCAGTAGGTTCATCAGCTAATACTAATCTACATGGTTTCAATAATAATCTTGCAATAGCTATTCTTTGTTGTTCTCCACCAGAACACTTAAAAACTTCTTTATTCTCATACCCTTTTAAACCAACTATTTCCAACACTTCTTTTATTTTTGCATCTTTATCATCCATCTTTAAACAATCAACGCTTAACAACAAGTTGTAACGTACTGTTTTATCTTCTAAAAGAGCAAAATTTTGAAATAAATAACCTACCTCATTTCGTAATATTTCAGTTGCTTGTTTTGAAAAGGGTTTAATATTCTTTTGACTAAATAACTCAACTACTCCACTATCAGGTTTATCCAACAAACCAATGATATTTAATAAAGTTGATTTACCACAACCCGACTTTCCAACAATCGCAACAAACTCGTTCTCTTTTATTTCTAACGACAAATTCTCAATTACATTTTGGGTACCAAATTTCTTGCTAATGTCGTTTAACTTAATAATCATAATTCTTCCCCTTTCAAATTAGTCACCATAGTTCTTTTTTCAAACCCTTTAATCATTATAAATAATAATAAACTTTCTAACACAAACAGGGATAAAACATAAACCAATATATCAAACAATCGTATTTGTTGTAAAACCCCAGCAATACCTACTACAATATAAACACTGAAATTAATCAAAAATAAGTGACCATATCTTTCAATAAAGTTAGCACCAAACATATAGCGTAAAGCGTATTCTTTTTGCTCTTGAATCACAATAAAGTAAATCGTTTCAAACAAAAATAAAATCAATGTTATGGCAAATAGCAAAACGACGAAAGCACTACTTACAATATTGCTTTTTGTGTAACTAAAAATCACATCATAATCATCGCTGGTATTGTTGACATCCACTTTTTTTAAAAACCCTTCTGCTTTCATAAATTGGTCAAATTTATTTTTAGATTGCTCATCATCAATTGGTAAAACTACCGCAAAATTAGCTCCCACAGGTATTTCTTTCGGTATTTTCTTGAAGACTTTAACAATTGGATCTTTTAATGTAAAATCAGAAATTACTTCTTTCATTGTATTACGTTGATAAATAACTCCCTCTTGAATAAACACCACGTTTGAACCACCATAAATTTCCAAGTTTTCTTCTTTATATTTTATTGGTACTAATAATGTTTCATCCTCTAAGTCCCTGGCATTTATTTTTTTGTTGTTTTCATTAAGAATCAAATAGTTATTTATATAATTCGTATTTGCTTCTAAATATGGGAATGGATAATCCGGAAGTATCTCTTTAAAGACATCTTGATTTTTAAAAAACTCATCATTTTTAAAAATTTCTATTTCGAAATTTTGATAATATCCACCATTTTGATCATAATAATCATACACTTTATTTTCTACTTCTTTTATTTTCCCAGGTTCTTCTTTAATTCCAGCTAAATAAATATTGTCCTGAAAGTCTTTTTTTTCGTTTTGTAAATAGTTATAAAGACTAAGGCTATTGAATAATGAAGCACCTTCGCTCATCAATGGCTGCATTAACACAATAATCGCTATTGCCTTTAACAACAAATTAACACCAATTAACATTCTAGTTTCTTTGCCTTTTTTTATGTATTGCCAGCTTACGAAATATCGAATAAAAATTGTAATAACAAAAAGACAAATTAACAACATCGCTACAAACAGTAAGAAATACCTAAATAATAAGTAAGCAAACTGTAATGAATTATAGCAGGCATTCCCTACATACAACATAAAACAAACAATTTCAATTATTGCGTATATTCCAATGATAATTAGCAAAGGAACAAAAAACATCTTTTTTACAATCGTTATTGTTTTTGTTCCATATATTTTGCGTAAAATAATTTCTTTTCGCATTCGTAAAACAAAACATGTCCCTAATAATAACATCGTCAACGAAATTACCACAAGCAGTTTTATAGATAATTCACTGTCAACACTGTTAGCATAATCATCATGTAATGTAAATGCTTGTTCAACATCTGTATAGGAGCTAAGATTTGATTGTGAAACTTCATCTAAAAATTGTTCCACATCCTTTACATAAAAATGTACTATTATAAAACTATCCTCTTTAAAAACATCACTATTTTTGATGCTGTCCATTGGATAGATTGATAAAGTCGTATAGTATTTTTCGTTATATTTTTTATTTACATAATTCAGATGATAATTTGAATTCTTATCCTTACTATCACTAGTATAGTAATTTAGACTTGATTTAGAAAAATCCATTTGCGATTTTTCTATTGTAGGATACAACTGTTGTATTAGTCTTTCATCTTTGCTATAAAAATAATAATTCTGTACTCTATTGTACGATGTTCCATTTCCTGATTCCCCAATGAATGCATTAGCACCCATATCATCAAGTAAGATAAGCAATTCATCGATTACTTCATTCCTATTTTCGGGCAAAGAAAATTCCAGTGAAACTGGTTGGTTTTGATCATATAAACCGATATTAAATGCTATTTCTCTTTTTGAAACATAATCATGAAAACTAAATTCCTCAAAAGATATGAAAAAAACAAAAAAAGAGATAAGCATAGTAAATAACATAATTAATTTTTTCATTTTATCTATTCCTTTTAATTTGTAATTTATAATAAAAGAGAGGGCAGTTATTTATTAATTATTTAAATTTGAAATATACATTTTAATTTGAGTAAACTGAGGTTAACTGATGATAGTGATTAACATGTCCAGCAGCAGTATTAGTAACGAAAAGCGCTGTTCTTTTTACACCCACTGTGTTTGAAGTTGCTTCTCCACCAGGTAACGCTTTTCCTTGCGAATTCATAACATACACAGACATTCCATAATGCATTGAGGTAACTTGTCCTACTGTATGATATGAAATTGCAGTGTTTGCTTGTGTATCTTGGGCAACACCTTTTGCTCCCACTATATTAACCCAAATATTGTTATGGGCAACTCTTACTGAAGCAGCAGAAATTGAAGTAAAACTAATCATAATTAATGCACAAAACGTTAAAGTCATTTTAGTAAATCTTTTCATTGTATCCTCCCTTTCCATAATTGCCCTCGCAGAAAACATTACTATTGCTAAACGCTTCAAATTATAGAACAAAATATTAAATTATTGTTCATCTTTTTCAAATATGACTATATATCTATATTCTTATTATTACATATATTATCAATTGTGTAATAATGATTTTACGTAATCTCATTTTGAAGTTATCTTCATGTTTAGTAAATTTATAGCAAATTTAGAAAATGCAATAAAGTCAATAAAATCACATATTATTATTCTGACGCCCAAGTGATAGATGTTTTGGTTAATATCTATTTTACTGTACAAAGAAATAAGAATGAATAAATATCATAAGCTTAGTTGATAGTATTTTACTTTACGAATATATCCCTTCTCAAACTGCTACTCTTTAATGGTATCATATTTCATTTGATTTACTCTTAAGCGTTGTAAATCTATATCTCAAACAAATCTTATAAATCCTTCATTGTTTGTTCTAATGCACAATCTTTTTTAATTTAATTTTGTATATATTACGTTATTTACTTTCTGTTTAACACTACTTTTTAATCCACAAATCCTAGATTAATATTATTTAGTGGAATCTTTAACGAAATAAGTGAGTGATTAAAACTTACTTCTGATTTTATGATTACTCCTTACCACCCACAAAGTTGTATTATTACCCGACTTTATCCTTCGCTTCCTCAAAAACAATCTGGTGAATTTTAAAATTACATTAGTATACACAGTGACATGAAGCGGGACTTCAAGATATTTAAAATATCTACTTATATTCAAAAAGAAATATACAGTAATCTGTTTTCCCTAATTTTCTTTTTTATTTTGCAATATTACCTGATTTATTTTTAAGAAAATAGGCCATTTCAAAAATAAATAGTATACTTATTGCAATAAATAAAATCAAACGCACACTTGCATCAATTTGACTTGAAAAGAAATAATTACTAATTGTCAATGTTATAAATGAAAAAGCGTTTATTACTAAAAATTGTTTCTTACTTAGCATTTTTATATTCCCTGTATATTTTAGAATATTTAGTGTTATTTAATTTCAGATATGTGTCAATAATTGTATTCATACCCTCTCCTAAATCTAAATATTTTTCTTAGCATATTACCTAGAACTCTCTTAACAAAGTAACCTGAAGGAATAACCCTTTGTTTGACCCTAAGACCCTAGTAACTACTCTTCAAAATTAGCTACATTTATCCTATTTGCGCTTTTCATGTTCAAGTTAGTATATCAGATAAATTTTCATCTCAATTTTTTACTTTCCTTTAAACATTTTTCAATGCCAATAAAATTATTTAAAGCTTTTCAAAAAATTATAATTTTTATACTCACTACCTACCATTTATAAATTCGAACAATTACTAAACACACTAAACTTTAAACAAAAATCAGAAATCAATTTAATCTTTACATTAGTATTAAAACACCCCTATAAGTTTAAACACAAGATTTTAGAAAATAGATTAGTTAGTTTTAAAAGTAATAACCCTACTATTGTTTGTTATATTATAATTATTATTTTCTTTTTTTTCAATAGTAGTAAAAAATCACATAATTTTTATATGTGAAGTTCATATCCTCAAATAACTATTTTTGTGCACTTTATTAAAAAAAGAGAACGTATTAAAGAACTTAATTATTGGTACAATTAATAATAACAATCGAATTTTTTGATGAAGATTCAACCGGTGGAGATCCAGTGTTCGAGACATCTGGACCATTCAAATCGCTCACCTAAAACATAAAAAAAAGTAGAGCCTAATCGCTCTACTACATTTTTAACTGGCGGTCCAGATGGGACTCGAACCCACGATCTCCTCCGTGACAGGGAGGCATGTTAACCACTACACCACTGGACCATATTTTATTCATGCCACCCTGTTAAACCTAACCGGCTGACGAATTATATGATAACATTTCTTATTTTAAATTGCAATACTTTTTAACTAATTTTTTAAAGTTTTTTTGTTTTTTTAAATTCCCCTGCAAAAGGGTATAAAAATTTCAAAAAACTGGAGCAGATGAGGAGAATCGAACTCCCGTATCAACCTTGGCAAGGTCGTGTTCTACCATTGAACTACATCTGCACAAAAGCGACCTTGAATACAAAATGGCGGAGTAGGAGAGATTTGAACTCTCGCGCCAGTTACCCGACCTATACCCTTAGCAGGGGCACCTCTTCAGCCTCTTGAGTACTACTCCATTGAACTTTGCTTTATAATAATATCATATACAAATGGCTTTGGCAAGTATAAAAATGCAAGCTTTACACAACTTTTTTTATCGTCTCAAATCAAAAAAACGGGTTACCCCGTTTTATAAAATCGTATATCCTAAACCTGAAATAATACGTTTTGCGTTTGCGACAATATCACCATCTTTTTCAACTGCAATCGTCTTATTTGCCAAGTTAATATCAGCTTTGATATGTGCGTCTTGAAGCGCTTTAGAAATTCTAGCAACACAATGTTCACAACTCATGTCTTTAATCATAATAATATGTTTCATAATTCCTCCACTTTCTGTTTAAGCAATTAAACTAACTACTTCTATTATGCCATAAATATCCAGAAAAGAAAGCCAAAAACTTCAAAAAAAGAGCGATTGCTCGCACTTTTTTAGAATATTAAATTTCTTGGTGTTCTAGGGAATGGTTCCACATCTCTAATGTTTGCAATCCCTGTTAAATACATTAACATACGATCAAACCCTAAACCGAAACCAGCATGTTTACAACCACCGTATTTACGTAAATCCATGTACCATTGTAAACCTTCTTGTTCAATTCCCATCTCTTCCATACGCGCTTGTAAGACGTCATAACGTTCTTCACGTTGGCTTCCACCTACTAATTCTCCAACACCTGGTACTAACAAGTCACAAGCTGCTACTGTTTTCCCATCGTCGTTGACACGCATATAGAATGCTTTGATATCTTTTGGATAATCAGTTAAGAATACAGGTCCGTTAATTACCTTTTCACACAAGTAACGCTCGTGTTCCGATTGTAAATCCATACCCCATTCGATTTTATCGTATTCAAATTTCACATCAGCATTTTTCAACAATTCAATCGCTTCCGTATAAGGCATACGTTTGAATTCGCTATCGCGAACTTTTGTGATTCTTTCAATACATTGTTTATCCACCATTTTTTCGAAGAATTTCATTTCTTCTGGTGCGTTTTCTAGTACATAATCAATACAGAATTTAACCATATCTTCGATTAAATCCATATCGTCTTCTAAATCAGCAAATGCAATTTCTGGTTCAATCATCCAAAACTCACTTGCATGACGAGTTGTATTAGAGTTTTCTGCTCTAAAAGTTGGCCCGAATGTATACACATCACGGAACGCCATAGCAAATGCTTCAACGTGTAATTGTCCTGAAACTGTTAATGATGCGTGTTTACCAAAGAAATCTTCTTCATAGTTTGCATCTTCTCTGGTTGTTACATTAAAACATTCTCCTGCACCTTCTGCATCGTTTCCTGTAATAATTGGCGTGTGTACATAAACAAATCCTTGGTTTTGGAAAAACTCATGTACTGCCATGGATAACACACTACGTAAACGGAACACTGCATAAAAAGTGTTCGCTCTAGGACGTAAATGTGGAATTTCACGCATAAATTCAAATGAGTGACGTTTCTTTTGTAATGGATAGCTTTCATCACAATCGCCATCTAATAGACTCTCACTTACTTCAATTTCAAAAGGTTGTTTTCCTTCTGGTGTTAATTTTAATTTTCCTGTGATGGTAATTGCTGCTCCTGTTGAATATTTGCTCACTTCTTCAAAGTTAGCTAACCCCTCACGATAAACTAGTTGTACATTTCTAAAGTATGACCCATCGTTCAATTCGATAAACCCTACTTTTCCACTACAACGATTCGTACGAACCCATCCTTCTAATTGGATGAAATCCATTGTATCAAGTTCAACATGAGAACCACTGCAAACGATTTCGTATAGTTCTCTTGCCGTCATAAATTCTAACATACATACCCTCCTTATCTTATTTATTCATTGCGTTTGTTTCAAAAACTAATTCTTGAATTGACGCTACTACATCTACTACTTTAATTAATACCCCTTCTGGCACTGTTACATGCTTATGGGTAAAGTCAACAATCCCTGTAATGCCACATTCAACCAGCTTATCTACCGTTGATTGAACATTATCAGAAATCGCCAATATGGCAATGCGACAACCTTCAGGTATCTTTTCTTCCAATTCATCCATCGAATAGACAGGAATGGTAAAACGAACCCCCTGACGGTCTGGGTTAGTATCAAATGCGCAAGCGATCTCACCTACGATATGATCCCATTTATTGTACTTTAATAAGGCACGACCTAAGTTCCCCGCTCCTACTAAAATAATCTTTTCATCAAAGTCGACTCCTAACTCTTGATTAAAACGATCAATCAGAAAATCGATGTCATAACCATATCCTTGTTTTCCTAAATTTCCTAACAAGGAGAAGTCTCTTCGTATGGTAGCCGGTTCAATACTGACTGACTCACTTAATTCTTTTGACATTACTCGTGTTTTTCCATATTTACGCATTCTGCGCAACGCTTTCAAATACACTGGGTAACGCTGTAATGTTGCCTTAGGCACTTTCTTTTCGCTCATGTTATCACCATTACTAGTATAGCATAGCTTACGCACTTGTGAAATAATTAATTTATTTCACTACATCGCTAATGTGGATTTGGCACTGACATCAAATGTCGCGCGTTTTCCATTTAAGAAAGCAAAGTATCCAGCAGTGGCAATCATCGCTGCATTATCTGTACAACACCATAATGGTGGTATTAATAATTGCGTATTTTCATTGCCTTGCATTTTTTCTTCCATCATCGCACGCAAACGTGAATTTGCTGCTACTCCTCCAGCAAGAACCAACTGTTTTACATCGTATTCATCGATGGCTTTCATTGTCTTATCCACTATTGTACGCAAAGCCGTCTCTTGAAAACTCGCTGCTAAATCTGCTTTGTCAAACGTTTCGTTTTTGCGTTTGCAACGATCAATAAATTGTAACACTCCACTTTTTAATCCACTAAAGGAAAAATCATACTTCCCTTGTGTTTGGGGAGTTGGCAATGTGTAAACAGCATTTCCTTCTTTGGCTAATTTATCAATTTGCGGTCCACCTGGATAAGGAAGCCCTAAAACACGTGCCACTTTATCGTATGCTTCACCAATTGCATCATCTTGGGTTGTCCCAATAATCTCATGATGTGTTTCGTCTTTCATATAAACTAACTCACTATGTCCTCCACTAACAACAAGTGCCATCAACGGAAAGGTTAAATCACTCACTAGATTATTCGCAAAGATATGTGCATTAATATGATGAATTGGTACAAGTGGTTTATGAAAAGCAAACGCCAATGTTTTTGCTGCTTGCACTCCAACATGCAAAGAACCGATAAGACCTGGCCCTTGTGTAAATGCAATGGCATCCATATCTTCCACTTGCATATTCGCTTTTTCAAGCGCTTCTTCAATAACCATCGAAATATTTTCCACGTGAATTCTACTTGCCACTTCAGGCAAAACACCACCAAATTTCTTATGTACATCGATTTGGGTTGCAACAACATTACTTATGACATCTTTTCCATTTTTCACAATGGCACAAGCTGTTTCATCACAACTTGATTCAATACCTAGAATATAAGTATCTTTCATATTATTTTACCCCCTTCAATGGTTTTCCCATGACGATCGCCGTTTCGTTATTATCCGTATAATAGCGTTCGCGACGATTAATTTCGATAAAATCATATGATTCGTATAAACTTTGCGCAATTAAATTGCTCTCGCGTACTTCTAAAATCACCGCTTCGCAATCTTGTTCTTCCGCGAAGGCAAACATGAATTCCATTAATTCACAGGCATAACCTAATCCGCGATAAGCAGAAGCAATGGCAATTTTGGTTAATTGGCAACTTTCAAAAGTAATCCAAAAGTCAATAAAACCAACAATCGTATCTTCTTTTTCAATAACAAACAAATGCGCACACGGATTGTCTTCTAATTCGTATTCGTATTGTTCCTTTTTGTACACGCTAGTAAAACTTTCGTTTTCAATTTCGATGACTCGCGTGAGGTCATCCACACTCATTTTACGTATCATTTTATTTCACCAAATAGGCACTCTCGTCTTTTAAGTACTCCGGTACAACGATGTGCACATTTTCTTCTTTCTTATATTCGCTTCGTAGCGCAA
This sequence comes from uncultured Erysipelotrichaceae bacterium, assembly GCA_964370395.1. Lineage (GTDB taxonomy): Bacteria > Bacillota_I > Bacilli_A > Erysipelotrichales > Erysipelotrichaceae > JBGUVL01. The sequence goes on from CAYJIZ010000019.1 coordinate 24,002, forward strand.
CAAAATTCGCTACAAAATCAATCGTTTCTTTTTCTTTGCCAATTAAATCAATATCTCCGATGATATTTTTATCAGTCAGTTGTTTGACTTCATCAATGCTCTTAATTGATTCTTCTATTTTTTTCCCATCACAGTAATGAGCAAAGTAAACACGATTACTACGTGCATCTAAAATCACATAAGTATCGCTCTTTCCAGCATATAACTGCAGTGTTGAAATAGTATAAAGGGGAATGTGTTTCCTTGTGCAAAGCACTTTCGCAATACTCATCGCAATACGAATTCCAGTATAACTTCCTGGTCCTCGCGTGATGACTACTTCTTCAATGTCTTCAACTTGCCAATTCACTTTTTCCATCAATGCAATCAACTCGCAAAAAATCGTTTCGGATTGCTTTTTCCAAGCTTCATTGCAAAAAGATGCAATTACTTTATCCTCTTCTACCAAAGCCAGTACCAAATGGCGATGGCTTGTATCCATACATAATGTCTTCATTACAACGCCTCCAATACACGCATATAGGTATCGCCGATGGCTTCTATTTCAAAAATACGATCTTCTCCATCTAACGAAATTGAGATATGCAAACGCTCTTTAGGTAATGCATATTCAATGTACTCAAACCATTCCACAACACAATATGCCTCTTCTTCAAACACTTCTTCAAATCCTAAGTCTTGGCTAATCCCTTCTAAACGATACGCATCAACATGATGCAAAGTAACACCATTCTCTTCGTATGATTTTAAAATCGTAAAGGTTGGACTAGTTATCGTTTGGGATATGTTAAGTGCTTTAGCAAATCCTTTTGTGAAGGTTGTCTTTCCCGCTCCCAAATCACCACTCATCGTAATTAATGCGGGTGCTTTTAAAGAAGCTGCTATTTTACTCGCTAACTCATTTGTCTGAGCTAAGGAGTTCACTCTTATTTGTTTCATTTTCACTTATCCTCTATTTCTTATTGCTTTTACGCTTTCGAATGGAATAGGCAAGTTCACTTGCTTTGTAAAGCAATGCATTCACTGGCAAGTCAAATTCCCCAATCATTTCATTAATATAAGGATTAAAATTAGATTTGAACTTTGTTAATCCATCTTTTAAGTCACCTTCTACTCCACCCATATTGGCGTAGTTGCATCCATGCGCAAAAGCATACTTCATATTTTCAGTGTACAAGTAGTACTGTGGCATGAACTTTTTAAACGCATCGTTCATCCCAGCATATAGCATTTCCATCGTGTCACCAAAAACAATCGATAGTATACCAGCAATCACTGTTGTTTCTTCATAATCCTGTGCAAATGCACTAAATTCTTTGATGTCTTTCTCCAACGAAAGTTTAATATCATTTAAACGTCTTTGTTTTTTTGGTGAATTATCACCTAAGGCAGCAAGTTGTGCATTGTTCTCTTCTTGTTGCGCCAACAATCGGTCCAATGTTTCTTTTATATTTACTTTTGCTAAAAACAAATACGCATTCTCACCATAGATATCCATCAATTGGTGAAAATATTCATGGTTACGTAAATTAACATTTTTACGTGCTTCTGTCAATGCAACGACATCGCTAAACGCTTGAATGTCTTCCTTTTGCGCTTTCACTACTTTCACATCACGTTTTAATGCATCTTTGATTAAACGTTTTGTATGCCGAGGTAAACTATCATCGAAATCATCACATCGATACACGTTTGCTTGAAAACGAGGCTGAATGCTTTCTTCAATATACGTAGTAAATCCTTGGTGGATTAAACCTGCATGCTTCATATTATGTAAAATAGCATTGCAATTTTCATAAGCACTCGTTTCTTCCCCAATCTTATAATCTTTATAACGAATGGCAGGATCGCATTTCACGAATAAACATTTAAAATGCTTCGCCCACTTCTTCATCTCTTGAAAGAAGAACGTTACCAAACGTTCGTTTTCATAATCCATAATCGGTCCACGAGGTGTATACATCATCGTAAATCCCAATGGCAAAGGTTTGATTAAAACAAGGGCTGATGCAATTAACGTAGCATCATCATACACACCAACAATACGGTGATCCCAATTGTCTTTGACTTTTGCCCATGAAGAGGATTGCAACAAGTTACAAAGCGGATGACTTTTCACAAACGCATCATGGTTTTCTGCTTTTACATCACTAACAAATCGATACATACCTTCGCCTCCTATTCGTTACTGTAAGCTAAATACTTTTGGTATAAATTTTTAATTTCATAATGGTCAAATGGTGAATTTTGCAGTTGAATATCCACCAATAATTTTTTTAACTGCTTTTGAATAATATGGTCCAACTGCTTGCTGTAACCCATCTCTTTGGAATGCTCTTCGTATTCGTCTTCATCCAAGATAGTGTACTCAAACAATGGATTTACTTTCACATCCAAATCGTAATCAATATATTTTAGTGCCTCTTTGTCATACACACTAGGACTTGCTAAATTACAGTAGTAATGAATCCCCGTTTTACGTATCATACAAATGACATTGTACCAACGATCTGGATAAAAGAAACAAATCGCTGGCTCTCTTGTTAACCAGCGTCTTCCATCACTTTCCACTACCCAACTACGATCCGTAATACATACTATTCTTTTTTCATTGCTTTCTATTACATAAGCTTGCGACCAGGTGCGATGCAAACTTTTATCATGTTTAAAACTTTGTATAAAAATAAACTCTTTTTTATTTGGTAACATGCTTTCACCTCAATTTATATATTATAGCAAATTTGTCCCAATACTTCACTACTTTTAATGAGCTTATCTTAACTATTAAAGTTTACTAACGCTTTTAAAATGTGTTCTACTTAATCAAAGAAACAGCTAGCAAAATGAAAAAGCATCGGCTATAATAAATGCGGGTGATATAATGAACGACTTCTCACAAAATTACGAAAGCTTAATTAGCGATTATACAAATGAAATAACACTATTATCAAATACAAGTGCATTTCTAAAAATGATGCTTGAAGATGTATCATGGGTTGGTTTTTATTTGTACCAAAATGATACATTGGTACTAGGTCCATTCCAAGGTAATGTCGCTTGTACCAACATCGCCTTACAAAAAGGTGTTTGTGGAGATAGCGCAAGCCAACAGAAAACCATCATTGTTCCTGATGTCCACCAATATCCTGGACACATTGCATGCGATAGTGCATCCAACAGTGAAATCGTAATCCCGATTTTAATTGGTGACTCTTTGTATGGTGTATTGGATTTGGATTCCACTTCTTTTGATCGTTTTCACGAAGAAGAAAAAATGGTATTAGAAAAATGTGTTGCTTTGCTAGTAGCAAAACTAAAACAAATAAAAGACGTTCCTGCATAAGCGAACGTCTTTTGTTTATTCAAAGGAATGGTAGTGCGCTAACGCTAAGTTAGCCGCTTCTTTTGCTTTAAAGAAACGACAATGTGCATTCGCAACAAACGCATCGCGTACAACACTTCGCTCTTCCATCATTAATTTAATATCTGCAATCCCTTTTTTTGTATAGGCGATATCTAGCATTTGTACATACTCACATTTGCCTTTTTTATCAATCGGACTTGTGACAATGCGGATTGGTGCTTTTTGCGCTATCGTGGAAGCATATTTAAAAATATCACATTCACGATACCCTACCCCCAACAATAATACATACCCATTCATATCACATACCTTTTCTAGAAAACTATCTTTTCCTAAAGAAAAGTGAAGAGGATGCTTATCACAAATTAATTTTGCGTATTTTCCCCATGCAACACAAGAGTGAAGTGGGTGATTGGAACGATATACAATATCATTACGCATCAATTGGTTCGCCAGCTCGTTATCCGCTGGTGTTCTTTTTTTATGAAACGCTTCACATGTGGCACGCATTTCTTCGTACACATCACGTTCGAAGCGAAAGTTCTTGTGGCATGCTGGATCCAACAAGTGTTCACTAAAAGAAGGGATCACAAGTGTTCCTTCGTATCCGATGACTTCTTGAATCGCTTCAATAATACTTTGGTTACCACCATTCACATAAGCAAAGTGCTGCATGTCAGATTGTACATAAACAATCATTCCACGAAGCAATCCCATCGCTTTTAAGGAAGCGACAAGGTCTTCTTTTGTAATGATGTCATTAATATGTTTTATCTTTTTATGATTTTCATATTTTTTAACCATGTTCTCCATCCTTCTGGATCACGAGAATACTCAAACTTATTCAAATTTGATACTTCTCCCTCTACCACATAAAATAACACTGGCCATGTTTCGTACTTCCCTAGCGCAATGTTCAATTGATCTACTTCAGCTTCTGAAATATCACTAAAGTTCAATGTATATATTTTCAGCTTGTCACTTTTGATTACACTGTCCAACTCTTCTTCAAAGGCAGCACACGAATAACAATCATCATTGCTAATCATTAAGATAAATGTATTTTTATTCGCTATTTTACCAAGTGCTTCTTGGGTATCAATACTGATATAACCTTCTTCATTACCGCTAGTACAACCGAAAAGCAAGACACTGATCATAAGCAAGACACTTAATTTTTTCATGAAATACCTCCATTGCTATTAGTTTTATTATACAACATTTACTTTGTTTGTGTTGCCTATTCTTTCAAATAAACATCAATTTTATGTTGCAGCGCATTTAATTCTGCTGCAATATCGATATCACTCACGTTAATGATACGATACACTTCATTGTCGATCATCGAAACAGCATCTTTGTATTTTTTAAAGCGTAACTGGCATTCTCCATTTTCCATAACATCATTTAAGATACGCATCTCAAACTTGCTGTTTCCTGGATTGTCCGCTACCATCATTTTAATCACATCCTCGGATTGGTTCACTTTTTTCAAAGTGGAAACCCCTTGAGAATATTGAAAGATATTTTTCTGTGTTGTTTCATCATAAGTCAACATCTTCAAAAATTCCCACGCATATTGTTTGTGTTTTGATTTTGCACTCATTCCCATTGATAAGGTAGAAACTTCCGATACATTATCTCCACTTGGTCCCGCTGGTAATGTAATGCAATCCCATTCAAAATTAGAATATTTTTTAACACGCCATGGGTATGGCATATATGCTCTGTATTGCGAAAACTGCATCGGGCAAAATACAACATTACCCTCATCAAAGTCTTGCGCTCTTGCAATGTTTCTTCCTTTTAATAACCCATTTAAACGTTGGGTAAAGGCGATAGAAGCATTCATCGAAGGCGTATTCATATAGGAACTGGTTCCATCATTACTAAAAATGCTCGCCCCATTTGAATAAGCTGCGACTTGCCAATCATAGCCATACACACCAAACTGGTCAATTTGACCATCTTGGTCGACATCTTTTGTAACTTGATTGCATATTTGGTAAAAGTCTTTCCATGTCCAATTATTATCTGGCATTGCGATTCCTTCTTTTTGAAGCAGTGTTTTATTCACAAACATCAAAGTCGGTACACTTTCAAAAGGAAGGGCATATTGAGAGTTGTTGTATTCTCCCGCTTGCAAAGATGCATCGTAATAATCGCTAAGCGAAAACGACTTGTCTTTTGTGATCCAATCATCTAAGTTTTCTAATACACCACTTGCCGCAAAGGTTGAAAAATCTTCCCCTAATGTCATAAACACATCTGGTGTTTGTGCATTTAACGCTTGTTGTGCGATGTATTCAGAATAGTCATCTTTTTGGATTCCACTCACGAATTCCACTTTCACATTTGGATTCTCTTTTTCAAAACGTGCGATGGCATCTTCAAATATTTCATAGCTATTTCCATTTGGCACATCCCAATTGCTACCAGCAAACATCCCAAAGGTAATGGTGATATTTCGATTTGAATAGGTTACATACACACTGCTTAATGTGATAATGAATACCAACAGTATTGAAACAATGAACCATATCTTCTTGTTTTTCATCGTTGCTCCTGTCTTTTACGATACATTTCTTCCCCACTTTGAATATACCAAATGGCCAACTGGGTGCGATCACGCAATTGCAATTTATCCAATATCACACTTAAGTAATTACGAATTGTACCTTCACTAAAATGCAGTTGTGCTGAAATTTCTTTATTTGACATCCCTTGGCTCACTTTATCAATGACTTTCCACTCTGTGTTACTCAAATCGCTCACATCGCCACTGCTATTGATGATGTCACCTTTTTTACTCGCATTGTTTGCCATATCAGAAAACAAACGAAACGCTTTTGTCGCAACACGAGGATGGATGATAGAACCACCTTCTTGTACCGTATAAATCGCATCGCTTAACTCTTCTAACGAAACCCCTTTTAACAGGTATCCACTCGCTCCAAATTTCAATGCATTATAGATGTATTCGTCATCATCAAATGTCGTCAGTACGATAATATTTGTGTAAGGATGGGTTGTTTTAATGATTTTTGTACATGTCACTCCATCCATTTCTGGCATACGTACATCCATCAAAATCACATCTGGTACATCTTTTTTAATACTTTGTAGTACTTCGTTTCCATTGCTTACCAGATCGATAATCTTAAAATCTGGGTTCGTACTTAAAATAATTTTCAAACTCTCACGAATTAACTCTTGGTCATCCGCTATCATAATTTTAATCATACTACGACTCCTTTCGAATTGGAATTTCTGCGATAATTACAAATCCATCGTAACCATACGCTCGTATTTTCCCTTGCAGTGCATTCACACGCTCTTCCATATGATGTAATCCAAAACCAAATTCCACATTTTCACAACCAATACCATCATCTTCAATGATGATAACTAACGTATTTGCTTCCATCGCAAACGAAATAAAGACATGTTTCGCATGCCCATGGCGAAGGGCATTGGTTAATCCTTCTTGCACAATTCGATAAATCACTTCTTCCTCATCTTTATTAAAAGACAACGATTCTAAGTGACAAACAAAACTAATTTTTACTTGTGATACGATTTCAAAATCAACAATCATCTTATGCAACGCCTCTTGTAGCGAATAGCGCTCTAGGGCATCAGGACGAAGTTTTTCAACGGAACGACGAACATCCTTTAATCCTTGTCGCGCTGTATCTGACAAGATACTCAATTGTTTTTTGGTCGCTTCACTATCCACATCCAAAATCATCATTGCCGCATCAATCCCCACCGATAAACCAGTTAAGGTATGACCTAAGGTATCGTGAATTTCACGAGCCAAACGATTTCGTTCTTTGGTTTCCCCCATCTTTTCTTGTAAACTTGCATATTCTTGTAGTTGCGTATTCAACACTTTTAATTCATCATTCAATTGTTGGATTCGTTTACTTTGGTTCACTTCCTCCAAAACCATCACAAACATAAACATAATAAAGACGATAATATTAAGCATCAATAAAAAGTTATCAATGGTATTCAATTGAAACTGGGCACTATTGTTGTACCAAGAAATATACTCATAAAGAGGAATGGGTTTCACAATAGACAACATATTGTAGTTCGCAATCAAATAAATCACAATGGATATTAGTAGAAATACAATACGTGTCACATTATCTTTATTCGTATAAAGCACATACGCAATAAATAACAAAATAATAGAATTGTTAGAAAACTGCAAATAATACAATACGCTCATACAACCAAGTAAAATAAAAATACTCATCAATATGTTCGTGCGTTTTCCTAATCGATACAATCGACCCACACTCATTAAAACTAACACAACCAAAAACAAAACGATGGCTTTAGCTAATAAATATTGGGGTGAATCAATCGGTAATGTATTCACTTCATTTAAAAAAGCATGGGCTTGGTTGGTTTCCATAATCTTGGTTAGGGTAATATAACTAACCCCACTCACAAATACAACAATCGTGAAATTCACACAAGCCAAAACAACAAACAACACTTTTAATAGTGGGTTTAAATTCGTATTTATGGGTAGTTTCATTTTATTGCCACCCTTCTAAATTAAACTCGTCAATGTTTTCGTGCGTAATTAACGTAACAGGAATGAATTCGTACGTTTCTTTAAATGTTTTTCCTTGTAACATTTGGTATGCAATCCTTACTGCACTACGCCCCATTTGGCGAGGTGACTGTGAGACACTACCACGCATCTTATTTTCTTTGATTAACACTTTCGTTTCAGGAGAACCATCCACACCATACACATCAACGTTATGTAGGTTTGCTTCTTGCAATGCCGCAAGTGCACCTAATGCACTTGGATCATTCAATGCCATCACAACATCAAACGTCACATGATCATCAATGATCCCCGCCATTACTGGCGTTGCGATTTCAAGTTGTCCTTCGCATTCTGCACGTGCGACAACTTCATAGTTAGGATACTTGGCAATCGTATCCACAAAACCTTGAATACGTTGTGCCCCTGACATTGTCGTGGAATGCTCCAACAACACAATCTTCGCATGTGTCTTGTTTTTCATCATATCGTGTGCAGCTTGTACTCCTGCATTATAATTATCCGATATCACCGTATAGCTGATATAGTCACTTTCATCTTGTGCCAAATTCGTATCTACCGCAATGACAATCACGCCTTTTTCTTTGCAAAGTTTTAACTCTTCTCGTAAGCTATCTACTTCAATCGCATTTACGAAAATAACTTTTACCCCTTTGTTCATCAAGTAGCGAATATGCTCTTGTTGTTTTTTTAGTGATAACGCTGGATCAAGTGTGATTAACACATCTCCATTTGCTTGTATCACATTTTTGATTTCGTCATTGATCACATTAAAATAAGGATTGTTCATCGTCATATACGTTGCACCGAAATAAACAGGTTCCTTACTGCTCTCTTTTAAATTTTTCGCAGCATTTAAATCAAATTCGCGAAATGAAAAACTAACGACGGAAACGACGAGAAAAATAATGATTCCACTAATTAATAAAACTCTCTTATCCTTCATGCAAGTTCTCCTTATTGTATTATTTTATCACATTTTAAAGTGTCATTACTTGCGAATATAAAAATAAAACAAGTTTGATTCAACTTGTTTTACGAATTGTTGTGTCTCATCCCACGTCAATTCTTTCCATAGGGAAATTATGAGCCTATTGTAACCCTTTCTATATAAAAACACACCTAACTTTTGTAACTCTTTTTTTTGACAAATGTAACAAAAAAGCCGTTATTGTGACGGCTTCTTTTCATAATAATACGTAACGATTCGATTCCCGATAGTAGAAATGCAAAGCAGAATAGCGATAAACACCAAAATGTGAAACCACGAAGCTGCTAAGTCAATGGCTTTAAAATCAAAATAATATGCACCAAATAATAAACCATTAATGACTAGTGTATACACGATCACCACCAAGGCAATACGCAGTTTCGTATAAGGAGCTGCTACTTTGGTTAAAACGATCAAACCATTAATTGAAATCACAATAAGTGCAAGCTGCGATATTGTCGCATCACTCATCGGTGCAAACAATGCACTTAAATAAATATAAATAATACATACTATGACACTGATCGCTGCTGGTAAACTCACTTTTAATACTTGTTCAATAAAGTTCTTTTCCACACGATTACGATTTGGTTCGATCGCCAAAAAGAATGCTGGCATCCCGATAGTCAATGTAGAAACAAAGGTTAAATGAATCGGAATAAACGGATATTTAAACGCCACTCCTAATGTCAACAGTGACAATAAGATAGAGAAGATCGTCTTTGTTAGAAATAAGGTTGCCACACGTTGCACATTATTAATGACACGTCTTCCTTCAAACAATACATAAGGCAAAGCATCAAAATTCGAATCCAATAAGACCAAATTCGCACTCGCTTTCGCAACATCACTTCCACTCGCCATCGCAATACTGATGTTCGCTTCCTTTAATGCCAAAACATCATTCACTCCATCACCGCTCATACCTACGATATGATTTGCTTCTTTTAAAGCGACAACCATCGCTCTTTTTTGCTTTGGTGTCACACGCCCAAACACATTGTACTGCAATACCGCTTGCTTAATGTCTTCCTCACTATGCAATGTAGTCGCATCAATATAATGTTCATACCCATCCAAACCAGCTCGTTTCGCCACTTGTGAAACGGTGATAGGATGGTCTCCCGAAATAACTTTAATCGCAACATCTTGTTCTTTAAAATAAGCCAGTGTTTCTTTGGCACTATCACGAATCTTATCCAACAACAATAAAAATCCGACTACCTCATTATTTTCTAATACGCCTTCTTCGCTTTTCGCATCACTTTCCACTAACGTGATGACACGATACCCTTGTGAAGCAAAGCGTTCAATACAATCTATCTCTTCTTGCTTACGTGTTTTTACTAAGAACTCATACGCTCCCATAAAATATGATTTATGCGCAAAAATCACACCACTGTATTTCTTTTTACTCGTAAAGGAGATAACTTGTTGTGCTTCAAATGTCGACTGTTCTTCATAGTACTCATACATCGCAGTAATCGTCGCATTATCGTCTTGTAAGACACGCATCAAATTACCAAACACTTCTTTTTCATTTACTTCTTTTAACGCATGAAAATTATCTACTTCCATCTTCCCTTCGGTAATTGTTCCCGTCTTATCAAAACAAAGCACATCAACACGCGCTAATGTTTCCAAGCAAAACAATTCTTGGACAAGTGTTTTATGCTTCGCTAGATGAATCGTTCCTACAGCCAAAGCAATACTTGTTAAAATAACCAATCCTTCAGGAATCATTCCAATTAATGCTGCACTAATTGATAAGATACTAGTTTGTATGGATTCGTGCGAAATAAAATAATGTTTCGCAAACAACAATAATCCTAAGGGAATAATCGCAATCCCAATATATTTAATAATCTTATTTAAACTATCACGCAATTGTGAAGGATGTCGCATTTGTTGTTTCGCATCTTTCACCATCTGTGCAGCAAAATTATCATCTCCCACGCGTTCTACGCGGATATACGCACTCGAACCTACCACAAAACTACCCGAATACAAAAAGTCTTGTTCTTTCTTTATTATGCTATCGCTTTCCCCTGTTAATAAAGACTCATCCACTTCTAGTTCACTGTATACAACAATGCTATCCGCTACGATTTGATTTCCACTTTTCACAAAGATGATATCATCTAACACAACCTCATCGTTAGTTATGTATTGTTTCTTTCCATCACGAATGACACAAACTTTATTCGCTACAATCAAAGCAATTTTATCAAGTGTGCGTTTGGCACGTATTTCTTGAAATGTTCCGATGATGATATTAGAAAATACAACACCTAGAAACAACAGATTACGAAACGAACCTGTTAAAATAATAAACCCAGCTAAAATCGCATTGATTAAGTTAAACAAAGTAAAAATATTATCATGAAAAATTTGTGCATACGTTTTCGTATTGGCACTATCACTTTGGTTCACCAATCCCTCTTGCTTACGTTTCGCAACTTGTTCACTGCTAAGCCCTACGGTATGTTCACAAACATAACGTTCCATTCATCCACCTTCTTTTATTACTATTATAGTATCACAATCATTTCGCTTTTTATACCTATAAAAAAACTGTACCTTACACAACACTTCTCTAGAAGTGCAACATCATGGTACAGTTTGTTTTTTCCTCTTACAAAATCGTATTTCTTATCGACACATTTTGTAAATAGCCAATACATCTTCCATCTTTAATGGCTTGAATCCATTAATGACTCCACCTTTGCTATCGACTGCACTTTGTGCCATTTCTTCTAACTTACTGTCGTCAATCCCTACTTCCTGTAACGTACGAGGTAGTTTTAATTGATCAAATAAGAACTCTTCTGTCTTGTCAATTGCTTGGTTTGCGATAGTGTAAATATCATAATTTTCATTGATACCCCACACTTCCATTCCATACAAGGCAATGCGCGCAACAGTCGTATCATCTAATATGTAACGCAACCAACGTGGTGTTAAAATTGCCAAACCTACTCCATGTGTAATGTCATAGTAGGCACTCAACACGTGTTCCATTGGATGGCATGACCATGATTTTCCAAATCCTGCTCCCACCAATCCATTCAATGACAACGTTGCAGCCCACATTAAATTCGCTCTCGCTTCATAATTTGTTGGTTCTTCCATAGCGACAACACCATATTTAATACAAGTCTTCATAAACGAATGCGCTAATTGTTCTTGCACAAACGCACCTTCCACATGGTTGAAATACGTTTCAAACAAATGCGATAAGATGTCTGCTGTCCCTGCTGCCGTTTGAATGCTAGGTACACTATATGTATTTTCTGGATCCAATATTGATACTTTAGGATACAATAGTGGATTAGCAAACCCCAACTTCAAATTTTCTTGCCAATTCGTAATGACTCCAGAACAGTTCATCTCAGAACCTGTGGCACTCAACGTTAAAATCGTTACGATTGGTAATGCTTTGCTGATTTTCTTCGCATCCAATACAAGATCCCAAGCATCTCCATCATAGAAAGCAGCCCCCGCAATCGCCTTACTACAGTCGATACAACTTCCTCCTCCAACTGATAAAATCACATCAATTTGATGTTGCTTACAAAGCTGTGCTCCTGCTTGTACACTTTCTAAACGCGGATTTGGATTCACATTCGCTAGTTCGTATACTTCACAATCCTTTAATTGTTCACAAACACAATCATAAATTCCATTTCGTTTGATACTACCCCCACCATACACAAGTAATACCTTTGTTCCATAGGTTGCTATGATATCGTGCAACGCATTCATTTGTCCTTTTCCAAAACAAATTTTAGTCGGCATACTTAACTCAAAATTAATCATAAAAGTTCCTCCGTATATGTTAAATTATAGCACAATTTTCAAAAGAAAAAGCAAAAGGATATACGCATATATCTTTTTGCTTCGCTTCACTATTTCCTCTTGTTTTATTTATTCTCAACGATTTCATCGCATGTGTAACCATTTTTAATAATCACTTCACGAATTACTTCAATCGAACGAAAATCTTCACGCATCAGTGGAAAAACTAAGATGCCTTTGCGATCTTTACGAAGATCATATTTATCATAATCTACTTCCAAACGCGTTGTGATGACCTTTTCATCTTGCTCCAAGGACATTTTTAAACCATCTACTTTATTTAACTCTTTCAAACGATCGTTTTCCTCTTTTAATGTATCATCGAAGAACTCTTCTGTATAACTACTGTAATCTTTACTATTCACAATCGTAAACAAGTGAACGTCTTCTTTTTTATAACGCACCTCATACGACACTTGGTTATTTGGCATTGTACACAACATCATATCGTCATCAAATGAACCACAACCACTCAATAATAGGATCAAAACAAACACACTTGCTATTTTTTTCATCCTTGTCCTCCCATAATCTCATCTACTAACGCTACCACTCGCTCACAAGACTTCCCATCTTGGTATTGAAAGAAGGTATCTTTAAACTTACGAATCGCTTTTTGATCAAACTCATTCTTACGAATGGCTTGAATAATATCTTCTTCATTACGACAAATCGGTCCAGGCATGACCTTTTCATAATCGATATAGAACCCAACATCACTACGGTACTCTTCTAAATCCGGTGTATAAAATAACATCGGTTTTTCAAACGTAGAGAAATCAATAATAATCGCCGAGTAATCGGATATCAAATAGTCACTCACGGAAAACAACTTCTTAATGCTTTTCCCATTGCAACAAATCACACTTTCACTACTTGAGATAACCATATTATCCAAGAGTGGGTGCATCTTATATAAAATAACGTATTCCTCACCTAACGCTTTTTGCACATGGTCTAAATCAATGCTGCTATTGCCTAAGCCATGCATTAACTTACCACGAAATGTCGGTGCATACAATACGACTTTTTTTCCTTTGATAAGTGGATAGTTCTCTTCCATCCATCTAACATCACGCGCTATCTTTTTACGATTAAACAAACGATCTGTCTTCGGAATTCCTGTCACCTTCACATTTTCTTCTTTTACACCGAATGCACTCGCGAACGGTTTTCTAAAGTACTCACAATTCGCAATGACATAATCATAATTCGCAATCGTATAATCACGGCTCGTATCGTTTCCAAAACGCTTGATCGCTCCTGATGCGTGCCATAACTGCAATACCTTTACTTGTTTTCTTTTAAAATGCGAAACCACATAGTTATTGTAATCTAATACAACTAATGCACTCGTATTAATCGCAAACAATTGTTTGATACAAGACATAAAGTAATCAAAATTACCTTTCATACTTTTTTCAAACTTCACTAAGATGTAATCTAGTTCATAATCACGATTGGCATGTAATGCATCAGACAACAATTTAAAGTCACCACTAAGTTGTTCTGATTCCAACGATATAAAGGTAATCTTATTTTTATTCACTTTAAAAAAGACTAAAAAGATGCGAAAAAAACTCAAGATACAAAATACAATCATCTTTTTTATTTTCATACACATCTTCCTTTCTTATTTATGAAAGACTATATCTAGTACTTTCTTTGAACACTGGCCATCATGCCAAGCATTGAATTGCTCATTAAAGTGTTCTAACTTTTTATAATCATAGCGTTTCTCAACAATTTTGTCCAACAAATCCATTTCCTTTATGAAGATATCTCCAGGTAACGTCTTAGCAAGATCAAAGTAGAAACCGCGTAATTCATTCGCATAGCTTTCCAAATCAAACATATAGAAATAAATCGGTCTTTGTAAGATAGCATAATCGAAAAAGACACTGGAGTAATCCGTAATTAAAATATCACTCACCAAATACAATTCACTAATGTCCAAACTCGCTGGCATTTCATACACAAAACCTTTGAATGCTGCCATATCGAAATCATTAATGATCAAATAATGGGGTTTGAATACAACGACATATTCTTCACCAAGCTTTTCTTTCCATTTTGCGAAATCAACTTCTAAATGGAAGGTATACCCTTTTGACACAAATGAGTTATCGCGCCATGTTGGTGCGTACAAAATGATTTTTTTATCCAGTGGCAAACCCAACTGTTGTTTTAATTTTACCACTTCTTGTGTTGTTGTGTTCACTAACACATCATTACGTGGGTATCCCGTTTCAATTAATCGCTCTTTATTAATGCGAAATGCACTTTGAAACACTTCGCTACTAAAGTGATTCGCACTGATCATATAGTTGTATTTTTTCACGTCTTCATCGTATGTTTGGTACATTTGTTGCGCATTCATTTTTGAACGATAGAAGGTCGTGTCTTGCGCAACATCAATATCATGCGCCAAACGTTTCAATGGTGTTCCATGCCACGTTTGCAAATACACTTGTGAGTCCTTTTTTATAATGTACATAGGAAGCTTACAATTCACAAACCAATATTTCGCTCTTGATAAATAATAGAAATAAGGAATGCTGAAGTATTCGATAACTTTTGCTCCTTCAATCGTAATCTTTTTTTGTTTCTTATTTTTGATTGCCCAAACAAACGTATAATCCTTGTACGCATCTT
Source organism: uncultured Erysipelotrichaceae bacterium (assembly GCA_964370395.1). Taxonomy (GTDB): domain Bacteria; phylum Bacillota_I; class Bacilli_A; order Erysipelotrichales; family Erysipelotrichaceae; genus JBGUVL01. The sequence continues at coordinate 39,464 of CAYJIZ010000019.1, forward strand.
GTTTGCGCATGTATTCATACAACGCTTTCGGGTTATCCGAATACCCTTTTCCATGAAAGGAAATAAATAAAATCGTCTTTGAGTGAACTGGTATAAAACGGTGCAAAATATGATATAGGAACCGAATTGTTTTTCCTATTATCGTTTTGATCAAATGTAACATACCATCACTCCTTTCTTATTTCTCTTGAAAGAACACTCTTTCACAAACACGCTTACTTGCGTTTCCATCACTTAGATGACAGAAACGATCATAGAACGTATCGTATTGCTTTTTGTATGCTGCGTTTACTTCCTCGATATTTTCAATTGCTTCTACCACTTCTTCACTCGTATAAAGCAATGGTCCTGGCACTTCACTTTGCATATCGATGTAGAAACCACGCAACTGGTTTTTGTATTTTTCAATATCGTACGTATAAAATAAAATCGGACGACGTAAATTCGCATAATCAAAGAATACACTAGAATAATCAGTAATGCATATATCACTGATCAAATACAATTCACTAATGTCATCGTACTTACTCACATTATAAGCGAAACCTTCTAATCCACTTACATCTAACGCATCAGCAATGTATTGGTGCGTACGCAACAAGATGACGTAATCGTCTTGTAAACGCTCCTTCAACATCGCCAAATCAAGTTGTAATGTGAACTTGTATTGTCCTTTTCCATAGTATTCATCATCACGCCAAGTCGGCGCATATAAAATTGTTTTCTTATCCAATGGAATCGACAACTTTTGTTTTATCTCATTCGCAAACGCTTCTTTGTCTTTTCGATACAACACATCATTTCTTGGATACCCATAATCTAACATCTCATTTTCAAACATGAAACAACGACGTAACGTCTCTGTAGAAAAATCATTGTCACTCAATAAGTAGTCCCAATCTTGTCTTTGACGATAAAACTCCTTTTTGTATTTAGGCGAAGCTGCTGTCACTTCTTCTTGGTCAAATACCAAACGTTTCAACGGTGTTCCATGCCACGTTTCTAAAAATACTTGCCCTTCGCGCTTACGATACCATAGTGGTTGGCGTGCATTAAATACCAAATACTTCGCACGTGCCAAATAGTAAGCATAACGAAACGAAAAACGACGCACTACTTTTCCACCATATTTTGGTTTCGTCTTCGTGTTCAACACCCAAACATAGGTAAATTGATCCCCATAGTTTTGTGCCATATATTCATAGATATATTTTGGACTATCCGAATAATTTTTTCCCATAAATGTTTCAAATAAGATGACATTATTCAATAATGGTTGTTTTAAATAACGGTGGTAATAAGCCAACTTATAAAAAACATTCTTATTCTTAATCATTTTCTTAAATTTAATTTTCATCAAACGCCAACGAATCTGTTTCAATACTTTCTTTAAATCATTGGCTTGCACACTACGAATAATGTTTCTTTGCCAACGTTTTAAATCCTGTACGACATCTTCACGACAATTTTTTATCACTTTCGCAATCAGTGGAAAGTATTCTTTACGCCACTGTGGTTTTTCACTACGACGCAAACGCGGTGCGACACTGCGTAAGAAATACATGGCGATTTTACGATCTAATAAATAACGTAAAATACCATCACTTGCGATACTTTCACGCGCTTTTTCAAACGACTTCATACGAATCGCAAAACGATTGTCATCCTCTATTTGCGATAATGCTGGATAATTAATTGGGTCATTGTGATTGCGTTTTACATAAATGGCTTCCATCGCTTCATGAAACGACGTTGCCGTTTGTGTACATTGTAGAATAAATGGCAAATCACAATAATACAACAAGTCTGTCGCGAACAACAAATCGTTGTTTACTAAAAAGGTACGAGAATATGCATTTCCTAATGCCGAAAGCGTTGTAAATCCTCTGCGCTTCTTCACAAGATGATAAATCGCACGTAACTTTTCTTCATCAAAGGCTGCTTTGTTGTCCTCGATGAATGAAATGATTTTCGCTTCTTTTTCATCTTCTTTTAATTGCTCTTCGTCTTCATCCAACTCTTCTAACTTCTTTAATCGCTTTTCAATATAATTCTCTTTCTTGTTCCAAGTACGATGCGTCTTTCCATAGATAATATCGACTTCCTTCGCCTCTTCCTTAAACAAGTTCGCAAACGTATCTTCTAATACGTAATCATCACTATCTAAAAAGTAGATGTATTGGCCTTCGCTATGTTGCACTCCTGCATTACGAGCAGCACTAACACCTGTTTCATTTGTTAAGGTAACTACTTTTATTGTTAATTTGTTTTTTGCTTCTTCCACAATATCATCGATCATTTCATGGCAATTATCTTTCACTAAGACCACTTCAAAATCATGAAAAGAACTATCCGTTAAAGCGCGCAAGCACTCTTTCAGATAGTTTTTATATTGATGAAAAGCAATTACTACACTTAGCTTCTTCATACATATCCCCTTATTTCTTTAAACCCTCTTTGATTTGGGTAGTGGAGATCCCATCTGTTCTTGGTAAGTAGACTACTTCACAATAGTCTTTTAGAAAGTCAAACTCCCCTTTCCAGTCTTCTCCAATTACAAATACATCAACACCATATTTTTTCACATCTTCAATCTTTTGGTCCCAGCTCGTTTCAGGAATCACTTCATCCACGTACTTAATTGCTTCTACAATCGCCATACGTTCGCTGTCCTTCACAAAACACTTCTTACCTTTACCTAGATTGAATTCATCACTACTCACCGCCACAATTAAATAATCACCTAATTCTTTGGCGCGTTTTAATAAATTCAAATGTCCAATGTGAAACAAATCAAATGTTCCATACGTAATTACCTTTTTCATGTTGCCACCTACTTTACTAATCTACTTTCAAATACTTCTTTTTTGTATTTCTTAACATCTTTATCACTCATCTTCTTAAAAGAATCCACATACTCTTCATAGTTATTGGAAACTTCCTCAATACTTCCATATTGTTTCAACTTCCCACCTTCAATCCAAATACCTTGTTCACAAAAATCACGAACTTGTGATAAGGAGTGAGAAATAAAGAAGATTGTTTTACCTGATTGTTTTAACTCTTGCATCTTGCGCAAACACTTGCTCGCAAAACTTTTGTCTCCGACTGATAAGGCTTCATCCACAATAATAATATCGGGATCAAGACAAATCGAGATAGAAAATCCCAAACGCGATTTCATCCCACTGGAATACTTCTTCACTGGTTGGTACAAAAAATCTCCCAACTCCGCAAAATCCGCAACGCCTTCTTTGATTTCTTGAATGCGTTTTTTTGACAATCCTAATAACGCTCCTTTTAACTCAATGTTTTCTAATCCTGTTAACTGTGTATTCAAGCCTGCTTGAATCGCAATCAAAGATTGTTCACCATTGATTTCTACTTTTCCTTTGTCTTGCATCGAAATCCCTGCAAGAATATTAGACAATGTACTTTTTCCACTACCGTTGCTTCCTAAAATCCCAACAACACTTCCCTTTTCAATACTAAAGGTAATATCGCGTAGCGCATAAAAAGACTGTTTCTTTTCAAAACGTTTGCGTTTCTTACTATCTAATTTAAATATTTTATCCACGTGTTCAAATCGAACGGCGATCGTATCATTCATAAGGACTCCTTACATTAAATCAATAAACTTACTTTTAAATTTATACATTAAAATACTTCCAATTACAAACATTACGATTACCAAACCCCAGAAGTAATATGTATACGCTGGATGATTCCAAAATTGATCTTGGAAAAACAACGCTCCACGATACCCTTCCACAATATAATACAACGGGTTTAACTTTAATACGTAATACAGTACTGGTGAAAAATTAGAAATGTTTTCTACTGTCCACAAAATTGGCGTTAAGTATAATAACATACGCATTAACGCTTTCACTAGTTTCGCAACATCGCGTGTAAACATATTTAAAACACTCGTAATCATATTTAAAGAAATACAAAAACAAATAGCACAAAACATATAATACAACGTACCAAACCAATGCACGTTTGGAACATGCCCACGCACTACTAAAATAGCTAAGATTAGCGCAAACATGGCGATGTGATTAAACAATTCTTTTACTACGATGGTGGTTGGTAAAATACTAACAGGAAACTTCATTTTTGTGATGATGTTTTTCTTTGAATAAATACACCCTACCCCTTGCGTAATGCATGGGCTTACAAAAAACCATACTGTCATTCCCACTACCATCCAAGGTAAGAAACTAATGGTTCCTATCGAACGTCCATTACGTAATCCAATTCCAAATACTAACCAAAAAGTAAACAATTGAATTAACGGATTAAAGAATGTCCATAAGATTCCTAATTTTGTATCACGCATATCAGAAAGTAATTCATACTTTGAAATTGATATAATTCGATAAAAATTAACCACATTTTCTTTTATGACAAAAAAAACGCTTTTCATATTATCTCCTTCGTAAAAAGGCCATAAGCCTTTAGCTTATTTTAACTCATTTACTACTCTTTTACAATATTTTATAAGAATCAAACACCCTATACTATGTGTTCATTTTATAACATATCACAAAATATTGTTTACTTTGCTCTTTCAATAAAAGGAATCAGTACCTCTTTAGGCGAATAACCCATTGTTCTTGCGATCAATTCGCCATCCTTATACAAAAACAAAGTAGGTACCCCTCTCACACCTTGATCAAGCGATAATGTTTTATCATGATCAATGTCAACTTGGTAAAATTGTACGTCTTTCATCTGTTGACTCAACTCGAATAATACAGGCTCTAACATATTGCAAGGCCCACACCACTTCGCTGAAAAATCAACCACTACAATACCACTTTTAATTTTCTCTTCATAATTTTCACTTGTAATTAATTCCATCGTTTTTCTCCTATCCTAACTGTTGTTTTAAAAATGATGCAATGCCATCTTCATCATTGCTATCACATTCGTATTGGCACACTGCCTTTACACTATCAATCGCATTTGCCATCGCCACTCCATTAGTGAACTCTAGCATCGAGATATCATTTTCTCCATCCCCAAATGCATAAACATCTTCTGGTTGGCAATCCAGCTGTTTTAAAATTTGTTGTAACCCTTTGCCTTTGCTGATTTCTTTTGGTGTCACCTCTAACCAAAAGGGCATGGTTCTTCCACACCAATACGCATGTTGCAATGCTTCTTGAAAATGCCAATTCATCTTTTCAATTACTTCTGGTGTATCAAAGGTACACACTTTAAAAATTCGCTCGTTAATCTGTTTCACATCTTGTACATAAAAGATTTGACGATTACGCAAACTCTCCATATTATTCGTATTGAAATAATTGCTTTCTTTTTGTCCATCAGGTAAAAAGACATACGCGTTTACATCTGCCATCACTAACACTTCATGCGAAGGATAGTTCGCTTTCATAAAGTCGTGTACTTCTTGTACCTCATCATGACTCATCTCACGTAGTATTTCACGTGTATCACTTCCGTATTCATAAATCGCTGCCCCATTCGCTTCAATTAAAAAACCATTGTACTTGTCCATCTTCAATTGCTTAGCAAACTCATCCAAACGATCCTTTACACGACCACTCGCTAAAATTAAGGTATGTCCCTGTTCTTGTAACTGCCACAAAACCTCTTTCGTGTTTTGTGATATTTGTTTTTTACTCGTCAACAAAGTGCCATCCATATCCATCACGATTATTTTTCTCATTACCATTACCTCACGAGTATAATAGTACCACACCCACTCCCTAATCGCATAAAAAAAGTGCGCATATTTTGCACACTTTTCAAGTTATTATAATTTCGCTGCTGCCGCTTCGTCCACAATTACGATTACATCGTCATGTTTTTGAAGGATAGAAGCAGGTAGAGATTCACTAATCTCACCATTTACCATACCAGCAATCGCATCTGCTTTGCTTGCTCCTGAAGCTACTAATAAAATTTTACCAGCTTTCATGATTGTAGCAATTCCCATAGTGATCGCTTGTTTTGGAACCAAGTTCATATCGTCGTTAAAGAAACGAGCGTTGTCTTGGATTGTTCTTTCTTGTAAATCAACAATGTGTGTTGTTGATGCAAATGGAGTTCCTGGTTCATTGAAACCGATGTGTCCATTTCCACCGATACCTAATACTTGTACATCAACATGGTATCCTTCCATTGCTGCTTCGTATTCGTCACATTCCTTTTGTGAACTTCCAAAAGGTACATTTACGTTTTCTTCCTTAATATCAATATCTTTAAATAAGTTTTCATGCATAAATGTATAGTAGCTTTGTTCGTGTGTACGATCAATTCCTACGTATTCATCTAAGTTGAATGAAACAACATTCGCATAAGACACACCATCTTCTTTGTGTCCTTTAATCATGTTTTCATACAATCCAATTGGACTTGAACCAGTTGCTAATCCTAATACTGGTTGTTCTTTTGAAGTAACCACTTCTTTCATTACTTCATATGCTTTTTTACTCACTTCTGCATAATCTTTACATACGATAACTTTCATTTTGTCTCCTCCTAATACTCACATATCTATAATACAACTTTCCTCTTAAAAATACAATTGCTAATCCATCGTTAGCCATCTATTTTGCCTGCAAATAATCACTCTTATCCGCCTCGCTGATCTCACGAATCACACGACACGGATTTCCTGCTGCAATGACATTTGGTGGAATTGACTTTGTTAGTACACTACCAGAACCAATAATACTATTACGACCGATACGAACCCCTTGGTTAATGTGCACTCCTGCACCCACCCAAACATTGTCTTCAATAATAATCGACTTACCATAGCAACCTCCAGCAATTCGTTCCTGTGGATCAATTGCGTGGTTGCTGGTATACATACCAACGCGCGGACCGATTAATACATTATCGCCGATATGGATACCCCCTCCATCCAACATGATGCAATCAAAGTTAGCGTAGAAGTGATTACCGATATGAATATGAAACCCAAACTCACAGCGAAAGCCAGGTTCAAAGTGAACGTCGTCTCCCACTTGATGCAACAAGCGTTTCAAAATTGCCATTCTTTCTTCTTTGCTTTTGGAAAAACTAGCATTGTATTCATTGCTCAACAACACTGCCTCTTCTCGCGCTTTTATTAATTCTTCGCTTACATCATTGTACATTTTTCCACTAAGCATTTCTTTTTTTCTATCTTCCAAATTCGCCATTGTTATTCCCCTTTATCGTAATCCACTAAAAAGTCGATTTTTTCATCCTTCTTGCGGTACTGTAACACCTTTTCTATATTCACATTACTCATCGCACGGAAAATATTATCGTCGACATTGGGATTGACTAGCTTGTATTGTTTGATCAATTGTTTTATCTCATCGCGTTTGCTTGTTTTCTCTTTTTTGTCGCTTTGTGCTTCAATCATTTCAGTAAAGCGACAAGCACATTGAAGAAATGACAGTTGGGCAAAATCACGCCAACGAATGATGTCCTCTTCTTTTACCATGTACAGTGGACGAATTAACTGCATCCCAGCAAAATTATCGCTGTGCAGTTTCGGTAACATCGTTGCTACTTCTCCAGCATAAAATACATTTAACATCATCGTTTCAATCGCATCATCAAAATGGTGTCCAAGCGCAATCTTGTTGCAACCCATCTCTTGCGCAAAACGATACAAGTAACCTCTACGCATTCTCGCACACAAATAACAAGGATTTTTCTCCATCCCGTTCACGATATCAAAGATTTCTGTTTTATGAATCTGAATAGGGATATCCAAATGCGCTGCATTGTCGATAATCTTTTGCATATTCGTTTCGTTGTAACCTGGATTCATCACCAAGAACTTCACTTCGAATTTCACTTTGCTAAAACGCGCTAGTATTTGCATACACTTCGCAAGTAGCATACTGTCTTTTCCACCCGAGATACATACTGCAATGACATCATTTTCTTGAATCAAATCATAGTTTGTAATCGCACGCATAAAGGGTGACCAAATTTGTTTTCGGTATGTTTTTATAATTAAACGTTCCATTTCTTTACTGTTCATAATAACCTCTTTCATTGCACTTTTTGTATTATACAATATTCTAAATTAAATTAATATACGAGCATAAAAAAAAGAAGCTTTCGCTTCTTAGTTTCTTGAATTTCCTAAAATACGTAAAATATATAAGAAAATGTTAATAAAGTCTAAGTACAATTGAAATGCACTGTAAATACTTAATTTACGTAATGCTGCATCGTCGTCTTGGTTTAGTGTATATAGTTTTTTTGCTTTTTGAACATCCCAAGCCGTAATCCCCATAAACAATACTAATCCGATAATCGCATACATGGTAAGGTCCATACCCCAACCAAATAACATACCAAATAATTGGAATACGATCATTGCGAATAATCCTGCAATACAAATCACACCAATTTTTGATAAGTCAACTTTTGTTGTTGCTCCAATAATAACCAAACATCCAAAGAACACCGCTGCTGCGATAAACGCTACTGCAATATCTCCTGCTTCATAAAAGAATGCCAATGATGAGAACGTAATCCCAGTAAGTGCACAATACAATAAGAATAATGCCTTTGCTGTATGTTCTTTCATTTTAAACAAACGAGCAGATAATGCGATTACTACTCCTAATTGTGCAAATAATAAAATCATTGCCATTGGAAAGCTTGAATAAAAGAAACTGAATGCAGGAACAGTCCCTACAAAAAATGCTGTCGCAAATGTAATTAATACTCCTAAAAACATCCAAGTAAACGTCTTCAACATATGTTGTCTTAATGTCGTTGTTCCAACGGAACCTGTACTATATAAATCCATATGATTTCCTCCTTGACTACACGCCAAACATTATACTATAAAAGCAATTAAATTGACAACTTTCACAACTTTTCACACATTATTTTATTTGATCTAATGTGTCTATCATTGCCTCGCCTAACGCTTTTGCAATTTCCTTTTGCCCTTCTTTACTTTTGATATAAGCAAAGTCTTCATTGTTGTTGATATACCCTAATTCAACAAGTACGCTAGGTACTGTATTGTAGTGTAGAACCAACAACGGAGAACTGCTTTCATCCTTTACCCCTCGGCACTCGTTGTAAGCGATGGCATCTAATTTTTCTTCTACCGTATACGCAAAAATTTCATTTTCGTTACTTGTTAAAGAAGCCCATGTTTCATGTCCACGAATTTCATTCGATTGTTCATTGGAATTTAAATGAATTGACATAAACAGAGAAGCTTCGTTCTCAATTGCCGTATTCACACGATAAAACAAATCCGTTTTCACATCGTTTGTCCAATAATAATCATCGTTATCACGAGTGTATAACACTAAGATATCATCTCGCTGTGATTGAATATAAGCACCTGTCGCTAGCGCTGTCTTAAGCGTGATGTCTTTTTCATACGTACCATCTTGCGCTTGGCTTCCTACATCATAACCACCATGCCCTGCATCAATCACGACAATTTGCTTATTGTCTTTGTTTTCTACTTTTTTCACTTCTCCACTTTTTACAGGTGCGCTTGCATCTGCTTCTTCAAAGAAGTGGTTGTACACTTTCATTCCTAAACCGATCATCAAATAAATTGCAAGTCCAAAAACAACCACAACAAGCAATAAGCGATGGTAGAGTACTTTGTTTTTTCCCTGTTTTTTTCTCTTTTTAGCCATAGTTACCTCAGTATATTAGTTATTATACTACAAATACCAACATGTTTATCCTTTTTCATTACGATATGCGACAATCGCTTGCGCGATACTTTGCGCAATGTTATCTTGACTTGTCGCATCACTTAAATACGATATGTCATTTTGTGATGTAATGTAACCTAATTCTAGAAGTGCACTTGGAACCAAATTATTGTTGATCACATAAAGTGGTTCAAGGTTTACATCCTTCATTCCTCGATTGTAGGAATAGTCTAGCGCATCCAAATTGGATTGCACAAGTTGGGCAAATAAGACAGCCTTTTCATTGTTTTTGTCTACCCATGTTTCAAACCCTGAGACATTGCTTGTGATAAAAGAATTAAGATGGATGCTGACAAATAACTCACTTTTATTTGCATTACTAATATCGATTCGACTTTGCAAATCCTCTAAATTATTAGCATTCCAACTCACTTCATCACTTTCTCTAGTATACACAACCTGTATTCCTTGTTGTGTTAAATATTCCCCTATTTTCAACGTTATCGCTAACGTGATATCCTTCTCACTTAAACTTTCGTCCAATGATAAACTTCCCGCATCGTACCCTCCATG
>CAYJIZ010000020.1:0-42363 GCA_964370395.1 uncultured Erysipelotrichaceae bacterium
GATATAAGCCGGTTGGGTTAAAGTAAGTTGTTCAATATTAGAAAGTGGATGATTAATGGCATTTGGAATATGTCCCATTGCATACTCATCCTTTTCTCTTACATCAACAACTACCGCTTTTTCTTTTTCTAGTAGTTTTGTTAATTCATCAACATGAATTGATTTAATTTTTTGAAATAACATAGAAGTCCTCCTTATGATACCCTATAGGGTATTTATACAACATAAAAAAGGATGGGTAAAGTAATATGCATGAACAAAAAAACAACCAGCAATAAGTCGTGATTGTTTTAGTGAATTGGGAGTGTAATAGTAACAGTTGTCCCTCTGTTTATATGGCTTTCAATTTGTAAGGTTCCACTGCATTGGTTTTCGATTCGATATTTAACATTCTGTAAACCGATGTGAGAACGGGAGCTCTCCATGGGTTGGTTAGGGTCAAATCCCACACCATTATCAGTTATTTTAATTTCAATGTTATTGTTTACTTTTTTTGTGTGGATGTTAATTTTTCCACCTTCCGCTCTCTTCATAATCCCATGGCGAATTGCATTCTCTACTAAGAGTTGAAGGGAAAGGGCAGGGATGTAAAATTCTTTTTCTTCTATTTCAAAGTTTACACTGATTCGATTTTCAAAACGTATTTTTTCAAGATACAAATAATTTTGCACATGATTCATTTCCTTTTCGAAAGATATTGGTTTTGTGTTTGCCAAAGAATCCAAATTACCACGTAAATAATAAGAAAAATGTTCTAATGCTTCAGAAGCTTTTTTTGGATCATTATCACAAAGTTGCTTAATACTTGTTAAACTATTATATAAGAAATGAGGCCCAATCTGTGATACCATCATCGCTGTTTTGCTTTTTTCAAGAGCCAATTCGTTTTCTTGCATAGCACGTCCTTCTTCTGCTTGTATAAATACATACATACTAATTGCGACAAAAGTAGTAATCAAGTGTATAGAAAGTGCACCGTATCGAGTCATCAATGTTAGTACTGCAACAATAGGCAAAACTAAATAAGCACTAAATCCAAAAAGTTCGTTGCGCTGAAGCAAGCGATGGTTCTTCACTAAAATATAAATAGATGGAATTAGCATTACAATAGCCAAAACATTGCTTAACCAATAATAGTCACCACGGATATAGCGATTTGTTTCGTTAAAATAATAAAAAATTGGGATAAAACCATTTAGTGAACAAAGGATAAAACTTACAATAACAAAAAAAGTGATTATCTTCATCATGCCTTTCACTTTACCATTTCGATTTTCAACAAAAGCAGCAAGATATCTTGTAAATGTTGCGATTAACACGTACGATAATACAAACATGGAGAAATTGGCAATGCGACTCACATAAAAACTAATTTGATCAATACGGTTATCACTTAACCAAGATAAAATGTTCGAAAATTGCAAAAGAGCATTACAAAAAAGCATAGTAATGTATAAATTATCCAAATGGGTACATTTCTTTTTAAATGCTTTTAAAAACAATATAATCATTAAAGAAATGAGACAACCAAACGATTGAATTGATATATTAATGATCGCATCCGTATTCATAGAAACTCCTTTTTTGCTACAAACTTCTATACTATTATTCTATCATTAATACAAAAGGTTCGCCACAGTAGGCTTTTTGTAATGCTACTATTTGTAGGCATTCATATGAATTGCAAATTTTATAATTTGCGCTACACTAAAGATAACAAAGTAGGAGGTACTTATATGCATGCAGGTCAAGAAAAGTTTTATCAATTTATGTTAGAAAGAGTGCAACATGACAAAGCACAAAGAGCGAAAGAGTTATTAAAAGAAAGTTTTAAAAAGCAAGAGGAAGGAACCTTTGATCATCATCATGCTGAAAAGTTCACAAAGGAAATGATGGAGTGCTTAAAAGAAGAGCACAAAGAAGAAGTGTTACAAATTATTAAAAATTTTGATCCTAAGAAGAATGTGTAAACATTCTTTTTTTGGAATATTTTGGTTATAAAATCGAAGATAAGTGATATTTGTTGTGTTTTGTTTTTAAAATAACTGAAACTTGCTTGAAAAATAGCAATAAAATGATATGATATTACTATGAAAGAGAAGGGTTTAGAAATGAAAAAAATTAAATACTTATTATGTGCCTTGTTGTTAGTAACAATGGTAAGTGCATGTGGTAGTGGTGGTTCAGATGAAAAATCAACTACTGTATGTTCAGGGGTTATCGATGGATTAGAAGAAACGATGACACTAAAAGCAGATGGTGACAAATTAGTTACGCAAAAAGAATCAATTACTTATTCCTTTGCAGATTTAGGGGTAACTAAGGATCAATTAGATATGGAATCTTTTATGCAATTGTTGATGAATCAAATCTTCAATACAGATGAAGTAAAAGGTGTGAAAGCATCTTATGAAACAACAGATACAGATTTAACTATCTTATTAACAATCGATTATACTAAAGTTGACTTGGATATTCTTGAAGAAGCAGGAATCATCGAATCAGGTTGGCTAACAACGAAATACATCAGTTTAGAAAGAACCGTTGAAGGTTTAGAAGACACTGGTTATACATGCAAAAAATAAGACTTTCGTCTTATTTTTTTTGTTTAAACATTTGTTGTAGCTTTTCTTCGTCGCTTTCTGGCATATGGCATTGTCCCATTACCACGTGAGGTTTGCTTTTCCCATGGTAGTCACTACCACAAGTAATAATCAGATCATGCTTTTTCGCTAACTCTTTGTAGAAAGAGATTTGTTGTGGCGTATGATAAGAACTATACACTTCTAAACCATCGATACCTAAAGCGATAATGTCTTCTAATAGCGCTTCCTCTTCTTTGGTATTGTTACCTGGGTGTGCTAGGACGATGGTTGCATTTTGTTTGCGATACAAAGCAATCGCATCTTCTAGTTGCATAAAGTTAATTTCGCTATATGCAATTTTACCTTTGGCACAATACTCCCAAAAGAAATCAACCAATGGACTAACACTATGCGAACCATTTGGAAAGTATTCTTTCAAATATTTGTTATCTTTGTTGCGCTCATCCATCAATGCGACTTCGCAAACGGACTCTGCTTCGTAAACACCGTTTGGACATAATTCATCTAGCTTTTCTTGATCGATATAAATGTTCATTACATCTTTAATGAACGCCAAACGTTTCACACCTGCTGTTCTTTCCATTTCTTCTACGTTCTCATAAATTTCTTCCCAGATAGGATGATTTGGATCGATGTTGTAACCTAACAAGTGAAAATCTTTGTCTTGAAAACTACAATCCAATTCTATGGCAGGAATGATGTTAACGGTTTCGTTACCATTCACATCACGGTATGCGCGCGTTGTATTATGATCTGCTATCGCAATGGTTTCTACTCCATTGTTTTTGGCGATTTCACATAATTGTGCTACGCTTTTTTCTCCATCTAAACTATACTTTGAATGCATGTGTAAGTCGATTTTATTCATATTATTCCTCCTCTTTGACTTCGATAATATTTGGTATGGATATTCTTTTTTTATCACTTTCTTTTAGGGTAGTAGTGATGAATGCACTAAATTGTGAGAAGTCAGCATATTGGTAATGTGCACATTTCTCAAGCTTTGTAGCATCACTAATTAAAATGGCTTGGTTAGAGCGTTTTAATACGTGTTTGTTTAATGCTACTTCATCATAATGCATATTGGCTGGACCATCGATGTTCTTGCAACCATCCATACCAAAAATGCATAAATCAAAATACATTGTTTCAATCATTGTATGCGTGTATTCTCCAATCGTACGCTTTCCTTGCTTTGAAAATTCTCCACCCAATAAAAATATCGTATGATTACTTTCTTTTAAAATGGCAACAAGATCATAGGAATTCGTTATAACTGTAATGTTTTTACGCAGTTTTAACAGTTTTCCTAAATGCAGTGCAGTACTACTTGGATCAATGTACAATGTCATATCATCACGAATTAGTGATAATGCCGCTTGGGCAATTTTTCGTTTGCTTTCCATTGCCTGTTTGGAACGGATGTCCATTGGGACATCAACATTTGTACTTCGCAGTTTTGCACCACCATGGGTACGGTACAATACGCCTTTTTCTTCTAAGTAATTAAAATCGATACGAATGGTTTCCAAAGAGACTTGAAATTGTTGAGCTAATTGTTTTACACTCACATATTCTTTTTCGTAAATCAATTGTTCAATCGCATTGCGGCGTTGCTCATTTATTTTTGACATAATCACTACCTCTACTATTTTATGGTAACACGCACCATTAGAAAAACAAGACAATCAGATGAAAAAGTAAAAAAACAAAAGATTTTTTTTGAGTTTCAAAGAAAAATGTTTGAAATAAAAAGCACTTGCGTGCTTATTTAAGTAATTCTTTAATTTTTTTAGTGTTCATGAAATGAAACTTGCTTACTTTTTCAAGTGCTTCAAAACCATGTTGTTTCACAAATTCCACACCTGCTTCATCTACATGTTTTCCCGCTCCTTTAGGAAAAGCAAAGTCATATTGTTCCCCCATTAAGTCCAACGCTTGTAGGAAAGTGTAACGAGCGATGATGGCTCCACAGGCAACACTGATGTATTTGTTTTCTGCTTTTGTTTCAAAGTGAATGTTTTCAACAATCTCTTTTTCTGTTTCCAAATAACGATAGTATGTATCTTTCGGTGTAAATTGGTCAATGATAATCGTTTCTGCAGGAATGTCTAATTTGTTTCTTAAATGAATGAATGCTTGGTTGTGCATTTTTGCTTTGATTTCATTCATATTGTTGCTTTGGTGTACGATATTATATTTCCCATTTTCTAAGATAAGAACACTATAAGTTAACTGTTCCATTAAAATCGGAGCAATCGACAATATAGTATCGTCTTTTATTTGCTTGGAATCTTGAATAGAAAGAGGTTCTAAAACTTCAAGATCTTTTTCTTGTACGCATGCTGCACAAACGACAATTGGTCCAAAATAATCACCTGTACCTACTTCGTCACTTCCACATTGTGGATAACTCGCAGCAATGTTTCCTTCCTTCTCACTTTTTTTCACTTTCTTAGTTTGTAACGCTCCTTCGCAATTGTCTGCATAAAAAGCTGCTTCCTTTCCTTGGAAAGTGACTTTACCAGATTCGTATGCGGTTATCGTGCATTCACTTGTTTTCACTCGATATAGCGCATAGGGTGGTGTTTTGCATTGCTCAGCGTGTGCCATTTTTTTCTTTAACGCCATCATTTGCGCTTCACTCATTACTTTTGTGTATGTATTCATATTGTTACCTCATCTATTATTTTAGCAAATTGTTTTGTAAGTTGCATTAAGTATTTTAATGCTTTAAAATAGACGAAGAGGTGAGTTTATGATTATTCCTTCACAATTTAGTTTACTATTCACGCTAATTGCGATTGCGTTCTTAGTAGGGTTGACCTACAGTGGGTACAAAGATGGGTTTATCACGAAAGCATTAGAACTGCTTTCTACAGTTGTAAGCATCGTGCTTTCTTGGGTGATAGCAGATCATTTGAAAACAACTATCTTTTTGTTTCCTAAAGATTACAACTTATTAAGCGATACACCAATCGGTAGTGTCATCTACCAAAGTGTCAATCGAATGTTGTTGTTTATTGTGATTTTTATCCTATTACGTATTATTGTATTTTTATTGAAACCGTTGTTTAAATCTTTTAATTGGGTGCCATTAGTCGGTGGAATCAATCGCATCCTAGGAAGTATTTTTGGATTTGTACAAGGAGTGTTATTTGTATTTATTTTAACCTTTTTATTAAGTACTCCTTTGTTTGCGAACGGGGAAGTAATTTTACAAAAAAGTGGTTTGGTAGTAGTAAAAGATATGTATCGAAGTTTAATGTTTATGTTTGATGATACCTTTGATAGTATTGAGAGTATTCAAAAAGTGATTACGCCTGCTAACGAATTAAAAGACGATGATTATACAAATATCACAACATGGTTAGAAAAACAGGGTTTTGATGCGCTTGAGCAACAAGAGATTATCGAAATGATCAAACATAGAAATGGACAATAAAATGAAAGAAAATTACCAAAGTTTAGAGTTTGCATTAGTAAAACAAGCAGTCGCACAAAACTGTGCTTTTTCGCTTGGAAAAGAATACATTATCAACGAATATCCTCACTTTAATCAACTGTGGGTACAACGTGAATTACAACGTGGAAAAGAAGCGTTGCAACTATACAATAGTTATCGCGCACCAGGTTTTGGTGGGGTAAGTGATATTAGTGGTACATTAAAAATAATTGATAAAGGCGGCGTGGTGGATGCGCGTGATTTATACCAAATCGCATCTTTTGCACGTGCGTGTTTAGGAATAAAGAAATACATGAGTGCTTCTACGTTAAAGAGTGAAGCAATCAGTGATTTGGTTGATTCGATATCCCAACAAAAAAACATTGCACAAGCCATTGAAAATGCCATTTCAGCAGCGTATGAAGTGAAAGATGAAGCTTCTACGCAATTGAAGAGCATTCGTCGTAATATCCGTTTGTGTGAGCAGGAAATTAGTTCACAAACACAAGCGATGATTTCTCGTTATTCTTCCGTTTTGATGGAAAACATTACCGCAACTAGAAATGGTCGAACTTGCTTGTTAGTGAAAGTGAGCGAAAAAGGAAAAATCAAAGGATATGTACATGGGGAAAGTGCATCAGGACAAGCAGTATATATCGAACCAGAAGTATTGCTCAACTTAAATAATCGCTTGCAGACTTTACAGGGACAAGAAAAAGAGGAAGTGATGCGAATCTTACGCGAGTTGTGTAGTTTGGTAATGGCACAATGTTCTTCTTTTTATAGTGATCTTGATACGTTAACGATTTTAGATGCTTTATTTGCGAAGGCAAAATGGGCTTTTGATCGTTGTGGAGTGTATGCTAGTGTGAATGAAAAACAACGTACGCTATATTTAAAAGATGCGCGACACCCATTAATTGACGATAAGAAAGTGGTATCCAATACCTACCAATTGTCGCATCCTTACCATCATATGTTGATTACAGGATCCAATACAGGTGGGAAAACAGTAACATTAAAAACAATCGGTTTGTTTTGTGTTTTGACTTATGCAGGCTTTCCTGTTTTATGTGAAGAAGCACAGTTACCATTAATCGATGGTGTATTTGTTGATATCGGAGATAGCCAATCGATTATGGAATCCTTGTCAACATTCTCTGCTCATGTTTCTAAGTTAGCGAGTATTACCAAACAAGCGAGTGAAAATTCACTTGTGTTATTGGATGAGTTAGGAAGTGGAACCGATCCACAAGAAGGAGAATGCTTGGCGATCGCAACACTGGATTATTTTCGTGCACACAAAGTGATGTGCATTGCGACAACACATTATTCTAAGTTAAAAGAATACGCAAAGAAACAAGAGGATATCCTGCTTGCTTCGGTTGCGTTTGATATGGAAAAAATGCAACCGACCTATCGTTTTATGGAAGGTTTTTCAGGGCAGTCGAATGCATTAGAAATTGCTTCTCGTTATGATTTAAACGATGAGATTTTAAATCTTGCCTATGCATTGAAAGAAAGCAACAAAAGCGATTCGCAAAAACTAATTGAAAAGCTGGATGCGGATGCAATGCGTATCAAAGAAGAAAAAGGACAATTGTTGCTGTTACAAGAACAATTAGCAAAACAA
This sequence comes from uncultured Erysipelotrichaceae bacterium, assembly GCA_964370395.1. Classification (GTDB taxonomy): domain Bacteria; phylum Bacillota_I; class Bacilli_A; order Erysipelotrichales; family Erysipelotrichaceae; genus JBGUVL01. The sequence goes on from CAYJIZ010000020.1 coordinate 7,685, forward strand.
CAAGAACAACTTGAAGAGGCGAAAGTGAAACTAGCGCAAAAACAAGAAAAAATATTGTTTGAAGCGAATGCGAAAGCACAACAAGTAATAGAAGAAGCGAAAGAAAAAGCGAATGAAGTAATCGAACAATTAAAAGCGATGAAGTCCGATGTGAAAGAGCATGAATTAATCGCGATGAAGGCACAATTAAAAGACGATGACGAAGAAGTAGAAGAAGAAAAAGTACATGAGTTTAAGGTGAATGATTATGTGCGTTTAAAAAACTTGGGGTACCATGGAGAAATCATTTCCTTAAAGGGTAGTCGAGCAACGGTATTTGCGAATGGAATGAAAATGAATGTGAAAACCAATGAATTGGAATACACACAAAGACCAAATGTGAAAAAGGTAGCACAACATTCGACTCGTAAAGTCGCAAGCAAAACGGTAAGTAGTGAGTGCAATCTAATTGGCATGCATGTGGAAGAAGCGTTATCATTAGTAGACAAGTACTTAGACAGTGCTTTGTTAGCTAAGATGTACACGATTCGTCTGGTTCATGGACATGGAACAGGGGCGTTGCGTAGTGCGATTCACCAATATTTAAAACGCAATAAAAACGTAGATAGTTATCGTTTGGGTGGCGAAGGAGAAGGTGGCTTAGGAGCAACTGTCGTTACTTTGAAACGTGGTGGTAAATAATGGCGAACATGCTTAAAATTGAAGACAAACTGGCATTGCTTCCTAGTAAGCCAGGTTGTTATTTGATGAAAAACAAAGATGGAAAAATCATATATGTAGGAAAGGCGATTAAATTAAGTAATCGTGTACGTTCCTATTTTCGTGGTGTGCATGATTTCAAAACGACAAAACTAGTGCAAAACATTGATGACTTTGAGTTTATTGTATGTGGTAGTGAAAAAGAAGCGTTGCTTATGGAAATCAATTTAATCAAGGAGCATACGCCACAATACAACATAATGTTTATGGACGACAAAAGTTATCCTTACATTAAATTATCGAAAACAAAAGCACCATTATTAAGTGTAGTTAGAAACAATCGTGATAAGAACGCATATTATTATGGTCCTTTTCCTAATGCGCGAGCTGCGCATGATACAAAAGATTTATTAAATAAATTATACCCTTTGCGTAAATGCAAAACGTTACCAAAGAAAGCTTGTTTGTATTATCACTTAGGGCAATGTTTGGCACCTTGTATCTTCGATATTGATCCAGCTATTTATGAAAAAATGTCAAATGAAATTCGCCGTTTTTTGCGTGGTGATGCAAAGGTGACCTTACAAAACTTAAAGAAGGAAATGGAAGTAGCGAGCGAGGCGTTAAACTTTGAAAAAGCCAAGGAGTTGCATGATTTGATGCAAAGCATTGAACACATTACGGCGAGCCAAAATGTCATGTTCAAAGACCGCAAAGATCGCGATGCGTTTGGTTATTACTTCGACAAAGGATACATATGTATTCAAGGGTTCTTCTTACGCAATGGAATGATAATAGAACGTGCGTTATCGATTACACCAATTGTGGAAGAGGTAGAAGAAGCTTTTATTTCCTATATTCTACAATACTACCAACACAACCCGTTACCACAAGAAGTGTTGCTACCTGAAGGATTGGCAGTCGACTTATCAACGTTATTGGATTGTGAAGTGTTAGTGCCACAAAGAGGGGTAAAGAAACACTTGGTTGATATGGTGTTTGATAATGCGAAAACAGCACATAAAACGAAGTTTGAATTAGTGAAACGAAAAGAAGATGAAAAAGAAGAAGCGATGAAAGCATTGTCGAGTATTTTTCACCAAGAAATTCATACGATTGAAATTTATGATAACTCGCATATATCAGGTAAGTTTAATGTATCGGGTATGGTCGTGTTCGAAGATGGATTACCAAATAAGAAAGAATACCGATTGTATAAACTACAAGGGTATCGAAGTGATTTAGATTCAATGAAAGAAGTAGTGTATCGTCGCTATTTGCGCTTACTGAAAGAACAGAAAAAACAAAATGACTTGTTAATTGTCGATGGTGGTTTGTTGCAGATACAAGCAGTTTGTGAAATTTTAGATGCATTAGAAATTGATATTTGTGTAGCAGGATTAGTAAAAGATGATCGTCACCGTACTAGTAACTTGATGGATCGTGATGGAAATATCATTGATATTAAAAAAGATAGTCCTTTGTTTTTCTTGTTGACACAAATGCAAGATGAAGTACACCGCTTTGCGATTACTTATCATAAGAACTTGCGTAAAAAAGCACAGACAAAATCTATCTTAGATGAAGTGGATGGCTTAGGAGATGTGCGCAAAAAGAAGATTTGGAATCATTTTAAGAGCATGAAAAATTTAAAAGCAGCAACTGTTGAAGAACTAGCAGAAATCGTTCCTTTGCAAGTTGCGCAGAATATATTTGAAGTATTGCGTGAAGTGAGTGACACACAATAGTTATGGTTGTCTTTTTGGAAAATATTAGTTTTCGCAAAAACAGACAAGATAGTTACAAAATTATAAAACCGAAAAAGTGAAAAAAGGCGAAAGACAAGCGATTATCGCCTTTTTTTTTGTTTCAAACATAGTATAATTATAGTGAGGTAAAACTATGGAAATTATTGTCAATCGTGTTTATCGTCATTTCAAAAATGATTACTATCTAGTCGTGGGAATCGCGCAAGATAGTGAAAGTGACAAACAATTTGTTATCTATCGATGCCTGTATGGTGAAGGGAAACTATACGCTCGTGAGAAATCGATGTTTTTATCAAAGGTCGACAAACAAAAATATCCTGATGCGACACAAGAGTATCGTTTTGTTTTAGTTGATATTGCATCGCAAAATGAACATTTTAATAAAGGTATAAAATAGAAGCGAAAGGGAAAGAGAAGATGTATGAAGCAAAAGTCTAAGATTCGAAAAAATCTTATTATTATTGCACTGACATTAGGAATTCTAATGTTGTTTTTTCCTGTCGCTCTTTTAATGAATTATGTGGGGCAATTGTTAGATAATGATGTTCGTGTAAACTTAACAGAAATTGTCACACAAAACAAAAATGTAATCCAAAGTAAGATTAGTGTGGAATTGAATAAATTAGAGATGGTGAGTACACAATTAGTAGAATCAATGCGACAAGGTAAGGATTACAGTTCCAAAGGGTTACAAAATGCGTACTCAAATTATGCACATGCTAGAGGAACAACTTCCTACTTTGTTGCGGATATGAGTGGAAATGCTATGTTTTCTGATGATAGTATAATTGAAATTACAGGACGCAACTATTTCAAGTTAGCGCAAAAAGGCATTAGTAATATTTCTGATAAAATCATTTCACGAAAAGATGGAACCGAAGTATATATCATTTCCATTCCAATTGAACACGATGAAACAATTGTGGGTACATTACAAAGAGTGTACCAAAAAGAGGAAATCAATGCGATCTTCGCGTTGTCGCTGTTTTCTGATCAAGGATACACTTATGTGGTAAACAGTGAAGGATATATTTTATTCCATTCCGAACACACTGATTGCAAACACAACGCCAATAATTATTTCCGTGATTTGTATGAGAATGGCAATGTAAATGTTTCCAAATCGTTAGAAAAAAATATTGCGGAAAATAAAAATGGTTTCTATGATGCGGAAATCGATGGTGAAAAATACTTTGCTGCTTATACACCAATTGAAAACTTACATGATTGGTATTTGATTTCTTCGGTAGCGACATCCGCTATTTCGTATAACTCAAGTGTAGTCATTCGTATTTTCTATATCATCTTAGCGATTATTATTTTAATCTTCTTATTGATTGCTTTTGTCTTCTGGAGTTTTAAAAACAAACGCCAAAAAGAAATTTATAATTTTGCCTTTGTGGATAGTGTGACAAAGGGACATACATTGAACCAGTTCTTGTTGCACTTACAGGATATGTTACATGAAAAACCAGAAAACAAGTGGAGCATTTGGAAATTTGATATTGATAACTTTAAGTACATCAATAAGTACTATGGATTTGATTTTGGAGATGCGGTATTAACTTACATTGTACAAAACATAACAATGCATTTAGAAAACAATGAATTAATTGCGCGTATTTCAAGTGATAACTTTGTTGTGTTGTTGAAGGATGCTAGCAAAGAGCGAATCTTATCGCTGTTGTTGAATGTTGCTTCCTATAAGAATGTTGTGATGTACTACTCTTCTGGGGTGTACCAAATTGGTGATCCAGAGGAAAACATCAATATTATGATTGACAAAGCATCGATGGTTTCCAATACGGTGAAAGATGCGGCAACAGATAAAATTGCTTACTATACACATGAATTTGATGAGTCAGCAAAACGAGAAGAAGATTTAAAACGTGCGATTCACGATGCGTTTGATAATGATGAATTTGTTCCTTATTATCAACCTAAAGTGAATGTCGCAACAAAAGAAATTATCGGTTGTGAAGCATTGGCTCGTTGGTTGCATCCTGAAAAAGGATTGATTCCACCAAATGTGTTTATTCCAATTTGTGAAAAATCAGGATTGATTATGGATTTGGATATGCGAATCTTTGAAAAGGTATTGCAATTTATTCAACGCTGCTTACAAGATGGAACACCAGTATATCCGATTTCTGTGAACTTCTCACGAATGCATCTATTGGATGACTCTTTCTTGAATCGTATTGTTACGATGATGGAAAAATATAACGTACCACGTAATTTGATTGAACTTGAATTAACGGAAAGTGCGATTTTCGGTAATTTAGATAGCATTTTAACTTTCACAAACAAAGTGCATGAAGTTGGTTTAAAACTTGCGATGGATGACTTTGGTAGTGGGTATTCTTCTTTGAATATGTTGAAAGAAATTCCAATTGATATATTAAAAGTAGACAAAGAGTTCTTAAATGAATCCAGTGATTCTAACCGTCGTCGTATCATTTTTGAAGCGGTGGTAGAAATGGTGCATAAATTGAATATCGACATCATTGTAGAAGGTGTGGAAACAAGTGAAGGTGTGCAGTTATTAAAAGATTGTAATTGTTGTTTTGCCCAAGGTTTCTTTTTCTCCAGACCTGTGGATGAACAAACGATTGAATCGATATATCGAAAGGGGCAAGTGGAATGAAAAAAATAATTAGTTTATGTTTAGTCATTGCTTTTGTTGTTTTACCAACTGGTTGTAGCGAGCAAAAAAAAGATGTGAAAATTGGGGTGTCTTTTGGGGTAGGTCCTGCAGCTCGATGGCCACTTGAGTTAGAGTTTATGGAAAAGAAAGCCAAAGCATTAGGAGCAACGATTGAAACACGTTTAAACAAAGGGGACCAAGACAAGACACAAGAAGAAGACTGCAAAGAGTTAATCGATAGTGGAATTGATGTGTTAATTTATACTCCTCGTAATATTTATGAAACAAAAGAAGTGCTTGATTACGCGAAGAAAAAAGGTGTAAAAGTAATTTCTTATGCCCGTTTGGTTTGGGAACAACCAGTTGATTTGTTTGTTGGTTATGACACTAACTTAATTGGAAAAGAGATGGGGAAATACGCAACGGAGAAAGTATACAAAGGAGATTACATTATTTTAAAAGGAGACAAAAACGATTATAATTCGTTGAGTGTCTATGATGGAATGATGCAATATGTTGAACCAATCAAAGAAGATTTAAATATTATATTGGATGAGTTTGTGGAAGGATGGAGTGCAGAAACTGCCAAAGATATGATAAAGCAAGCCATCATCGCAAACAACAATGAGATTGATGCTATTTTGGCTCCAAATGATAATTTAGCGGGAGCAGCACGCGAAGCATTAGATGAATTGAACATCACAAAAGAAGTTGTGATAACAGGAATGGACGCGGAAATTCATGCGTTACAAAGAATTGCTTGTTCGACACAAACAATTACGATGTACATGGATTTGAAGTCATTGGCAGATGTTGCCGTTGAGAGTGCATATAAGCTTGCTAGTGAAGGTTCAGCGGAAGCGAACACAGAATTAAATAATGGGATGAAAGAAGATGTGAAAGCGTATTTAATCAACGGAGAATTAGTCACGAAAGAGAATTTAAGTGAAAAGATTAAAAAGATGAATACGATCAAGCAAGATGAAGTTTATCAGAATTGCCAATAGAGGAGCCGAAAGGTTCCTTTTTCTGTCTTGACTTATTGCTTGGATAGTTGTAACATATCAATGTTAGATAAGTATAACTTTAAGAAAGGAGCAGCCCTTATGACATTGAATCAAGCAAGCATTGGACAAACAGTGACAATACGCAAGGTTGGTGGCGAAGGGGAACTGCGTCGTCGTTTGTTGGATATGGGGTTAACACCAAAAACAAACGTAATGATTCATAAAATTGCTCCGATGGGAGACCCGATTGAACTTCATTTGCGTGGTTATTCTTTGTCGATTCGACTACAAGAAGCTTCGAAGATTGAAGTGGAGGTGGTATAATGAGTCATTTGTTAATTGCCTTAGCGGGAAATCAAAATTCAGGAAAAACAACCTTGTTCAATCGCTTAACTGGAAGCAAACAACACGTAGGAAATTTTCCAGGTGTAACGGTTGAGAAAAAAGAAGGAAATGTAAAAGGGTTAAAAGGGGCAAGTATTGTAGACTTGCCTGGTATTTATTCTTTGTCACCGTATACGAGTGAAGAAATTGTCACTCGTGATTTTATTTTAAAAGACAATCCTGATGTAATCTTAAATATTGTGGATGCAACGAATATTGAGCGAAACTTATATTTGTCACTACAATTGATGGAACTAAACAAACCGATGGTGATCGCATTAAATATGATGGATGAAGTCATTGCCAGTGGTAATAGCATCGATGTGAAAAAGTTAAGCGAAGCATTACGCGTACCTTGTGTACCTATTTCTGCTAGTAAAAATGATGGGATTGCTGAATTGTTAGATACGATTAAGATGGTCGCAAAAGAAAGCAAAGAAGTGGTAGAACATGACTTCTGTCGTGGAGAACAACACAAAGCCATTCATGCGATCGAACATATCATTGAAGACCATGTAGAAAAGACGTATTATCCACTACGCTTTGCTGCGACTAAATTAGTAGAAGGCGATCGTGTCATGTTCGATAGCATTGATTTACATGAAGACGACAAAGCGATCATTGAACATATTGTCAGTGCGATGGAAAAAGCACTGGATACCGATCGTGAAGCAGCATTAGCGGACATGCGTTATTGTTATATTGAAGAAATATGCGCAAAAGCAGTAAACAAAGTAAACGAAACAAAAGAAAAAGTACGTTCGAATAAAATCGATCGTATCTTAACGCATAAATATTTAGGAATCCCAATTTTCTTACTTACTTTATTAGCCATCTTCGCCATCACTTTTGAGGTAGGTGGTTTGCTTCAAGGTGGTTTGGAAAATGCCATTGCTAGTATTGTTTCAAACATCAGTCAAATTCTTACTTCACTTGGTGTTAGTGATTGGTTGCATTCGTTAATCATTGATGGAGTTTGCAGTGGGGTAGGTAGTGTGTTGTCATTCTTACCGATTATTATAATATTATTTTTCTTCTTGTCATTATTAGAAGACAGTGGGTATATGGCACGTGTTGCCTTTGTAATGGATAAACTATTACGTAAGATTGGTTTGTCTGGTAAAAGTTTTGTGCCTTTATTGATTGGATTTGGATGTAGTGTACCTGCCATTATGGCGACGCGTACTTTAAGTAGTAGTCGCGATCGTAAGATGACAATCATCTTAACGCCATTTATGTCATGTAGTGCGAAATTGCCGATCTATGGAATGATTTGTAGTGCGTTTTTCCCACACCATACCGCGCTTATTATGATTAGTATTTATGTGTTGGGTATGGTTGTGGCAATTTTAAGTGGATTGTTACTTAAAAATACCTTGTTTAAAGGAGCACCAGTTCCCTTTGTGATGGAGTTACCAGCGTATCGTATTCCAGATGCGAAAAGTGTTGTCCTTCATATGTGGGAAAAGGCAAAAGATTTTTTACGCAAAGCCTTTACGATTATTTTTGTAGCAAGTATGGTAATTTGGTTCTTACAAAGTTTTAATTTTCAATTAATGTTTGTTAGTGATTCCTCACAATCGATATTAGCAAGCATTGGAACGTGGTTCTCTCACTTATTTATCCCATTAGGATTTGATGATTGGCGTGCAAGTACGGCTATTATCACAGGTATTACAGCAAAAGAAAGTGTTGTATCTACTTTAAGTGTGTTAACAGGTGCGAGCAATGCTGCAGCATTGGATAGTGCGATGAATACGATTTTCACTCCATTGAGTGCTTATGCGTATTTGGCGTTCACAGTTCTTTATATGCCTTGTGTCGCAGCTTTTGCAGCAACAAAAAGAGAGATGGGCTCTTATCGCCAAGCATTGCTTACGGTAGGATTCCAAACAGGGGTAGCATACCTTGTAGCGATGCTATTATATCAAGTTGGTTCGCTATTCTTATAGATAGAAAAAAAGCTCTTATGCATATGTATAAGAGCTTTTATAATGTTTGAATAAAATTTTCGATGCGTTGCAATCCTTCTTTTAAATCTTCATCACTGCATGCATACGAAAGTCGAATGTAATGATCGCAGTGTTCACCAAAATAACGACCAGGAACAACACATACCTTTGCTTCGTGCAATAATCGATAGGCAAAGTCATACGAATTCATGTTGAACTTCGAAATGTCGATGAACAAGTAGAAAGCACCAGCTGGTGGGGTAATTGAGATACCCATCGCATTTAATCGTTCACAAGCGAAATCACGGCGTTTGCGGTATTGTTGAATCATCTTCACATTACTTGAAGCTAAAGCAGTAAGCGCTGCTTGTTGCACAAAGCTAGAAACACAACTGACATAGTAAGCATGTGTTTTTACGATATGTTTCGCAATTGACTTGTCTGCGCAACAATATCCAATACGAAATCCTGCCATCGCGTACGCTTTTGAAAACGATTGAATCATAATGATTTTTTTACGTTCTTTTTGTTTTGTTACAAAGTTAGGAATGTCCTCATAGATGATTTCATCGTAAATGTTGTCACAGATAACAAAGATATCACGATGCTCAATGCATTTTAAAATGGCTGCAATACTTTTTTCATTAAATACAGCACCTGTTGGATTATTTGGTGAAGTTAAGATAATCGCTTTTGTTTTCTCAGTGATTGCTTTTTCTAGTGCTTGCTCATCAATTTGAAATGCATTGTCACATGTATTCAATCCAACATACTTTGCATCGTATAGTGAAACCAATGGCTGGTATGCAGGGTAGGCAGGTTCCGGTACGATTACTTGATCTCCTTTATTAAGGATGGTGCGTAGTACAACACTTAATGCTTCACTTGCTCCCATCGTAACAATAATCTCATTTTCATCGTATTTAACACCATAGCGCAAATACACATCATCACTAATTTTCTTACGTAATTCTTCGTTTCCGGCATTGGTGCTATAACGTGTTACGTTTTTATCTAGGGCACGACGTATCGCTTTTTTAATTGTCATGTCACAATTGAAGTTAGGTTCACCTAACGTAAACTTGATACAACCATCAATAGTTGAAGCCATATCATTGAATTGACGAATTCCACTCACTTCAATTTCGGTTACATTTTTATTCAATCTATGTTCCATAATTGACCTCCTAACGCTTATTAGTAGTATATCACATATTCAAAATAGACAGTGTGTGAAATAACCGGAAATGCCATCCAAATTTTGAAAATGTTGAAAAATTGACAATTTTAGTTAACGTATTGTAGTGGAACATTATTTTTGGTATAATAGGCAAGTAAATTTGGAAGGTGATGAAACAATGGGTAGACATTTCGAAGTCCGTGCTGCGTCAATGGCTAAAACAGCTGCAGCAAAAGCAAAAGTATATTCAAAACATAGTAAGGAAATTTATATTGCCGCAAAGAATGGGGAACCTGATCCTGAGATGAACACTGTATTAAAACAGTGTATTGATAAAGCGAAAGCAAACCAAGTACCAGCGGATGTTATTAAAAGAGCAATCGAGAAAGCCAAAGGTGGAGCAGGAGAAGATTATGCCAGCGCTACTTATGAAGGGTTTGGTTCTGGTGGAAAAGCAACCATTGTAATTGAGTGTTTAACGGATAATACAAACAGAACAATTGCTGATTTACGTGGAGCATTCAACAAATCAAAAGCGAAAATGGGTGTGAGTGGAAGTGTATCATTCAACTATGAAGCGGTTGGAATGCTAGTCGTTAAATTTGCTGATGAAGATGCGATGTTAGAATCGTTATTAATGGCTGATGTGGATGTAAAAGAAATTACGATCACAGATGAGTACATGGAAGTGCAAGTAGCACCACAAGACTTATACAAAGCCAAAGAAGTAATCGATGAATTAATTAGCGATGTCACTTACGAAGTGTTAGAACAAACGATGATACCAAATGAATACGTTACATTAGAAGGTGATGATTTAATGTTGTTTGAACGTTTGCTAACATTAGTTGATGATTGTGATGATGTACAAAATGTATATCATAATGTAGAGAATTTATAAGAAAGAGCCTAGCTCTTTTTTTGTTTCTTTGTGTGTTTTTGTATGGTATGATTAGGTATATTTTTAAGGGAGAGTTGCTTATGGTAGAAATAAAACAAGCGAAAGAAAAGGACATCGCTTGCATCGAAGCGATGTATTTAAAAAAGATTAGGCAGTTGGCAAACAAAGGGTTGCACCAATGGAATGAAGAAGAAGTAATGTGGGATACATTAAGTAAAAGTTATACGATAGATGAATTTTTTATCGTCTACGAAAACCAACAAGCAATAGGAGGTTTTATCGTGGTGGACTACGATCCTACTTATTGGTTGCATGACAAGCCAAAAGAAGCACTGTACATTCATAAAGTAATGGTGTTGGACGAAGTACAGAAACGAGGGATTTCAGACCAAATCCTTGATTACTTTAAATTACTAGGAAAAAAACGAGGATATGATGTTGTAAAGCTTGACGTACGTGAAAACAAACCGATGCTACGTGCCTTTTATGAACGCAATGGATTTCAACTTAAGGAAATTGTTGATTTAAAGAAAGGGTATTTAACTTGCCTCTACGAATACAAACTAAAATAGAAGCCATTTGGCTTCTATTTCTTTTCGACATAAATTGGTCTTTGTAATTCTGATTGCACTAATTTAATTTGCTCACGATTGCTTAGTGGATAAGCATAAATGTTCGCTGCTCTTAATTCCATTTCGCGATATGGCTTTGGTACTTGCGTAAATTTAGAAGCGATGGTCACTTCCTCGTTTTTACTCAATTGCTTTAAGTACTGTTTTCCTTTTTCATTGTATGCTAATACACGCAAACAAGTAATCGCTGGTAAACTATCCGCTTGTACTTTGGTTGTTTGCATCATCAGATGAATCAGAGTTCTTTGAATACGTGAGCGTGTATAACGCTTGGATACACAAGAAGAGATAAAGTCTTCGTAATTGTTTGCAATCCTGATATTTTTGATTAAGTTGTTTTCAATCCCTTCATCCATTAAAAACAATTTGCTTAATGCTTCTGGTGTCATTGTAGTAAGCAACGCTTTGATTAATGGGTAGTAACGATTCATCGCAAAGGTTGCAGTTAACTTTTGCATTGGTGTTTGATCTGAAAAATCAAGATTTTGCTGAATCGCTTTACGAATTGAGGTTGCACTACTAAATGTTTCGGACAAATCTTCTTCATGATAATTGTTCGTTCTTTGAATTGTATAAGGAGTAATTTTTGATCCTTGTATCTCTTTGATATAATTGATTCCTAAAATATCATTTGGATTCAACATACCATAAATTTGTTCGTATGCTTTGCTACTCGACAATCCTTCTTTAATAAACTCACAATAACTACTGCTGTCAATGTTCGCAAGTTTTTCTAAGATTTCGATATTGTTGCTTTCACTACCAAACACAATCGCATCGACATCTGCTAGTTTCAAGCAATCGATTCCACCTTTCGCAAAGTAGTTAGCACTTTGTGTTGCGTAGATAAATGGTAATTCAAAGACGATGTCGACACCGTTTTCAACCGCAACTTTCGCACGTTCCCATTTATTGATGATTGCGGGTTCTCCGCGTTGCACAAAATTTCCTGACATAACACATACGAGTACGTCGGGATTTGTTAGTTTTCTTGTTTCTTTAATATGATGAATATGCCCATTATGAAATGGGTTGTATTCACAAATGATACCTGTAACCTTCATATATAGATTATAGCGCAAAGTAAAATAGAACTACAAGAGATTTTTACTTGTAGAGCAATAAAAGTGAGGATTACTTTTCTATGTTGCTTTCGTATCGTTTCATGGTAAAATAATAATTGAGAGTTTGAAAGGAACAGATAAATATGAAAGATCCAATTTTAGTTGTGCTAGCGGCAGGGATGGGAAGCCGTTATGGAGGGTTAAAACAAATTGACCCAATTGGTCCTAATGGAGAAATAATTTTAGAGCTTAGTGCATTTGATGCGATTCGTGCAGGGTTCAAAAAAATTGTGTTTATCATTAAACACGAAATTGAAAAAGACTTTAAAGAAGCAATTGGTAATAAAATTAGCGAACAATGCGAAGTGGAATATGTTTACCAAGACATTACCAAATTACCAGAAGGTTGTGTGATTCCTGAAGGACGTGTAAAACCATGGGGAACAGCACACGCAATTATGTGTTGCAAAGGTGTGATTGATGCACCATTCGCTGTGATTAATGCAGATGACTACTATGGTGTTAGCGGATTTCAAACATTATATGATTTCCTAACAACAAGTAGCGATGAAGAAGAGTATGCGATGGTGGGTTACACATTAGCAAACACAGTAAGTGAATATGGAAGTGTTGCTCGTGGTGTTTGTAACCATGAAAATGGAAAACTGACAAACGTAAGAGAATTAACTAAGATTGAAGTACATGGTGATGTGATTGAACATACGATGGACGAAGGAGTCACTTGGGAAGAATTAGCAAAAGATTCTTTGGTTTCAATGAACATGTGGGGATTCAAAGAAAATGTGATCGAACGTTTTGAATCACGTTTCCAACAATTCTTTAAAGAAGAAGTGCCAAGCAACCCATTGAAATCGGAATATTTTATTCCTGTGGAAATCGGTAGAATGCTGAAAAATAATGAGATTAGTGTAAAGATGTTATCCAGCCAAGATAAATGGTATGGAGTGACTTACCAAGAAGATAAACCAATGGTAAAAGAGGGAATTGCAAAGCTGATTTCAGAGGGTAAATATCCGCAACCTTTATGGAAATAAGCAGTGTTTACGCAAACATTTAAAAATGTTTGACTTTACTACACATTTTACATATAATAATATGGCGGACAACGTGAGGTGATTCTTTTGAAATGGTCAAAAAGCGAATTATTGAATAGTCCAAATGAAACGGTAACATTTGATGATGCTATTACATTTGAACCGCAAGTATTTGCGAAAATAAACCATTTAAGAGGGCTTCAAGATGTGGAAGTAAGCGGAAAGCTACATTATGATACGACTTCAGATTTGGCGACATGTGAATTTGAGGTAGATGGTGTTATGATTGTACCTTGTAGCATTACAAACGAAGACGTGGAATATCCATTTCATTTAGATGCAATCCAAACTTATGCTTTTCATAAAGTAAGCAAAGAGGATGACATTGAAGAAGTGAAAGGTGATGTTGTTGAACTTCTACCAAGCATTTTCCAGCATATTATACTAGAGATTCCTTTGAAGGTTGTCAAAGAAGGAATCAAGGAATATCCGAAAGGAAATGGTTGGGAAGTTGTCAGTGAGGCAGATTACGTTACAGAGAAAAAAGACGAAATCGATCCTCGATTAGCAAAATTAAGAGAATTTAAGATAGAAGAAGATTCATAGGAGGTATATCATGGCAGTACAACAAAGACGTGGGTCAAAAACAAGAAAAGCGAAAAGAAGAACACACTACAAATTAGCTGCACCTACTTTAGTTAAGTGTCCATCTTGTGGTGAATACGCTAGACCACACAGAATGTGTGAATGTGGTCAATACAACGGAAAACAAATCACAGAATAATAGAGAAGAGCGATTGCTCTTTTTTATTTTCTTTTTTTATAATTAAGGTATAATAAATAAGTAAGTGAAATGAGGAAACAGTATGCGCATTCAAGTAACATTAATCGTAATGAAACTAGTTCGTTTTGTATTAGTTAAAATGGGACGCGGAGGTTCTTTGCCTGGCAAAATTGCTCTTCGTATGTGTCCTGATATTTTACAACACATCAGCTATCCTAGTAAGGTAGTGATGGTAACGGGTACAAATGGAAAGACAACAACGAGTAATATGGTATATGAAGTACTACAAGCCAACTATAAAAGGGTTGTGGGAAATCGTCGTGGAGATAATTTATTAGAAGGAATCACGACGTTAGTTTTGGCGAACACATCGTTTCGATTGCATATGAAAGCAGATGCGATGGTTATTGAAGTAGACGAATTGAATGTTCCCAAAGTAATGAAACAAGTAAACGTAAGCGATTTTATCGTAAATAACTTTTTCCGTGATCAACTGGATCGCGCTGGAGAGATGGAAACAATTGTCTCACGAGTAGAAAGTGCTTTGCATTATTTTCAAGGAACATTAATTTTAAATGGAGATGATCCTAATGTAGCTCGACTTGGTTACCATCGTGAAAATACGTATTATTTTGGAATTAACCAAACAAGCCATAGTGTAACAACAACCAAAGAAGCAAGCGAAGGAAAATTTTGTTTTCATTGTCATGCACCATTGGAATATGCGTACTACCAATATTCGCACATCGGTCATTTTTCCTGTCCAAATTGTGATTTTGGATCGTTTGAGCGCAATGTGGTAGCAAGTGAAGTGGATTTGGATAATAGTCGTTTTGTGGTTGATGGCATGCATTTTCATGCTCCACAAGATGCGATGTTCTCGGTATATAACTGTATGGCAGTGATCGCGCTTGCGAAAGTGAACCAATTACCATTAAAGAGTGTTCAAAATGTATTAGAAGATTTTGAATTAAATGATGGACGTATGGAAAAATTTAATATTGGACGAGAATGTTTGCTTAATTTGGTGAAAAATCCAACTGGAGCAAACGAAACGATGAAATACATTATGCGTGATGAAGAAGCAAAAGATATTGTGATTGTCTTAAATGATAATGACCAAGATGGAACGGATGTTTCATGGATTTGGGATGCGAACTTTGATTTGATTATGCGCAGTGATGTGAAAAATATTATTTGTAGTGGACAGCGTGCATACGATATGGCGTTGCGAATTAAATACGCTTCATTTGAAGGAAATATCATTGTGAAAGAAAGCATGAACGATGCCATAGCTTGTTTAAAAGGAATGAATGATCATGCCTATGTCATCGCAACGTATACGGCGTTACAAGTCGTACGTAGCATTTTAAGGAGGTACGAGTCATGATTTTAAAAGTATTGTGGATGTACCATGATGTAATGGATTTGTATGGTGACAAAGGAAACATACAAGTACTAAAGAAACGTTGTGAAGCTAGAAACATCGAAATTGAAATTGCCACGTGTGCGATGCAAGAACAAAAACAATTAAGTGATTATGATATTTTGTTTATTGGTGGTGGTGCCGATAAGGAGCAATCGTTATTGTATGAAGATTTATTATCTCGTAAAGATGCGATTGTCGAAGCCATTGAAAAACATACTTTTGTCTTGCTGATTTGTGGGGGATACCAGTTTTTTGGTGAACACTATATCGACAACCAAGGAAATCGCATTGAAGGACTTGGTTTGTTCCCATATTATAGTGAAAGTGATACTAGTGTGGGTCGTTGTATCGGTAATATTGCTGTGGAAGCCAACCTAGATGGACAACTTGTAAAGGTTGTTGGATTTGAAAACCATGGAGGCCAAACCAGAGGAGTAACGACACCTTTTGGAAAAGTATTAGCGGGGCATGGAAATGAATACAAGAGTCAATTTGAAGGGTTTTACAATGGAAAAGTGTTAGGAACATACATGCATGGTCCTCTTTTGCCTAAAAATCCTGAAGTGGCTGATTTTATTATAAAGAAAGGATTATTTGCACGTTATGGTGATGTTACATTACCTGCTTTGGATGATACGTTAGAACAAAAAGCAAAAGCAGTGATGTTAGAACGCCTTGGTGTAAAATAGATAGCATGAATTTAGAACAGTTATTTAAAAATGCGTTTGAAGACGAGAGTGTACAAAGTACATTTTATTATGAAATGCTTCATCAACCGCTTTATGTGTTAGGGGAAGCAAATGATTTCGATGGGGTATTGGAAGATGGAAACGAGTTAAAACTAGTAAGTTTGAAACACGAAGGAATGGATTATATTCCTGTCTTCTTATCTGAAGAAGCGATGCAATTGTTTGTTGAACAAAACAAGACACCATTTTTGAAAATGAGTGGACAAGATTTATTAGAGACATTAAAACATTCTAATATTGTGATTAACCCAGGACAAAGCGAAAGCATTGTATTGTATGCCGAAGAGATCGCGCATATTTTATCGCAAGGAAAAAACTAAAAGTGTGAATTGCACACTTTTTTCTTTTTTTATTATCTTTGCAAGCTTTTGAAAAAAAATCGTGGTATAATAACAAAGGTCGAAAGGAGGCGGTTGTATGAGCCCTGTGCCCGATAGTTGTATAAAAAATAATAGTAAAACAGGGATAGTACAATCATTATCCCTGTAGAAAGGGGTAATTATGCTAAATTTTTATAAAACAATTGACCATAATATGGTCACTTTAGAAGCACCCGAACCAGGATGCTGGATTTCTGCGATTTCACCTACTCCCGAAGAAATTGCTTACTTAGTAAATGATATTGGGATTATGAGTGACTTTGTGAAAGCGTCACTGGATGAAGAGGAAAGTCCACATATTGACAAAGATGATAATCAAACATTAATTGTTATTGACTACCCTTCACAAGAAAAGGACGATCCAAGCGATGAGAATGATACACTACTTTACATGACCTTGCCAGTAGGTGTTATTTTTATCGATGATTACATTGTAACAATTTCTTTGTACGATAATCGTACATTATCTGATATTCGTAAAGGGATGGTTCGTGGAATCGAAACCAATTTACGTACGCGTTTTCTGTTGTTGATGTTGCTTAAAATTTCACAGCGTTATTTAGTGTATTTGAAACGAATTGATCGTTTATCATCAAGAACAGAAAAGAAATTACACCAATCGATGCGTAACAAAGAGCTAATTCAGTTACTAGGGTTGGAAAAATCACTTGTCTATTTTAGTACGTCACTAAAAACGGACGAAATGATCATCAATAAGATTTTTAGAGGAAACGTTGTTAAACTTTACGAAGAAGACCAAGATATCTTGGATGATGTATTGATTGAAATTAAACAGGCGATTGAGATGTGTAGTATTTATGCTAATATCTTATCAGGAACGATGGATGCGTTCGCATCGGTTATTTCTAATAACCTTAATATTGTTATGAAAGTATTGACATCAATTACGATTGTAATGTCAATTCCTAACATTATTTTTAGTTTTTATGGAATGAATGTCGAAGGCTTACCTTTCCCAGTTTGGTGGGTTCCTATCGTCATCACAGCCATTGGTTGTATCTTTGCAGCATGGTTATTAGTCAAGAAAGACATGTTTCGCTAAAATTCGCGTTAAAGTTTGTCAAACAGGCAATTCTATGCTATAATTCGAGTATATTTAAACAGGAGTGGGCAATTTGCCCACTCTTAATTATTGTGTAAAGGAGGATTTATGGATCAGATTTCACAATTAAAAGAAAAGATTGCACAGTTACTACAAGATGAAGCGATTGTGTTGTACGATGTCAAATGGACACAAGATGGAAGTATGAAAATTCTACAAGTTTCGATCATGAAAGAAGATGGAACAATGGACATTGATACTTGTGCATCGATTTCTTCAAAAATTTCGGATATGCTTGATGTGGATGATAGCATCGCATTTGAGTACTATTTAGAAGTGTGTTCTCCAGGAGCAGAAAGAGAACTACGCAACGAAGAAGAAGTGGCAAAGGCATTAAATGAGTTCGTCTTTATAAAGTTTAAGAATCCTTTTGATGGGATGGATAGTATCAAAGGATATTTAATAGAAATCAAAGAGATGGAATACATCATTCAATATATGGATAAAGCAGTGAAAAAGAAAAAGGCTGTCGAAAAAGACAACATCGCCTTGATTCGCTTGTCAGTTAAGATTTAAAGGAGAAAGAAAATGAAATTAAAAGATGTTGTAAAAGCAATGCAAACGATTGAAAACGATCGTAGTATTTCAAAAGAAATCGTTAGTGAAGCATTGAAAGAAGCGCTTGCGAAAGCATACCGCAAACACATTGAAATTCCTGATTGTTTAGTACGTGTTGATATCAATGAAAAATCAAGTGATATTAAAGTGTACCACCAAAGATTAGTTGTGGAAGATGTGGAAGATGAGGAATTAGAAATTTCTTTAGCGGATGCAAAAGCGATAAAGGAAACGTTTGAACTTGAAGACTTAGTAGATGAAGAAGTAGACATTGCAGAGTTTGGTAGAGCAGCGGTTATCTTAGCGAAAAATGTAATGAAACAAAAAATTAGAGAAGCAGAAAAACAAGCTATTTACGATGAATACTGTGATAAATTAGAAGAATTAGTTATCGGTGAAATCGAAACAGTAGAAGAAAAATTCTGTTTGGTTAACATTGGGAAAGCGTTGGCATTAATGCCTAAAGTAGCACAAATCCCAACTGAGAGATACCGTGAAGGACAACGTATTCGTGTTGTGATTTCAGATGTAAACAAAGAAACAAAAGGAGCACAAGTGCTAGTATCAAGAGCAGATCCTGCATTAGTGAAACGTTTGTTTGAAAAAGAAGTTCCTGAAATTTACCAAGGGGTAATCGAAATCAAAGCGATTGCTCGTGAAGCAGGAGAACGTTGTAAAATGGCAGTGTATTCAAAAAATGAAAACATTGACCCAATTGGTGCATGTATCGGTCCAAAAGGACAAAGAGTACAAGCGATCATCGATGAATTAAACGGTGAAAAAATTGATATTTTCGAATGGAACGATGACATTAGTGAATTAATTAAAAATGCATTGGCACCTGCAGATGTATTAGCGGTTATTCCTAACCCAGTAAAACATGGTTTAATGGTTATTGTGAATGATGATCAATTATCATTAGCGATTGGTAAAAAGGGTAAAAATGCTCGTTTGGCTGTAAAATTAACAAACAACACAATTGATATTAAATCAGTGAGTGATGTAAGTGAAATGGGTATCGACTGGCAAAGTATTGCGAGTGAACAACAAGCACAATTGGAAGCAAAACGTGCAGAAGAAAAAGCAAAACTGCAAGAAGAACGTTTCGCAGGTTGGGCAAATGAAGCAACTGGTATGGAATTCAACGAAGAATTATTTGACAACGATGTCATTCTTGAAGAGTTTGTTCCTGAAACAGATGCAGCAGTTGCAACGACAGCAGTAGAAGAACCAGCGAAAAAAGAAACAAAGGCTGTGAAAGAAGAAAAATCAAAAGAAACACAAGATCTTGAAGAAGCAGCAAGAATTGCCAAAGAGAAAAAAGCAAAAGGAATCAACATTGAAGAAAAACGTTCTTATGTATCGAAGTTTGAAAACATTGCACAAACAAAAGATAGTGATGTATTAAAACCAGCTAGACCTAAGAAACGCAAAGAAAAAGAAGAAGATACTTTTGTGGAAGAAGAAATTACGTTGACAAAACCAACGTATGAAGTTAACCAAGACTATGATTTAAAACCAATTTATACAGAAGAAGAATTGGCAGAAATTGAAGCGGCGGAAAGAGCAGAACAAGAAAAAGCTTGGATTAATGATGATATCGACTTTGACGAGTACGATGATTACTACGACGAAGAATAACAGATATGAAAAAAATTCCGTTAAGAAGATGTGTTGCTACACATGAACAATTACCGAAAAAGGAATTGATTCGTGTAGTAAGAACGCCGCAACAAGAAGTTGTCGTTGACCTGAGTGGAAAAGCAAATGGTCGCGGCGCTTATTTGAAAAGAAGTATTGAAGCTGTTGAGTTAGCGCAGAAGAAAAAAGTATTAAATCGTGCGTTAAATGTCGAAGTCAAAGAAGAAGTCTTTGATGAATTGAGAGATATTATCAATGGAAAATAAAGTATGTGGGTTATTGGGTATGGCAGAGCGTGCACGCAAGTTAAGCACCGGTGATGCTGTTCTCAGTGATATAAAAAGTAAAAAAGCAAAACTAGTGGTCGTCGCTGCAGATGCAAGTGAGAACACGAAAAAGAAGATTAGCGATAAGTGCCAACACTATGGTGTGGAACTTGTGTACATTGAAAGTAGTGTATTGCTGAGTCAAGCGATTGGGAAAGTGAATCGAATGGCAGTGGCGGTTAATGAGGAGGGTTTTGCGAAATCGATTAAAACTTGCTTGAAAGGCTAGGTGAAAGAATGGCAAAACAAAGAAACAAACGTAGAGTGAATAACAACAACAATTCCTTTGTACCAAAGAAAGAGGAAGAGGTAGTAACGCATATTACGTATGCAAATCAAGTTACGGTTGGTGAATTAGCCAAATTATTGCATAAAAATTCATCAGACATTATTAAGTTCTTATTTTTATTAGGTCACATGGTGACAATTAATACGATTCTTGATGATGAAAATGTAGAATTAGTATGTATGGAGTATGGAGTAGAAGTAACAAAAGAAGTCATTGTTGAAGAATTTAACTTCGAGGATATGGAAGAAGACGAAAAAGAAGAAAACCTTGTTTCTCGTCCACCAGTTGTGACAATCATGGGGCATGTTGACCATGGGAAAACAACGTTATTGGATACCATCCGTAAAACAAGAGTAACGGAAGGGGAATTTGGTGGTATTACCCAACATATTGGGGCATACCAAGTAAGTGTTCATGGAAAGAAAGTAACATTCTTAGATACACCAGGACATGAGGCATTTACTGCGATGCGTGCACGTGGAGCGAAAGTAACCGATGTATGTATTGTTGTAGTTGCAGCAGATGATGGTGTTATGCCACAAACAAAAGAAGCAGTGGACCATGCGAAAGCAGCTGGTGTACCAATTATTGTGGCTGTGAACAAGATGGATAAAGAAGGGGTTAACCCGGATCGTGTAATGTCTGAGATGTCAGAAATCGAATGTATGCCTGAAGAATGGGGTGGAGATACTATCTTTGTTCCTGTTTCAGCAAAAACAGGAGATGGTGTTGAAACATTATTAGAAACTATTTTAGTAGTTTCAGAAGTTGCAGACTTAAAAGCAAATCCGAATCGTAGTGCGATGGGTACGGTAATTGAAGCGAAATTAGACAAAGGAAGAGGACCAGTTGCTACTATTTTAGTAGAAAAAGGAACCCTTCACTCTGGAGATATTATCGTTGTTGGAACGGTTTTAGGTAGAGTTCGTAAGATGGTTGACGATAGAGGTCGTGAAATCAAAACGGCAGGTCCATCAAAACCAGTTGAAATCATCGGGTTAAATGGAGTTCCAGTAGCAGGAGATGTATTTAAAACTTTTGATACAGATAAAAAAGCACGCCAAATTGCGGAAGCGAGAATGGATGCAAAAGTAGAAGAAGAAAGAAATTCATCTAGTGCAATGTCATTAGAAGACTTAGCACGTCAAATTGAAGAAGGTAACTTACAAAGCATTAATGTAATTGTAAAAGCCGATGTACAAGGTAGTGCAGAAGCGGTAAAAGCATCGTTAGAAAAAATTGAAGTAAGTGGTGTACGTGTTAATGTAATCCGTTCTACTGCAGGTGCGATTAGCGAATCTGACATTATGTTAGCAAGTGCTTCTAGTGCTGTGGTATATGGGTTTAATGTAAGACCAAATGCAGCAGTAAGAAAGAAAGCAGAAGAAGAGGGTGTTGAAATCCGTCTTCACAATATTATTTATAAAGCCATTGAAGAAATGGAATCCGCAATGAAGGGAATGCTAGCACCAGTTTATGAAGATGTAGTAATTGGACAAGCTGAAGTTCGCCAAATTTATAAAGTAAGTAAAGTAGGTACGATTGCGGGATGTATCGTGAGTGATGGTAGCATCAAAAAAGACTGTGGAGTACGTTTAATCCGTGATGGAATCGTCGTATACGAAGGAGCTTTAGGTTCTTTAAAACGTTTTGAAAACGATGCAAAAGAAGTAAGCAATGGTTACGAATGTGGAATTACTATTGAGAAGTTCAACGACATCAAAGAAGGCGATGTCATTGAAGCATACGAAGCACAACAGGTTGATGTTGACTAGAGGTAGTAAAATATGAGCACAAAAAATGAAAAAATTGCGGAATTGATCAAACGTAACATTTCCGAAATTATTCAATTCGAATTAAAAGATCCAAAAATAGGATTTATTACGATTACGGATTGTACCGTAACAAACGATTTGTCTTATGCGAAATTATTTGTTTCTTTTCTTGGACAAAATGCCAGAAAAGAAGCAGGTATGAAAGCCTTGAATCGTTCAAAAGGGTACTTACGTAGCGAATTGAGTAAAAAAATGAGTACAAGAAAAGTACCAGAATTAATTTTTCAATTAGACGATGCGTTAGAACGTGGAAACAAAATTGAAAAAATCATAGCAGATATGAACAAGAAAGCGAATTAATCATTCGCTTTCTGTGTATCTAAAGGAGTTTTGTATGACATTTAGCCAAATATTTGATATGGTCTTTGACAGCTTCTTAATCGCTGTTGTTTCAGTGGTTATCGTAATGTTTTGCATTTACTTATACAAACGCCATAAGCAACAAACATTCCAACATCCATACCGGATTACGATATTATTGTTGTATGTGTTTATGCTGATAAATATCACGGTATTTCGTGGTGGTTTATTTCAAAATGAAGAACATTTTGTCAATCTGATTCCCTTTGATGAATTAGTAAGTGTATCGTTTTACCAAGCAAGCGTTCTCGGTAAGAAAGAGGCACTTATCATCTTAGCGTATAATGTGGTTGGAAACATCGCTTGGTTTGTCCCATTTGGAATATTGTTACCAATGTACTTTGATAAGATCAAATGGAAACAGATGATGTTGTATGCATTTCTATTTTCCCTTAGCATTGAAGTATTACAATACATCTTTTACACTGGTGTAAGTGATGTTGATGATATTATTTTTAATGTAGTAGGTGCTTTATGTGGGGATGGACTGTATCGATTTGTAAACAATAAAAGGAGAATCTCATGTCAATAAAAAAACAAGTGATTCGTTTCTGGAAAGTGTTTGAAACAGAAAGAATTAATTTAGAAAAAGCATTAAGAGAAAACAATGAAGAAGAAATCAATGAAATTAAAAAAATACTTGGTACTTATTTTGAAGAACTGTGCAATTGCCAACTTGAGATTGAGTACGAAGACGATATATTTGAATTAACATTTTTAAGCGAACAAGAGAAAAATGTGCAATACATTTGTTCGCTATTAAAAAAGTTAGCACCTGAAAATTTGCGTGAAAACTGGATTATTCATGCTGATTTACCACCACTTTCGCAAAAAGCGATGCATACGATTTTGCGTATTGATGGGCAAGATTACGGAAGTGATGATTTCATCGTTTATTATGAAATAGATACGAATAATCACTGCTTGAATGTAAGTTTATATTGTCCAGCATTTGTCTCGTTAGAAGCGAACAAAGCATTGGAGATGGCAGTGTATATGCTTCAACTAAACATTGGGGAAGTAGCGCTTGAAGCTTACATCAACAATATTGAAGTGTGTGATCAAAAACAAGAAGGAAACCAAAGTATCTTATCGCATTTTTATGAAATGCTGATGGATATCGTAATGGAACAAAAATGGACACAATACGAAGATACGACAGAAATTTATCGTGTCTATAAGTTAGAAGAAGCGGCAATTAGTGAGAATGTACGAAAAGACATGAAAATGATTTTTACTACACATCCACTGTTAATCGCTGAAACCTTAGACAAAGATTCCTTTTGTGCACATCAGTTCTTCGACTTTGGTGGAGAATTTGGTTACTTGTATTATGCGCATGCCAATAGTGAAGTGAACGATGCCTTAGTACGTCAAAAACTAGAGAAACGATTAAATGAACTATTGTATCCACTAGGAATCGCAAGAAGCATTGGTGGTGCGATTGGGACAAAGTATGCCTACATCGATTTGGCAATTTTTGATAAAGAAGAATTTTTAAAAGTATTGCCGAAAATTAATGATAAATTATCGATTGATTTAGCTTACGCTGCCTTCGATTAAAAAAAGAAAGGATAAATGTGTTAACATTTATCCTTTTTGTATGTTTAATTCTTTCATAAAGTGAGGAATTTCTTTTTCCCAACTTGCTTCATTGTGTCCACCATCCTCATAACAATGGCAATACACTTGTGCATTTTTACTTGTTAGCAAACGTGCGAAGCGCAAGTTGATTTCGCTTGCGATTGCGAGTGCTTCTTGCGAATCGTATTCGTGTTGTCCCCACGATAAATAAAACTGGTTTTTATTTAATGATTTCATCGTTTCGATTTCATTATACAGACGTTTGTGTACATGCAAATAAAACAAAGAAATACAGATGGCTTTTCCAAATGTACGATAATGCTTACAACCACCATATAGAGCCATTAATCCACCCATTGAACTACCTGCGATATAAGTGTTTTCTTTCGTTGTTTGTATATTGTATTGGTTTTCAAACCATGGTTTTAATTCTTTCACCATCCACGTCAACAAATCTTTTCCTAGACCTGTCACTTCACCGCGGATATCATCGATGAAAGAGTAGGGAGAAAACTCGCATAATCGCTTGTTTCCAACATGGTTGCATTCAATACCGACAACGTATAAATTACATTTGTTTTCGTCTAAATAGTCTTTTAGCCCCCAACTTTTATGGTAGGTTGCATCGTCATCATAAAATAAATTATGACCATCAAACATATACATCACCGCAATGGGGATGTCTTTTTTTATTTTGTCTGGCACATAGATGTGCAACATTCTTTCTTCCTTAAAAGGAGTAATATAAATTGGTTGTTTCTTTATCATTCCTCAAGCACCTTACCAATGTAGTATGGAAATTGGCGTATCCACCATTCCCAATCGTGATCTACATCATAACCCCAAAAATCAACCCAAACAGGAACGTTGATATGATTAAACAATTCTTTTAATTGTTTGGCATCTTCAATGGCTTCGTGTTCCCAACGTCCTTGTCCACAACAAATGACAATTTTACTTTGTTTGTATAAGTCAGCATAAGGATGCTCACGTTCCATATTTTTTAAATAATCAATTGGTGAATTTAAATATGTTAATGGATTTTGGTAGTTTGGAAAGAAGTATTCCGCATGGTAAATACCACTTAATGCGATGGTACCATCAAATAATTCAGGATGACGTAACATAATGTTAAGTGCGTGGAATGCTCCCATACTCACTCCTACTGTTAAAAATTTACCACTGTAGCACTCTTTCGAAGTGTTGTTGTGAATGGCATACAAACGTGGCATTAATTCATCACATACGTACGATACCCAATCTTCGTGTAATTGAATGCGTAAATTTTCATCAGGCATAAAACTACTCCATGTTTCTTGATCGATCGGTTGGATACAGAACATTTGTATTTTACCTTCATCAATCATGGTTCCAACACTTTCAATCATTCCAAAATTTTCAAGGTCATAAAAATTACCGTCTTGAGCAGGGAAGACTAAAATAGGTTTTCCTGCATGGCCAAATACTTTAAATTCCATGTCTCTGTTTAATATATTACTAAATTCTTTATGGTAAGCGATATGCATCATCGTTTCCCCCCTTTTCTATTTTATTTCTAGCGTATCTTTCGCAAAAGAAATAGCTTCCTCTTCCTTTGTGAAACAAGCAATAAAGGTGTCATCGCCCATTGCTTTCGCAATGACAGCTGGATTTTTTTGCACCATTTTTAAATTGCTTTGGTATTTGTCAATTAACAAGTTAATAGCCGTTGCATAGTGATGTGTATCACGACGAGCGCTATACACACAACAAGCTTTGTTAGCTGGGTAAACACGAGCTTGTATTTTATCGCAAACCATATCTGCCCATATCTGATAAACGTCAACTTCATTCGCGTAGTTCATCATATCTGGAATGTATCCTCCAGGTGGTCGCATGTTCACTTCTAATGCCACAATGTCTCCTTTTTTACCAAGTCCTTCTTTGTCAGAATTCAACCGGAAGAATTCACAGTGGAAAAAGCGCGCATTGCTTTCAAAGGTTTCGATTACGCGACGACCAATTGCTTTTAAATCATCAGGAATATCCGTTAACGAATAAAACCAAACGTCTCTTTGTTGGTTTACCAAATCCATTATTGAATCTGGATAATAGTGTACGGTTTCAAAAATGACTTCACGATTTTTCCCTGCGATACCATCATAGGAAAGAATCGTACCATCGACATATTCCTCCATAATAAAGTTAATGTCTTGCTTATTTGCATAAAATTGTAGTAATTCTTCGTCATTTTGAATTTTGTAAGTTGTACTAGCTCCAACCCCGTTGTCTGGCTTAACCACAACTGGATATCCAACTTTTGAAACAAACGCTTTTGCTAAATCAAGTGTACTGACAATGTGGTAGCGTGCTACCTTTGCCTTTGCCTTTAAAAAGTATTCCTTCATTTTACTTTTGTATTTAATGTGGTCGATGGACTTCGTTTGAATCCCCGTTGTTACATTAAAATCAGTACGTAGATGAGCATCTCTAATTAACCAATACTCATTATTGCTTTCAATCCAATCAATCTTACCGTGTTTGAATGCCAAGTATGCACATGCACGGTATACCTCATCATAATTTTCCAATGAAGATACTTTGTAGTATTCATCTAAAACACCTTTTAAATTATCACTTAGTGTTTCATAAGCACTATCACCGATCGCTAAAGTTGTTACCCCATTTTTCTTTAGTGCTCGACAGAAGTTCCAATATCCTTCTGGGAAATTTGGTGAAAGAAAGATAAAATTCATCGCAAACACCCCCTTATCTACCTTTATTCTAGCATAGATACAAAAATGAAACAATCTGAAACCACGATTGAAAATTATTTCATTTTAAATCAATCGCAATTTCGCTTGCTTCAATTATAGGAAATGCAATACCCCCTTTTTAAAATGTGGTATTTATTGAATAAACATAGGAATAATGGTACTATTATACTGTTATTTTATTAGTTGAAAGCGAGGGCATATGTTACATTTATTTACCCCTAAAAAATACATAAAAGACTATCGTCATGTGGATATTGACGATTTGAAAAAACATGGGATTAAGTTAGTAATCTGTGATATTGATAACACCTTAGTGGCACATGATGAAAAACACCCAAATGAAGATGTGAAGAAGTTTGTAAAGAAGATGCAAGAGAACTTTGCGTTTTGTTTGATCAGCAATAACTTTAATGAGCGTGTGACAACATTTGCAAAGGATTTGCATGTACCATGTTATTCAATGGCAAGAAAACCATTAAAGTTAACGTACAAAAAGATTATGAAGGAAATGGGTTATCCAGCTTCGCAGATAGCGAGTATTGGAGACCAGATTATGACGGATGTATTAGGTGGTAATCGTGCGCGTATTTATACGATTTTAACTCATCCATTAGTAGTAAAAGATTTGGCTTCGACAAAGGTGAATCGTATTTTTGAAAATATGGTATTTCAACGTTTGGCGAAAAAAGGAATTTTAATTAAAGGAGAATTTGATGGAAAGAAAATGTAAAGGCTGTGGAGCTACCTTACAATACAGTGACAAAACGGCAATTGGGTATTCACCAAAAGAAGAGGCAGAGTATTGCCAACGCTGTTTTCGCATTACACACTATGATGATGTTGTGATTAGTATGCAACAAGGCATTGATAGTGATGAGATTTTA
This sequence comes from uncultured Erysipelotrichaceae bacterium, assembly GCA_964370395.1. GTDB lineage: Bacteria > Bacillota_I > Bacilli_A > Erysipelotrichales > Erysipelotrichaceae > JBGUVL01. The sequence goes on from CAYJIZ010000020.1 coordinate 35,673, forward strand.
GCGAAAGTAGCAACCATGGATGCACTTGTATTGTGGGTTGTTGATATTTTTGATTTTGAGGCGAATATTATCAAAGGGATGAATCGTCATTTGGTAAACAAAGATATTATCTTAGTTGCCACAAAACGTGATTTATTACCAGATAGTGTTGGGAATGAAAAAATTGCACAGTTTATTTTACGCCGTTTAAAAGAAAAGGGAATTAGCATTAGTGGTCTTGTCATTTGTGGTGATATGGCTAGCAATGCGTTTTCACAAGACAACGATTCACTAAAAGAGATTCATAGAGCGATTCGTTTGTATCGCAATGGACGTAATGTTGTAGTCATTGGTATGGCAAATGCGGGAAAATCGACACTTTTAAATGCATTACTACAAAAAGAGAGTTTGACAACGTCTCGTCATCCAGGGACAACAATTGATTTTAATGAAGTGAAATACCATGATTATTTTGTGTATGATACACCAGGTTTAACAAGATATGACTCTTTGTTGACGCATATTGATGTTAGCTTGTTGAAACAAATCATTCCACATAAAACGATTAAACCGATTCAATTCCAATTAAAAGGGGACCAAAGTATTGCCCTTGGTGGACTTGTTCGTTTGGATTTAAGTGGTTGTGAGAAAGTCACTTGTGTATGTTATTTTGCGAATGGATTACCAATCCATCGTGGAAAATTAGAAAATGCGGATGCTTTGTGGAGTAATCATTTAAACGATGAAATTTTATCTCCATCATTGGATACAAACTATAGTGATATGCGCATCTTAGAAAGCAAGATGCTAGCGAATAAAATGGATGTTGTAATCCATGGATTAGGTTTCTTCACATTGAGTGGAGATATTAAGAATATTAAAGTTTATGTCAACAAACAAATTGATGTAACATTTAGAGGAGCGATGATATAACATGTTAAACGGAAAACAAAAACGTTATTTACGATCACAAGCAGCAACGATGAAAGCAGTTGTGATTATTGGAAAAGAAGGAATTAGTAGAAACTTAATTGCTACTTTAAATGATGCACTGAATGCACATGAATTAGTAAAAGTATCAATGTTGAAAAATTGCGAAGAGAACTTTAAAGAAGTTGTGTTTGATTTAGCAGCAGCAACCAATGCAGAAACAATACAAACAATTGGTAGAACATTTGTCTTGTATAAAAAGTCAAAGAAAAACATTTACGAGTTATAATGCGAATTGGTTTAGTTGGTGGGACATTTGATCCCATTCATAATGCCCATGTTGCTATGGCGAAATACGCCAAGCAACAATTAGGTTTACAAGAAGTTTGGTTTTTGGTTGCGAAAGATACCCCTCTAAAGGATCGTAAGATTAGTCCTTTTCATGATCGATGTAAAATGGTTGAAATGGCGATACAAGCCTATCGCCATTTTAAAGTATGCACTGTAGAATCAATGTGGGAAGGAAAAAGTTATACGATTGATACGATACGATATTTAAAGAAGCACTTTCCTAATGATGAATTTTACTTTATCATCGGTGCGGATCAAGTAGCACAGTTGCATTTGTGGAAAGATGTGGATGCATTAGTGCAAGAAGTGCATTTATGCGCATTTGAACGCGAAGGAAGTAGTTTGGATACACCGTATACAATAACAGCTTTACAAATGCCGAAACAAATGGTGAGTTCAAGCCAAGTTCGTGAAGGTAATTTTATGCATATTCATCCAAATGTACGAAAATACATCTTTGAAAATTCGATGTATCTAGATTTTGTACAAAGGGTAATGAGTGCGTATCGTTATGAACATAGCGTGCGCGTTGCTACACTATGTGTGCGTATCGCCAAAAAGCAAAACTTGGATTGCAAGAAAGCCTACCTGTGTGGATTATTGCACGATATTAACAAAGAATTTAAAATGATGGATATCGAAACAGCAAAACAGGTGATTGCTATAAAACGTCCTGCTTTACTAGGTTATGATAAAGACATATGGCATGGCTATTGTGGGCGATTTATTTGTGAACATACATTACAAATAAAAGATAACGATATTTTATTAGCAATTGAACATCACGTTTTAGGAGAAAGTCGCAATGCGTATGCAATGTTAGCTTATGTGAGCGATAAGTTAGATCCAGGACGAGGTTATGATGTAGAACCAACCATTCGTATTTGTGAGAACAATTTATACGAAGGTTATGTAATAGTAAAACAACAACAGAAAGAATTTTATGGTGAAATGAATGAATGTAGAAAATAAATTAGAAATAGTATTAGCAGCAATTAGTAATGTAAAAGGGGAAGAAGTAATTGTTTATGACTTTACTTCAATTAACCCATTTATCGATCGTGTCGTGATTTGTAGCGCAAACAATATGCGTAAGGTATACGCGATTGCACAAATGGTAAAAGACAAATGCCGTGAAAACGGATTGGATGTGAAAATGGAAGGGAACCAAGATTCACGTTGGATTTTAATGGATTGTGATGAGATTATCGCTCACATTTTCTTAGATGACGAACGCGAAGTATACAAACTTGAAAGATTGTATGGCGACTTACCAAGACTGGAAAGCAACTATGATCTATAATACGCTAGCCCATTATTATGATGGTTTAGTAAAAGATGAAGAAGCGACACAAGCATGGGTTAACTTAATTCAAAAGCATATTACAAAAAAAGATATGATGGAATTGGCTTGTGGAAGTGGAGAGATTACACTCGCTTTAGCACAACTAGGATATCGTATTGATGCGAGTGATTTAAGTGCAGAAATGATTCAAGAAGCAAAACAAAAGGAACATGCGTCACTTGTTCATTTTTATACGATGGATATGTTAGACTTTCATAGTGATAAAAAATACGATAGTGTTATTTGCTTATGTGATAGCATTAACTACATCACAAAAGAAACATCGCTTGCCAACTTATTCGCTTCTATTCATGCTACGTTAAAGGAAGATGGCGTGTTTTTATTTGATACGCACTCTCTTGATCGCTTAGTCGAATTTGAAGAAGAGTTTTATGAAGAAGGCGAAGTCAATGGGCAACAATATACTTGGAGTATTATGAGCCAAGATGATCTTATTTATCATAACTTTTTATTTTATGATGACAATGGTGTTGCAACACAAGAGCAACATACCCAAAGAGTTTATGATCCTAGCTTACTTGCTGCATTGTTAGCACCTTACTTCACTTTTGAAATTGTCACAGATTTTGAAGAAGAAGGAATTTGTGAAGGAGAAAAATATTTTTATATTTGTAGGAGGAAAGAAGTACAATGATTGGAATAATATGTGCGATTCCTGCGGAAGTAGAAGCAATGCTTTCGCACATGGAAAACAAAAAAGAAAAGACGTTGTATTCAATTGATGTATTTGAAGGAACAATTGAAAATAAGGATGTCGTGGTTGCTTTTAGTGGCGTAGGAAAAGTAAATGCTGCGATTACTACAACGCTATTAGCGAGTCAATACGAATTGTCTTGTATTATTAATGTTGGGGTTGCTGGTGGTTTATTAGCAAGCCAAAATGTAGGAGATATCGTTATTGCGAATAATGTGATTCAACATGACTTTGATACTTCAGCCGTTGATGGAGAAGAAGGAATAGGAAAAACAGTTGCATGTGATAACGAATTAGCGAAGATGTTTGAAACAATCGTGAAAGAAAACAACATTACTTCTTGGTTAGGTGATGTAGCAAGTGGAGATTGTTTTGTGGCACTAGACAATCATTTTGAACGCATCTGTACTACATTCCCTACATGTGTATGTTGTGAGATGGAAGCAGGGGCGATTGCCCAAGCGTGCGAACGTTTTCAAGTTCCTTGTTTAATTGTGCGCTCCTTATCTGATGTTGCAGCAAAACACGATAACGGAACTGATTTTTTGACATTTGCGAAAAAAGCGGCTTTGCAAGCAGGAAACATTTGTGCGAAATTATTAGCAAAAATGTAATATAATAAAGACAAGTAAAAAAATAGGAGGAAATTATGAAAAGAAAAAATACGAAATCAATATTTGTTACTATCTTTTTGGCTATCATCGTCCTATTTTTAGTTTATTTTATCATTGCGATTAACGTGGGTGGACCATATTATAAAAACCAAGCCGATGTACAAAGAATCGTGACTAAAATTAACGAAGAAGAAAAAACAGACAATACTATCACGCGTCATAGCTTTAAGTATGTAACGTACACAAGTGAAGATGCGAAACAGTATCGCATATACGATTCGAATGGTGATTTGATTCTTACTCGTAAGAAGTCAAAACTGAAGTTTGATGAAGTGGCGAAAATTGTCGCTGAAAAATATCCAGAATTAGCAAATGAAACCATTCAAATTAGTTATGGATATAAAAATGGTGTGTATTTGATTGAAAATGAGAATGATACAAAATTATGTTGGACATTAACACACTGAAAAAAGTATTTTATATGAAAGAGGGGAAATAATGAAACTTATTCATGCATCGTATTTTAATCGCCGTAATTGGTTGATGGAACAGATGGAACATTTGGAACTGACAAACAATGAATTTTTAGTTGTATTATGCATTGATTATATGAATGAATTTTCTCAATTTATCGATATCGCGACATTGGCGAAAAAATTGAAATTGGATGGTAGTTTTGTGGATCAAATCTTAAGTGATTTAATCAGCAAGGGTTACTTAACAATGGAAATGGGCAATCGTTCGATGATATTTAATATCGATCGTGTTTTCATGCAAAAAGACGATGCAACGCCTTGTCATTCCAATGAGTTTAAAAACTTGTTTGCTTTGTATGAAAATGAGTTCAAGCGTCCATTATCACAACGTGAAAGTGAAACGTTGAGTGAGTGGATTGAATTATATGATTTAAAATTGATTGAATATGCGCTACGTGAAGCGATTATTTATAACAGTGTAAAATTTAGCTATATCAATAAAGTTTTAATGAATTGGAAAGAAGATAACTTCACAGCGAAAGATTATGAAGAAAGAGACAACTAAAATGGATGCAAACGAAATACTAGCACAAATGCGTATATTGTTTCCAGATGCGAAATGTGCGCTTCATCATCGTAATGCGTACGAATTAATCGTAGCGGTTGTACTCTCAGCGCAAACAACGGATGAGGCGGTAAACAAAGCAACACCAGCCTTGTTTGCACGTTATCCTGATGTGGAAGCATTAGCACAAGGTGATGTGAATGAGATTGCAACCTATTTAAAAACGATTGGATTGTATCGCAATAAAAGTAGGATGATCAAAGAGTTGGCACAATCGCTTGTAGAAAATTATGATGGACAAGTACCATCGACACGCAAGCAATTAACTTCACTTTCTGGGGTTGGACGAAAAACAGCGAATGTTGTTTTGTCAGTCTGGTTCAATATTCCTGCTTTTGCAGTAGATACGCATGTTGAACGTGTTTCCAAACGACTAGGGTTAGCGAAATTCAAAGACAGTGTGGAAGAAGTAGAAACGAAATTGAAACGTAAAATCGATCGTTCTCTATGGAATGATGGACATCATCTGTTTATCTTTTTTGGACGTTATCACTGTACAGCGAGAAATCCTAAATGTAAGGGCTGTCCATTTTTATCGTTTTGTAAGAACGATAAGTTTGAAGCATACAAGCAAAAAAATAAAACGAAGTAGGGAAGGGCAAAAGCCATTCGCTACTTTTTGTTTGGTCATATTTCTAGGCAAATGAGCGGATTCTTATTATAGTATTGATGAGAGGTACACCTATGAATACAAAACAAACTTTTTTAGAAGCGGCAAAGTCACATCATATCAACATCATTGAAAATGCCGATAGCAAATACTATACTACGTTACAAATAAGCAACCGATTGGATTATGTAGCAGAAGTGCGTTCGATTGAAGAAATTGCAACTTTGTTGAAGCTGATAAAGCAATATAAGCTTCGTTATATCTTTTTGGGTAATGGTTCTAACACATTGATTAAAAAGCATTTTAAAGGGGTTGTCATTGCCTTAAATCGTCAATTTAACCGAATACTTGTAGAAGGAACAAAGATTACATGCCAAAGTGGGGCTGACTTAAAGCAAACGTGTTTATTAGCACTGCAACACCATCTTACAGGTTTGGAATTTGCATATGGAATTCCAGCGAGTGTGGGAGGGGCTGCATACATGAATGCAGGAGCGTATGGTGGGGAAATCGCTTCGGTGTTTAAGAAAGCAACCTTTATAAATGAAGAAAATGAAATCGAAACGATACCATTACACGAAAGCGATTTTGGATACCGTCATAGTCCATTTAGTGATCGTGACGTGTGTATTTTAGAAATAGAAGTGGAATTAGAAAAAGGGAATTACGATGAAATCGAAGCACGGATGGATGAATTGATGGCGAAGCGCATTGCCAAACAACCGTTGGATTATCCAAGTGCAGGTTCTACTTTCAAACGTCCTGAAGGGCATTACGCAAGTGCGTTGATTGAACAATGTGGATTAAAAGGAAGAAAGCATAAAGGGGCGATGGTATCAGCAAAACATGCAGGGTTCTTATTGAATCACAATAATGCGACAAGCGAAGAGTTCTTGGAACTTATCGCTATTGTCAAACAAGAAGTCTATGCGAAAAGTGGCTATCAATTAACGTGTGAAGTTAAAATAATCGAATAAAAAAAGTAGCAGTCAAGTGAAGTAGTAAAATAAAAGTAGACACACAAAAAGTACAAAAATGTATTTAAA
>CAYJIZ010000021.1:0-41209 GCA_964370395.1 uncultured Erysipelotrichaceae bacterium
CAAGGCTTCCAGTGTTCTTTTTAAAGTGTCTACTTTCCGTTGACAACTTCATATACAGCCTCTCTCATCAATACCTTTTTCACTACGGATACTTTTGCGATATTACGATCTTTCACTAACACTTTCCAGACTGCTGTCGCAATTACAAAATCGACGCAACTATGTACTAATGTACCGACTCCTACTAATACAAATACGTTATAGAATACGGTTGCACTCGCTTCTGATGTAATCCCATTTGCAAAGTAGAACGGCAAGGAAACAACAACTTCACAAAGGGCGTGAATCACTCCCATACTAATCGCAAACAATACTAAACTACTCATATTTTTCATGATTTCTGGTTTCTTCTTTAGCAGTAATGCTCCTACTACGACAAACACTACTTGTGATAATGCACGCATTACGACAACTAATGGAAATCCTCCTAAAAAGAAACCGATTGTTGCTCCTAATTCTACACTAATGGCAACACTTGGCGAAATAAACATCGCGATCATAATCGCTACATGCGAAGCCAATGTAAACGAAGCTGGTTCAATCATTACCTTCACTGGTGAATACATCGGAATTAAAATGGCTACTGCCATCAGCATTGCGGACAATGACATTTGATAAACTGCTTTATTTTTCATATTAATTCTCCCCTGTTTGACTAGGTGTCAAGACATATGTATATATTATATAATCACACAACAAATGTCAATAAAAAATTCCTAACACAACTTGTGCATTAGGAACTTTTCATAAACTTATCTCTCATCAATGATAAATTCAATTATTATCGTTTATTTCTTCTTATTCTTAACAACCAATACGCCTGCTACCAATACAAGAGCAGCTACACCGATTACGATGTATAACGTAGTATCTGTTTTTTCTTCTTTTACTTCGCCTTTCTTTTGGGAAGCCATCCAATCGTAGAAGGAAACGCCATCTTCATTTTTCGGATCATTATTTAAAGGGTAAATCCAAGAGGCATGAGGAGCAAAATCTTCTCCTTTTACTTCTACATTTTTATATTCTGTATAAATAACATTAGCATCGTTATCTTTTAAATATTGGTACGCATCTCTTGAGTATTTCACAGGGATCGTATCATCATTTTCAGCATGTACCATCCAAATTGGGATATCTTTCACTGTATCTAATTTTGCTTTTGGAACTTCGTATGCTGCACAGATTGGGAATGCTGCTGCAAATAATTCAGGTGCTGCAAACAATGTTTCCCAAGTTTGGTATCCACCCATTGAACATCCCCCAATGTATACTCTTGAAGCATCAATACCAGGATTGTTTTCAATGTATTCCTTAATCAAGTCAACAACATTCGCAGTATTATCTGTTCCTGTTAACACTAAGTCACCCAATACTAATTCAGGCATCCAATAATCTGGTGATTGTGGAGCCAATACATATGGATTATCAAATGCTTTTTGTGCTTCATCACTTACAAACGCAACCGCACCACGATTTCCATTAATGTGTGTAACGTTGTTTTCTCCACCTTCTCCAGCACCGTGTAGCCAAATAATCAAAGGATGTTTTTTATCATCTTTTTTCGGTTTATAATCACGGTAATGAATTCCACTCTTTGCTTTTCCATCACCAAATTTATCCACATCTACTTGGAAGAAATCTCTTTGTTCAAAAGTAAAGTTTGCATCCACATCATCTGCTGTTTTCACAGTGTTATTTTGCGTAATAGTATAGTTTACTACCAAAGGTACATTAGTAAAGTCTGGTTCATTCCATTCTAATACCTCTGCATACTTTGTTGATAATTCTGTTTCCAACTCAACAACAACAAAGTTTCCAGTCTCTTTTTTAGATCCATCTTCTTTGTCACTAACGATTACGTTACTTACTTTTCGTTCTCCATTAACGACTTCTAATCCAATTGTACTTTCGTTTGCACTTTCTACCTTAAAAGTTGTCGTATCAATACTGCTTGCACTCACTTCTTCAGGCATTTCCATTACAATCTTATCAACTCTCGCCCCAAAATCATACACACTTGCATATACATCATATTGTACATTTGTTTTAATCTCTTCATTGATTCTTGCTACCCCATCTTCTTCCGCAAAAAGATTCATCGGAATGATCGACAATAACATTACAAAACTTACTACAAAACTAATCAATGCATTTCTCTTTAAATTTACTATTTTCATAATTCGTATTTTCCCTTCGTATTCTACTCTCCGTTTTTTGCATAACAAAAAGCTCACACCTTATGTTGTTCGCATTACATTATTTTGTCTCATTTTTAAAGTCAACGCGTTGTACCCTCATCATATATCGCTTCTTCCTCAACGTCAATTGCTCTAGCCCGCTTAGATTATACATTCAAAAAAAAGAGTCGTTTTACGTGCATTTTTTGAAAGTGCTTTCATTATTTGCTATTCTCCATAAAAATTGTTATTTTTTTCTTATATTTGCTAGGATATCATGCTCACAAGGTAGCTTTTTAAACAGCTATCATGTACAATTAAATCATTAAGCTCCCTTTCCATTTTCTCATGTATAAACCACACGAAATGATAGGAAAGAGTTAAATTAGGAGTAACTATGTCAAGAGAGAATATTTTAAAAATCATTAACAAACATTATGATACTTTTACTAACGTAGAAAAAACGATTGCTGATTTTTTTATATCAAATCCGCATTGTCACGACTTTTCTAGTAAAAACCTAAAACAGCAACTGTTCGTTTCAGAGGCTTCTTTATCGCGTTTTTCTAAAAAATGTGGATTCAAGGGATACCGTGAATTCGTTTATCGATACAAAGATGACTCTTCTGATCTAACTTATGTCAAAGGATTAAATAAAACTTTTTACATTTATCATGAACTACTCATTGATATTGCTAAAAATACAAACGAAGAGCAAATCTTGCGTTTGAGTAAATTAGTAAGTGATTCCAAATCCATTATGATTTTCAGTTTAGGAAGTTCAAAGCTTGCTGCTTTGCAAATGAAAGCCAAATTTTCTAGATTAGGACTACTAATTGATGTCATTAGCGAAAGTGATGACATTAAGATGCAATCTGTTCTACAATCTGATCAAAACTTAGTCATCGGCATTAGTTTGAGTGGAAAAAAAGAAATTCTTCAAGCGCTAAAGCGTTCTAAAAAAGGTGGTGCGCGTACGGTACTCATTAGCGCTAGCCACAGTGAAGACGATAACCGTAATTACTTAGATGAGATCATCCACGTTTCCAGTGTAGAAGGCTTAAATACTGGTTACATCATCTCTCCACAATTTCCCATTCTAGTACTAATCGATATTTGTTATTACTATTATATTCAATCAAACAAAAGCTTGATTGACAACTTACAAAAAAAGACGTTTAATATCTTACAAGAAAACTGAGAAAACAAAAAAAAGAGTTAATTGATACACTTCGCATCAATTAACTTTTATTTTTCATATAAATAACCAGCTTGCTTTAATTTATCCACAATCGTTTCGTATTGTGTCTCGTCTTTGCATACAATCGTATGCAAGTGCATTCCATTACTAATGCTACTCAAATTTTGCGCTTGGCTATCTTTGCAACGTTCGATAAATTGTTGTACATCCAAACGATTTTGAATATGCAATGCCCCAACCAATTCACCATAAATCGGATGCGAAACAATAACATTTTCGACTTCTGCTCCACAATCTACGATGATGTTTAATTCCTCTTGCGTATTTTGTGCATCGTGCATACAAGCAACCACATAACGGTTTTTACTTTCTTCCTTCTGGTACAAATACCCTCTAGGTGTCGCAATAATATTTTCTTGCGCCGCTCGTAATAAAGCAACATCACCCACGACAATCTGGCGTGAAACATGGCATTGCTTTGCTAGTGTAGTTGCACTTATCGGTGTTTCGCTCTCGCGAATTAACTGTTTGATTTTTTCCCTACGTTCTACTGTTTGCATAACATCACCCCTTACCTTATCCTAATGCGATATCCAATACCATCATCAATGTAAATCCAAACATAAAAATCATTGTGGAAACATGCGAATGTTCATCCATATGTGCCTCAGGTATCAATTCTTCTACCACGACATAAATCATGGCACCTGCAGAAAAAGCCAATAACCATGGCATCATTCCATCAACGATAGAAACAAAAAAGATCGCAATGGCACCAAAGATTGGTTCAACAATCCCTGACAATGTCCCATAGGTAAACGCTTTTCCATTGCTTAACCCTTCTTTTTTCATCGGTAACGAAACAGCTGCTCCCTCTGGTATGTTTTGTAATCCAATTCCAATCGCTAACGCGAACGCAGCCGATAATGCTGCGGCTTCTCCTGTTTGCAAAGCCAATCCAAACATCAAACCAACTGCCATTCCCTCAGGAATATTATGCAATGTCACAGCCATCACAAGCATCGTTGTACGTTTCATCTTTGAAGGAAGCCCTTCTGTCGTATTGGTTTGTGGATGCAAATGGGGTACCACTCGATCCACCGCCAATAAAAACAAACCACCTAAAATAAAACTAATACATACTGGCAACAAAGGATTCATCCCTTGTGCTTCTGCTGCATCAAGTGCTGGCAATATTAATGAGAAAATAGATGCACTCACCATAATTCCTGCTGCAAACGCAAGAAAGGATGCAATGATTTTATCATTTACTTTTTCTTTAAATAAAAATACAGCTGCCGCTCCTAGTGTTGTCGCAGCAAACGGTATTAACAACCCAAATACAATTTCCATATAAAAACCCCTCTTATTGTTTATTATGCGATATTATGATTATTTTTGCAACGCTCTTACTCTAAAACAAAAAGGCACATCGTGCCTTATAAGTTTGTTGACTCCATAATATTAAAGCTACATTTCAAAATTTGATTTGGTGCTTCTTCGTGTAAATCCTCAATCGCATCAATCAAAATTTTACAAGACTGTCTGCCTTCTTCATGTGCCGGTTGCACAATCGTTGTAACGGTTGGCATCGAAAACTCGGTCCATTCCAAATTATCAAATCCTAGTAATCCGATTTGTTTTGGCATGTATTGGCGCTTGTCTTTCAGTGCCAAAAACACCTTCGGTAATGCCCAACAGTTCGCTACAAAGACACACGTCTTTTTACTTAGATCAAGTTGTTTATCTAGGAAAGTGGCAATCTCTTCACTGCTTGTTGTGGTATCCACAATCAAGCGTTTGCATTCTTTTCCTTGCAATGTCAACGTATCTTGAAAACCGCGTGTACGTTCCATTCTTGTTGTTAAAATGCCAGGGTTAGCACTAATTAAAATATAATCTTCATACCCGCGTTCCATGACTTTCTCCGTCGCTTCCATCACCGCTTCATAGTTATTGGTTTTCACCCATAACCCTTTTTTATTACGCGATTGCGAATCGATAAACACCACCGGTTTCCCTTCTCGACGAATGTCAATTTCAATTTCTTCAAACTCAATGGTCGGCTGGACAATAAAGCCATCTACTCCCATCGCCAACATACGATCGACATATTGCTTCTCTAAGTTAAAATCATAGTTGCTATTCCCTACGATTAACTGGTAATTTTGCGCTTTCGCAATCTCATCAATACCCTTTACAATTTGATTTGCGAAAGAGTTAGTAATATCTCCAATAATAACACCGATTAATTTCATGCTTTTCGCATTCAAAGAACGCGCTACTGCACTTGGTTTATAATTGTACTTCTCAATGACTGCACGAATGCGTTTTTGCGTATCCGCAGACATCTTATCTGTCTTTCCATTAAGATAAAAAGATACTGTTGTTTTTGAAGTATTAGACAAGGTTGCAATATCTTTAATCGTCAATTTTGTATTCATGCAATTCTCCTTTATAATGTCTAAATTTTATCATATTCATAATCGTATAGCAAACGGGTTTACTAAATATTCTAAGTTTTGCATACATAACGTTTTACTTCCCCATCTTTTATGTGAAAAACAGCACTTTTCGCATGGAAAGCAATCCCTTCGCAATAAAATATTTTTCTTCCTTCAAACACTTCCTTATGGAAAATAACACATACATAGTGTTCGTTTTCATCGCATACAAACTTTCGTGCACTCACAAGCGAGTCTTCTGCTTTTTTGTCATCTTGGTACACCTCTACTGTCGTGTAGTGAATACTTGGATTGCATATGGCACTCATCTTATGTGTCTCATGAATAAAAGTATGTTTTGTTTGGATTGCACTATGCTCTTCTAATTCATTATAGCGAAGCGAACAATGCGATACGCTGAGCTGTACTTCTTCTTCCAAATGAAAATGCAATTGCGCATCTTGATTTTGTAAGCAAATCGGCATCTTTGTTTGCTCTACTTTCACCGCAGGATCAAGATGGAAATATTGTTTTAACTGGTGTTCATTACGTGCTATCACTTCATCACAAAGCAACCAAATGCTTGGATCAATCACCAACATTTTACGAATGATTGTCGCATTTGTCTTGTCATCTAAAAGCACTCCTTCATAATAATGAACCTGCTCTTTGTGTGAGACATAAGGTTTCACAACTCGTCCAAATTTCTTATTATCCCAACTTAAGTATGGCATACATACCGGCAAGTCATCAATCACTAACGTATTGTGCGCTTGCATCGATTTTAAGTATTCACGCATTGGATGCTCATCACGATACGTGTAACGTCCTTTATCAATAAAAAATGGTTTGCCTTTATAATACAGTGAAAAATGTAAATTATCACAATGCCCATGTCCACTTCCTAATGAACCATGCGTAAACATCGTAAAGGAAGCATCTTCTCGTGTTGTACTCTTGTGTGTATACATACCACTTTGTACTCCATCAAAAGTAAGTTGATTGTCTTGTTTCACCTCAATTGCTTCCCATTCTTTCGCTGCTGCTTTTCCAAACTCATAGGCACTTTGCGCATCAAACTTCGCAAATGCTTTTGCTTTAAAGCTTCCATCACGAAATACATAAGCAGCGCGACACATCACATCGCAAATCAGGCAACGATCACTATCCCCAAACGTTTCTATTGTATTGGTTGGTGTCGCTTGCAAATACAATGCGTTTGCCAAACGATAGATGGCATCGTGGATCGTATCCGCTAAAACGATTTCATAACAAGCACATTGGTTAAGTAGTCGCATTCCATAATTTAATACTTCCACATGGTACATCGTTGACTGTTCCCAGAACATTCCATCTTCGTACACTTGTATTTCCATCTGTGTTTCTAATTCCTTCTTTGCCCATTGAAAAATAGGATCATTCTTATAATCTTCAACTAACATCGGCAGTAAATAGACAATCGCACACGTTTGAATGCTTCCCCAATTACTCAATGTATACTTATTGACATAATGTTTACGCATATATGAGATTTGTTGCATCACACTGTTTGTCATCACTTCTATTTCTTCCTCACTAATCGCCCCAAATGCATAGAGGTACACTAGCGCATCCATCATATTCACACAACGAATGGCACTATCCAACACACGCGTGCTCAAAGAAGGTGTCAATTCTTGATGTTGGCTAATCCACGTTAAGATAATTTGTTTGCATTGGTGCAAATAGTTCTTATCTTGTTTCAAGATATAAGCTTGGATCAAATAACACAAATAATCCATACGATTCAACATAAAAGTCCATTCTTCATCTTGGTTTCGCTTACTATTAAAATCAAGTGGTTGTAGCTGGAATGCAATTTTGCATCGCTCCATATCCCACACTTTATCAAAAACAAATTTGTTTGCTAGCAACTCTTCCGCACGTTGTAAAATAATCTTTTTTTCTTCTTCTAAATACGTTTCAATATTTAAATCGCGATATTTACTAAGTTCTTGTAATTGCTTTTTTACATAAGTGATATTCATATGTCTCCTTTCTAAAAAATAACCTACTCAAATGAGTAGGTTATTTTCTTATAAAGCTAAAATTCCTAATCCATATCCTGCAATACCGATGATTACAGTCAAGATAACTAATTTATAAGTAGTCCATCCTTTTTTCTTGATTAGATAGAACACTAACAATGTGAATAACATTGGTAATAAACTAGGTGCAATCTTATCTAACATCCCTTGGATTGTTACGATTGATTGTGCAGAATCCGCATTAACTTCCCCTGCTGCAAATGTAATTGGTACATTAATTTTAACAAACGTTGCCGCTAAACCAGCGATTACGGTTACCCCAATTGTATTTGCCACTTTTGAGATAACTCCCATTTGTTGACTTAATTTGTCGATAACACTTGTTCCTAATTTGTATCCATACAATCCTGAAGTCATTTTGATCGTAGTAAGAATTACGTTCATTGCCACAAAGAATAAGATTGGACCAGCAATCATTCCCTCACCTGCTAATGAAGCAGCAATCGTTGAGAACAATGGAGCCAAACAGAATTGTGATAGCGAATCTCCAATACCTGCCAAAGGACCCATCAATGCCATTTTAATACCACGTGTTTCTTCTTGAGACATTCCATTTTCCAACATTACTAAGTGTAAACTTGTAATGAATGGTAAGAAGTGAGGGTTCGTATTATAGAAATCACAGTTTTCAATTAATGCATTCTTTAACCCTTCTTTGTCATCTTTATAAAACTTCTTTAAGGCAGGATACAATACGCTTGCATACCCGATTCCTTGGTAGTTACTATAGTTAAATCCATTTTGTAAATAAAAGGCACGCAATGAAGTTTTAATATAGTCTTTTTTTGTTAATGTATTAGATCCAGTCATCTTGTTGTCCTCCTTCACTTACAGGCACTGTCGTTGGTGTCTTATAAAATTCAATTAATGCAAAGATCGTACCGATTAAAGCGATACCAATTACTGGTAAACCTAAGTAAGAAGCACATACGTAACCTAATAATACGAATGGAATTAATTCTTTCTTTGCCATTACTGTTAAAATCATTGCGAAACCGATTGCTGGTAACATTTTACCTGCTACAGATAATCCGTTTAATAAGATTTCTGGGATAAAGTCAACTAGTTTCAATACGAAGTCCATTGATATAGCACCACCGAATCCTAATGCGAATCCAATGATTGCGAAAATCCAAATTGTTGCATTTGCTTCAAATTTGAAACGTTTGAAGTTTCCTTTCAACAATGCGTTCTTCGCTCCTTCTGGAGCCCCTGCACGCACTGTATAAGCAAACGTTTGTACGAATTGAATCGCAACTGCAATTGGTGTAGAAATGGCCAAAGCCGCTTCTGGTGTAATACTTCCTTTACTTGTGATTGCCATTAATGTTCCAAAGATACCTGGACCAATTGGGTTTGGTGGAACTGTTCCTCCAGCACCTACTCCAAATCCCATGTATGCCAATTCCGATAATGCTCCCATTGCCAATGCCGTAGGAATGTCACCTAAGATAACCCCAACTCCAAAAGACAATACGATACAACGGTTTGAATAAATTCCTAATAACATCCCTGAAAAACAGAACGCTGTCCATAATCCAATTAGGATAGCTTCAATTATTGTTATTTCCATAATAATCTCCTTTTCTTAATACGCTTAAATGTATTGCGTAATATCTACTTCAACACTCGCATTTCCTTCGCTAAATGTTGTTTTCGTATCAAACGATACGTTAAATTTCTCTTTTAATGTGCGCAAGTTCGCTTTGTCTTCTTCACCTAAGAAGATTGATCTTGTCACTTTTTCTTTTCCTTCACAATTGTGAATATTCCCAATGTTAATATGCGAAATAGGAACGCCACCTTCAACTAAACGTAACGCATCCTTCACATCTTTAATTAAAATAAAGATTTTTTGTTCCGCACTCGCTTTGTGAATCACATCAATTGTTTTTTGTACACTGAAGAAACGAACCGCGATACTATCAGGTAATACTGACTTCATCAACGTTTGTTCCATTGGTGATTCACTCACCTCATCATTTGCACAAATAACCGTGTTACATCCTAACACTTTTATCCACATTTGTCCTTGTCCATGAATTAATCTTTCATCAATTCTAGTCATCATTATATTTGGTTGTGTCATTTTTCCTCCATTACCAATATAATTGCCAATCTTTAATCATTCTTGTTAGGGCTTCAAAATAATAGAAGTCTCCCCAAATATTTCCTTCATCAACACCTTTGTTTGAATGCCAAGAATACACTCCATGGTATAACACAGGGTTTCCTGGTTCGTGTTGTTTGCTTGTATAGTTTCTTATTAAAGAACGCATTATATTGTGTGTCGCTTTCGCATACACTTCTTTGTCTTCATCACTTTCAGCTAAATACTTATTCATTTCTAACATTCCACAACAAGCGATGGCTGCTGCACTCGAGTCTCTTGCTTGTTTGGCATCATCAACAAAGATTAAATCCCAGTAACATACGTTATCTTCTGGTAAACGATTTAAGAAATAATTACTCATCCCTTTATAAAGTGGAATCAATTCCTCATTACGTGAATGTCTGTAATTTAAAGGAATACCATACATTCCCCATGCTTGCCCACGCGCCCATGAAGACGTGTCGCTGTATCCTTGTCTAGTCGCTCCACGAAGTGGTGCTCCTGTTTCAGGATCCATATAAAAAGTATGGTATGCACTTGCATCTTCACGAATGACATATTGTACACTCGTCGCAAAATGCTTTTTGGCAATGCTTTCGTATTTCTTATCTCCTGTTTCCTTTGTTGCCCAATAAAGAAGTGGAATGTTCAACATACAATCGATTATAAAACGATAATGATCTGGATTGTTGTATTCACCCCACGCTTGAATGAATTCCCCTTTTTCTTGGTAACGTGTGATTAATTTATCAGCAGCTAAAAGCGCCGCTTGTTTTGCTTTTTCATCTTTTGTTAATTGGTAAGCAGCCACACAACTAGGGGAATACAAGAATCCCAAATCGTGGTGGTCTACCTCAATATTGTTTTGAATACGGTGCAAAAAGCTCTCTACATTTTTTTGCGCTAATGCACGATATTTCTCATCATTTGTATACTCGTAAGCAAGCCATAACATCCCTGTCCAAAATCCATCTGTCCATTCGATGTTCTCAATAATTGGATACGTTAACCCTTTGGTTGCAGAATAGGGAAATTTGTTTTCGAAGTACTCCATGTTCAAATCAATTTGAGCAATTACTTCGTCGATTGCTTTCGTAATTTCATCCTTTGTTAAAGGCTGTGTTTGAAGAAACTCTTCTCTTTTTAAGATTTCTTCTTGGTTGACTTTCTTAATTGTGTTTGACATAAGCCCTCCTTAAACATCATTCGATTTTTGTAAACTGGTTTACTAGACAATTTCATTATAGGTGTACGCAATACCAAAGTCAACCACTTTTTTTACTTTTTTTTCGCCTACTATCCTCTCTTTCCTATATAATATAGCGTTTTTAGGCCTCTTACTACGATTCTTAACTTTTTTCAAATAAGCGTTGACAAAACCGGTTTACTAATTTACACTAATGGTGAACTGGTTTACTGATGTGGTTACTAGACATAACAACATAGAAAAGAAGGTATTGTAATGAGACAAGAAGTAATAAGACGTTTATCGGGTATTGGAATCATTCCCGTGGTTCGCATCGACGATCCACAAGATAGCATTCCTCTAGCCCAAGCATTATTGCAAGGAGGCATCGACTGTGCAGAAATCACTTTCCGTTCTGTGCATGCGAAACATGCCATCCAACAAATTACAAGCCAATTGCCAGACATGCTTGTGGGAGCAGGAACCGTACTTTCCCCTTCCCAAGCAAAAGAAGCGGTAGAAGCAGGGGCGCAATTTATTATCACCCCTGGCTTCAACCCAAGTGTCGTTGAATGGTGTATTGAACATGACGTATTTGTGATTCCTGGTATTTCCAGTGCATCAGAAATTGAAATGGCATTGGCTTACCAATTAACACATGTAAAGTTTTTCCCAGCAGAAAGCAGTGGCGGAGCCAAAAAGATCAAAGATTTAAGTGCTCCATACCAAAACTTAACGTTCATTCCAACAGGTGGAATCAGCGCGAAAAACATGCATGAATATTTAGCATTGCCTTGTGTTGATGCAATCGGTGGAAGCTTCATGCTGCCACAAGAAGCAATCGACAAAAAAGACTTTGCATTAATCAAACAACTGAGTCAACAAGCAGTAGCAAGTATGCTAGCATACGAATTGATCCACTTAGGTATCGATAGCGAAGGAAAACAGGAAGCAGATGACATTGCGAAATTATTGTGTTCCCTATTTCACTTTCCATTGTATGAAAAACCAAATAGCACATTTGCTGGTAAGTATTTCGAAGTTCGTTTCGACAAAGGAAGCGCACCACATGGTCATATGGGGATTTACACACCATACCCTGAAAAAGCAATGTACCATTTAAGCAAAATGGGTATCCGATTCAAAGAAGAAACGATCACGCGAAACAAAAAAACAAAACGCATTAACTTTGTGTATTTGGATTTAGAAATTGCTGGATTTAATATTCATTTAATTAATCCAGACGTGAAAATGTAGGTGACAAAAATGAAAGTGATAACATTTGGAGAAATCATGTTGCGTTTAGCACCACATGGTTATTATCGTTTCTCACAATCGCAAGATTTTGAAGCGACATATGGTGGAGGAGAAGCAAACGTTGCTGTTTCCTTAGCCAATTATGGAATGGATTGTGCATTCGTTAGTAAAGTGCCAACACACGCGATTGGCCAATGCGCAATCAATGATTTACGCAAATATGGAGTGGATACTTCAAAAGTAACGCGAGGCGGAGAACGTTTGGGTATTTACTTTTTAGAAAAAGGAGCATCGCAAAGAGCGAGCCAAGTTATTTACGATCGTGCTTACTCAGCGATTGCACAAGCACAACCAGAAGATTTTGATTGGGATAGCATCTTTGCTGATGCAACTTGGTTTCACTTTACAGGCATCACACCTGCCTTAAGTGACCAGATGGCTAACATCGTAATCGAAGCTTGTGCAAATGCGAAAAAGCGCAACATTACCATTTCTTGTGATTTGAACTTCCGTAAGAAATTATGGACAAGTGACAAAGCCAATTCGGTAATGAGTGAAATCATGCCTTATGTAGATGTATGTATCGCCAACGAGGAAGACTGTGAAAAAGTCTTTGGTATCAAGGCTTCGAATACAGACATCAACAGTGGTGTCGTAAACCACGATGGGTATATCGATGTAGCAAAACAAGTCAAACAACGTTTTGGTTGTGACTATGTTGCCATCACACTACGCGAAAGCATCAGTGCAAATGACAACAAATGGAGTGCAATGCTATTTGATGGTAACCAAGCTTACTTCTCAAAAAAATACGATTTGCATATTGTTGATCGTGTTGGTGGAGGAGACAGCTTCGGTGCTGGTTTAATCTATGCATTAAGCCATCAAATGCCAGCACAAGAAAGCATTGAATTCGCCATTGGAGCAAGTGCTTTAAAACACTCCATTGAAGGTGACTATAACCGTGTAAGTGTCGAAGAGATCATGACTTTAGTAAGTGGTGATGGTTCTGGACGCGTACAACGATAGAAAGGAAATAGTATGAAACCATTTGAATTAAAAGATTTTGAACTACAAGACAAAGTAGCATTCGTAACTGGTGGATGTTATGGAATTGGTTTTGCCATTGCGAGTGCGTTAGCACAAGCAGGTGCAACCATCGTCTTTAATGCATTAAATGAAGATATGATCAAGGATGCACAAAAACAATACGATGCGCTAGGTTACAAAGCGCATGGGTATGTATGTGATGTTACAGATGAAGCGGCAATTCAAGCTTTGGTAAAAGAAGTTGAAGAAACAATTGGAGTCATTGACATCCTAGTGAATAACGCAGGTATCATCAAACGTATTCCAATGATTGAAATGAGTGCAGAAGACTTCAGACAAGTTGTTGACGTTGACTTAAATGCACCATTCATCGTCGCAAAAACAGTCATCCCTTCTATGATTAAAAAAGGGGGAGGAAAAATCATCAACATCTGTTCGATGATGTCAGAATTAGGTCGTGAAACCGTAAGTGCTTATGCTGCCGCAAAAGGTGGTTTGAAGATGCTTACCAAAAATATTGCGAGTGAATATGGACAATACAATATCCAATGTAATGGAATTGGTCCCGGTTACATCGCAACACCACAAACAGCACCACTTCGTGAAGATGGACATCCATTTAATGATTTCATCATCGCGAAAACACCAGCAGCTCGCTGGGGTGAACCAAAGGATCTAGCTGGTCCTGCTGTATTCTTAGCAAGTTCTGCAAGTGACTTTGTAAATGGACATATTTTATATGTCGATGGTGGAATTCTTGCATACATTGGAAAACAACCATAAAAGAAAGAGGTATACTAATGAAAATTGGTTTAATTAACGAAAACTCACAAGCTGCAAAAAACAGCTTAATTTACACAGAATTACAACAACAAGCAAAACTGGCTGGACATGAAGTAGACAACTATGGAATGTATAGCGCAGAAGATGAACACCAATTAACATACGTAAAAATTGGTTTATTGTCTTCTATCCTACTATCGACAAAAGCAGTCGATTTCATTATTACTGGATGTGGAACAGGACAAGGAGCAATGCTAGCTTGTAACAGTTTCCCTAATGTTCTATGTGGACATGTTACGGACCCTTGTGATGCTTACATCTTCGGTCAAGTAAACGATGGTAACGCAATCGCAATGCCATTTGCACAAAACTTCGGTTGGGGTGGTGAAATTAACTTACGCTACACATTTGAAAAACTATTCTCTGAAGAGTTTGGAAATGGATACCCAAGAGAAAGAGTTGTGCCTGAACAAGCAAACAAACGTATTTTAGACGAAGTAAAAAAAGTGACACATCGTCCATTAATTGATATTTTAAAAGGAATCGATCAAACGTTCTTAAAAGAAACAATCGATTACCCTGAATTCAAAGAAATGTTCTTCGCTAACTGCAAAGATGATGAGATTGCAAGTTACTTACGCGAAGTATTAAAATAATCATAATATAATAGCTGTTATTTTCGCACATGGCCTTTTATCAAAGTTCTCCTAAATCAAAATAAAATAAACATGTGCGAAAAAAAGAGTCTAATTCTTACGAATTAGGCTCTTTTTACATTTATTGAAATTGCATATTATATAATTTCGCATACACGCCATCATGGGCTAATAGTTGTTCGTGGTTTCCACTTTCAACAATCCCCTCTTCATCCATCACCACAATGCGTTGCGCATTCTTAATTGTTGACAAACGGTGTGCAATCACAAAGGTAGTACGATTTGCTGCTAAGGATTCCAAAGACTCCTGAACCACTTTTTCACTTTCATTATCCAAAGCACTTGTCGCTTCATCAAAGATTAAGATACTAGGATTTTTCAAGAAAACACGGGCAATGGAAATACGTTGCTTTTGTCCACCTGACAATTTCACTCCACGTTGTCCAATATCAGTGAAGTAACCATCTTCAAGTTCCATAATGAAATCATGCGCATTCGCACGTTTGGCAGCACGGATGATATCCTCTTCACTCGCCTGTGGATTTCCATACGCGATATTATCCATAATGGTTCCACTAAACAAATACACATCTTGTTGGACGATACCAATGTGTGAACGAAGCGATTGTAACTTCACATCGCGAATGTCTATTCCATCAATACAGATGCGTCCACAATCCACATCATAGAAACGAGGAATCAAAGAACACAAAGTTGTTTTCCCTGCTCCACTTTGGCCAACCAAAGCGATGTACTCGCCTGCTTTTACTTCTAAGTTAATATCCCTTAAGACATCTTCACTTGTATCCTGGTAAGCAAAGCTAACGTGTTCAAAAGTAACGTCTCCTTTGACACTTTGTAATGCTAGTGCATTTTCATGGTCTTTAATATCAGGATTGATCTCCAACAACTCCATGAAGCGTTCAAATCCACTCACCCCTTCTTGGAACTGTTCCGTAAAGTTAATCAACTTCTTAATCGGATCGGTTAAGTTCCCGATATACAATAAGAAGGCAATCAAATCTCCAGCATTCAAGACACTTTGTGAGATCAGCATACTTCCTCCCACAATTACGATTACACTAATTAAACTGATGAACGCACCAAGTCCTGAATGGAAACGCCCCATCTTATGATAAGAGTTACGTTTCGTATTTAACCATTTGTCATTCTCACTTGAAAAACGGTGTAATTCTTGGTGTTCATTCGCAAATGATTTCACAACACGAATCCCAGATAAGCTATCCTCAATACGCGCATTGATATCCCCAATCTTTTTCTTATTTTCACGAAACGCTTTTTTCATCTGGCGATTGTAGTAAATTGAGAATATGACCATAAATGGAATAATTGAAAAAACAATTAAAGTAAGAGGAACATTAATCGTCAGTAAAATAATAAACGCTCCTACAATTTTAATAATCGAAATAACAATATCCTCTGGCCCATGGTGGTATAACTCAGTAAGAGAAAACAGATCATTGGTCAAACGTGTCATCAACTGTCCCACTTTTTGGTTGTCATAAAAGTTGAAACTTAACTTTTGGTAGTGTTGAAACAATTCGTTTCGCATATCTGCTTCCATGTAAGCACCCATCACATGTCCTTGGTATGCGACAAAGTAATTACAAAAATATTCGATGATAATCAAAACAATCATGAAACCACCAAAATACAAAATGACTTCCATCGCTTGGCTCATATCGTCCATTAACACATTATTTGTGATATAGCGTGTGATTAATGGAAACAACAATGAAATACTCGCAGCGATAAAAGCACAGATCATATCTTTAAAAAACAAACCTTTGTATGGTTTGTAGTAACTTAAAAACTTACGTAATCTATGTTTATTCACGACAATCCCTCTTTTCACGTTACTCTATTATAATAAAGAAATGAAAATATGACAAATGAGAAACAAAATAAAGAGCCTTGCGGCTCTTTATTTGTTTATTTTTTTTAAAAAGGGAGAATGTATGAAGTATTTTTCAGGGAATACTTCCGCAAACGATTATCTGTTTGCTTGCCTATATAATAGTAAAAACTTATATACATAATATAAAAAAGAAATGTTAAATTATGTGATTCACCTTTATTTTTATCAAATATAAAATAAAAAGCTCTTTCGAGCTCTCTATTTCATATTTTTTTAAAAAGGGGAGAATGTATGAAGTATCTAATTATGAATACTTCCGCAAACATTATCTGTTTGCTTGGTTATATAATACTATAACCATTTCTTTAAAATATCGTAACAATATGATAAATTATGTGATTTATTTTCTACTTGATTATTATATGAAATCGGGCTTATAATAAGCTTATCGAAAGGAGAACACTTATGATTTTGATTTATACTTCATTCGGTTGTACTTCTGCCACAAAAGCTAAGCATTGGCTAGAACAAAACCACTTAAAGTATGTTGAGAAGAACATACAGAATACACTATTGAATAAAGATGAAATTAAGTATATTTTACAACGTTGTCCGAACGGTACCGAAGATATCATCTCCAAACGTTCAAAAGCATACCAGCATATCGGCAATAAAATCGAAGATTTATCAACAAGCGATTTAGTCGCTTTCATCCAACAAAATCCTACGATTTTAAAACGCCCTATTATCATTAATCACGACCACTTTGTTGTTGGCTTTGACGATGATGAAATAACATCCTTTATCCCAAGTCATTTGCGAAAAATTGCATTTAAGACTTGTTCTCAAAAAGGATGCGAGCACTACACTAATTGCCAAACACTAGAAAAGGGAGCGATTCATTAAGCTCCCTTTTTTTTATGGATTTAAAATAATAATGGCTACCAAACAGATCGCTAGAATAACAGCAAACACACTTTTTTTACCTGCTCTTTTCTTCAACCCATTTTCTTTGTCATGCTTTGCTTCCATGAACATACTGTAAGAGAAAATTGCGGTGGCAAAATACATGGCAATGGAGTAAGGAATAAGACGAAAAATAGCCCACGCGCATATACATATGACGCCGAGCGCATAAACGATAATTTGTCGCAACAAAAAGTCATCTTTCATACCTTCCTCCTCTTTTTTCTATTATAGCATGTTTTCCCTTGATTGTATGTGTGTAAAACATGAGAATAAAGGCACGATTTCCCTATTTCACTCGCTTTTGTCACCTTGTTTAAATATCTTGCTCAAATTGTTTTAAATATTGTGTAAAACATTCTTTTACTTTACTCTTTAACAGTGCACTATTACAACGATGCGCTTTGTCAATTTGTTCAATAAACACTTGCGTATCATTTTTTTCTAACGCATCCAGAGCCAGTGACAACAAGTCACACATCGTCTTGCGATGTTGCATCAACGCTTCTTGTAGTGGTGTTCCTAAAACGTTAATCATATTTTGAATAAACGAAAACACATACGTATGGTATTGTTTAATAATTTCATTTTGTGCATCTTGTTGCATGATCGGTGCCAATACAATTGGCGTAATCAAAACAATTGCACCTTGTTGGTTTGCTTCAAACTGTTGTAGTTGAGTACGCATCGCTTCTACATTTGCTTGTTCCCCCTGTTTCGCCCATTGGCGACAATAGTACATATTAGAGCGCATAATCAAATCCAAGGCATCAAAGTATTGCTTTTGTTTTTGTCGCAACAAGTTTTTTAAATACGCTACTCCTTCTTTGTTTTCCGAGTGCAACGCAAGCACAATCCCCTTTGCTTTTTGTTTGTGGACAAGCTGCAAATCGCATATTCTTTTCATTATGATTTTTAACGAATGCATCGATAGTCCAAACTGTTTTGCTAATTGTATTTCATGGGCGATGACATCACCATACCCATAGTTATTTTGTATGCAACTTGCCAATAAACAATCAATAATCTCAGCTTGTTGATCGCCCGTTTTAACGATTGGCTCCTGTTCATCCAAATAAGGATAAGAAAACGCGTGCTCGATCTCATACGTTTGCTCATAAGCTTGTTTCATCAGTTGTGCAGCACTTGTATAATCCTTTTGTTGAATGCACTCTAACACCCCATAGAAACACGTTTCACTAATTGTATCGAGCTGTTGCTTTTGTGACATATCAAACTCATCGTACACATGAAAATACAAATACTTCGTAAAAAAATGATGTGCTATCTTTTTCAAATGATCATTTTTAATTTGCTCAATTAGTACCATTTGCAAATCGATAATATTTTGCATTCTTTGTTCCCCTTGCTCATGAATAATCTTTTCAATCGCTTCGCTAATCGAAACAAGGGCTATGGCACTGGCATCGCTTAATCCCGCATACGTAACATACCCAAAAAAATTACTTGGAAAGTAATACGTATTGTATGTTTTTTGTGATGGCAAAGAAGAATACATTGCCGCTTTCTTTCGATGCTCTTCATTTTTAAAATCAAACTTACAAACACTTCCCGCCGATTTTTTCGTTTCTACCATTCCTTCTTCTTGCAAACGGCGAATCGCCTTTTTAATCGATTGTAAGCTCACTTGTAATTGTTTGGCTAGTTCGCTTTGTAGAGGCAATAATTCATTATAGCGGTATACTTTAAAATAAAAACACTTAAGTAAATAACGATACACTTTTTCATCATGGTAATTTTTAAGCATCCTCTACACTCCTTATCAAAACAAATATCGCTTGTATTTATTGTAGTATATCTCAGTGATTGCAAATAAGCAACACTAGTGAAAAAAAATAAAAAAAGATGCGTTTTGTTACGCATCTATTGTTCGTTTTTACTTATGTATTGTTTGTTTAATTTTGCTGCTTTGCTAAACAAAAAGTATCCAATCATAAATAACACCGCAAGAATCGCAACTCCATAATTCGCAACCCCTGTTAATTGGGCAACAATCCCAACTAATGTGGTTCCGATAAAGGAAGCACCCTTCCCACAAATGTCATAAATACCAAAGTACTCTCCTGCTTTTTTTGCTGGAATGATCTTCGCAAAGTACGAACGTGACAAGGCTTGAATCGCTCCTTGAAACATCCCGACTAAAATTGCCAATACCCAAAATTCCCATTGTTTATCCAATTGAATCGCAAACAAGGCGATACCAGTATACGCGATAATACATATTTTAATTAAATTCGCACTATCGTATTTTTTAGAAAACTTAGAAAACAACAAAGCACAAGGGAACGCAACAATTTGTGTTACCAATAGTGCGACTAACAACCCTTGTGTATCTAGCCCTAATGCACTACCATACGCCGTCGCCATTTCAATTACGGTATACACTCCATCAATAAAGAAGAAGAACGCCAATAAATACATAAAGATATGTTTTTCTTTTTTGATGTCTTTGAATGTTGCTACCAAACGGCGAAAACTATGTGCGATAGGATGTCCAATCGTTTCCACATAATTTTTTTGTTCGTATGTTTTTAATAGTGGAATGGTTACAAAAAACCACCATGCCGCATTCAAACAAAAAGCAATGGTCATCGCAAGCGGCATCGAAATATGCAATGCTTCATTAAACAAAACAAAAATTAAACTTATGATAAAGGGAATACAACTTCCAATATAACCCCATGCATACCCATGTGTAGATACCATATCCATACGATCTTGGGTAGTCACATCCACTAACATCGCATCATAAAAAATCAAACTAGCAGAATACCCTACTTTTGCCACGACAAAGATAGCTAAGAAGAGTGTCCAAGAAGTCGGTAATGATAAACTCGCACAACCGATTACTCCTACCATCATACTAATTGTAAATAGCGGTTTTCTAAAATTACGCGTATCCGCAATCGATCCTAATATCGGACCTAATAAAGCCACAATCACCGTCGAAACAGAGGCAGCATATCCCCAATATGCCAAATAATCGACTTGTGAAATGCCCGCTGCTTCCGCAAGCGAGTTAAAATAGATAGGAAAAATAGTAGACACCAATAAGATGAAGGCAGAATTTCCGACATCGTATAAAATCCAATACTTTTCCAGCTTTGTTAGTTTCGTTTTTTCCATAAGCTCCCCTTATTCAAACGTAGCGTTCATTCTCTTATCTAATATTGTACCATGGACCACGCAATCATCAAAATGAACAATCATTTTTCCCGCTACCGCAATGGCTTTTTGGTAACGTCGCAACAACCCTTCATTGCTTTCAAAACAATTAGGGTTGTCCTTGCGTTGCATCATCAACCCATTCAATTGGCGATAATGACCACTTAGATGCAATGCTGCATTAATCATATTTTGTTTCATGGCATTCGGTGCACAAAATAACTTCTTCACTCGTTTCATATCATGCAACGAATCTTGCACTTCTTTTGTGCTGATTCCTTCATAGAAAGGAGCTATCGCTAGCGCACTGAAACGATCATCAACAATGACTTTCGACGCATCGTAAGCAAGTGCATCTTGCTTATCCAAGCGCAATAACTTCTTTTCAAACTCCGCTTCAATTTCCAGATGTTCTACTTTGCTTACTTTTATCATCTCATCCACATAAGGATGGCATTCACTATCTAAAATAAAATGGCAGATAAACCCCAACAAATAAACATAACTAGCGCTATCTGTTCCTTCTTCTCGCACAACTTTAATCGCATGTTCGAAAAAAGGTCGTGCTGAAATCGCATGCAACGCATTCCCATATTTCGCTACCTTCGTTTTGCGATAAGGTTGGTAAAAGAAAAAGATATCAGGTCCTTGTAACCCAATGCGAAACAGCGAGGGATACTTTGCGATCTTCTCTTGTAAGGTTTTTGGTAATTTGGCATACACATCGTTTCCAAAACGATCGTGTGCATAAAATGCAGGCATATGGTTTCCTCCTTTGCTTGTCACTTTAACTATATGATTGTACCTTACTTTTGTAAATTAAAATGATAAAAGTTAGTTAAAAAAACAAAAAGCGTCAAAATGACGCTTCTTATTCTTCAATTCCTAATTCTTTTTCTAAAAAGTCATCGTAACTACAACGACGATCCAACATGCTACCATCATCATTAATCATTATGATACGATTTGCAATCGTTTGAATGAATTGGTGGTCATGTGAAGTGAAAATCATTTCTGATTTATAAGCGATTAACCCATTGTTTAACGCTGTAATCGATTCCAAGTCCAAGTGATTGGTTGGATCATCCAACATCAATAAGTTAGGTGCTTCTAGCATCGCTTTACTCAACATACAGCGTGCTTTCTCTCCCCCTGATAAAACGTTTACTTTCTTTAACGCTTCTTCTCCAGAGAATAACATTCTACCTAAGAAACCACGAATGAAAGAAAGGTCTTCAATATCGCTATAACGTGATAACCACGTACAAATATCATCATCACTTTCAAAGTACTTCGTATTGTCGTTTGGAATATACGATGGTGAAATCGTTTGTCCAAAACTCACACTACCACTATCCGCACTTATCTCACCATTGATGATTTTCAATAATGTCGTACAAGCCAACGGATTCCCGATTAAAGCAATCTTATCTCCTTGCATAACATTGATATCAATTTTATCTAACACGACTTCTCCATCGACACTCTTGCATACATCTTCCACAAATAAAATTTGTTTTCCTGATTCACGTTCTGCTTTAAAATCGATAAATGGATACTTACGAGTGGAAGGTTTGATGTCATCTAACGCAATTTTATCTAATGTTTTCTTACGTGATGTCGCTTGTTTCGATTTTGATGCATTGGCAGCAAAACGAGCAATAAACTCTTCTAACTCTTTTATTTTATCTTCTTTTTTCTTATTGGAATCTTTTAACTGTTTCGCTAACAATTGACTTGATTCGTACCAGAAGTCATAGTTCCCAGCATAAATACGAATTTCACCATAATCAACATCCGCAATGTGCGTACATACTTTATTCAAAAAGTGACGGTCATGCGAAACAACAATTACCGTTTGTTCATAGTTGATTAAGAAATGTTCCAACCAAGCGATCGCTTTTAAGTCCAAGTTATTTGTCGGCTCATCCAAAAGCAATGTATCTGGTTTTCCAAACAACGCTTGGGCAAGCAATACTTTTACCTTTTCACTCCCGCTTAATTCACTCATCAACTTTTCATGCAGTGGCGTATCGATACCTAATCCATTCAATAAAATAGCGGCATCGCTCTCTGCATTCCAACCATCCATCTCTGCGAATTCCGCTTCTAATACACCAGCACGTTCTCCATCCGCATCACTAAAATCCGCTTTCGCATACAGTTCATCTTTTTCCTTCATAATGGCAAACAATGCTTCGTTCCCCATCATTACCGTATCGATAACACGTGTATCATCGTAGGCGAAGTGATCTTGTTTTAACGTAAACAACGTTTCGCTAGGTCCCATGAATACATCACCTGTATCTGGTTTTAGCTCACCACTTAACACTTTTAAAAACGTACTCTTCCCAGCACCATTGGCACCGATTAATCCATAGCAGTTTCCATTCGTAAATTTTAAATTCACATTTTTATATAACGTTCTTGTTCCAAAACGAACACTTACATTATTTGTACCTATCATAACTTTTACCTCCAAAACACAATATGAGCATTATACCATGAGCAACCATAAAAAAACTATGATTAATCATAGTTTTTACAGTTTGTATCGACGCTCTTTTACATTTTTCGACATTTCTGTTAATTCTTCTTGTGATAACTGCGGTAAACGCTCCAATTTATCCAAGAATTGCAATAAACTATCGTTGCGTTTCATCGCCAATGATTCATTATAAAAAGCGACGACTACCCCAGGTATTAAGGCGATGACAACAATGCCATATATCGTTAACACAACCGTAATCAGTTTCGCTAGTAGCGTTGTTACTAAAATATCCCCAAACCCGATTGTTGTGACGGAAACAAAACAATACCATAATGCATCCCCATAACTTGTTACCGTTGGTTCGACAATCCAAATACCAAGTGCACAAAGAAACAAGAAACCGATAAAAGAAACAAGAATTTTATCAGTGTTGGTCATGCGTAATATCCGCCATAATACTTTTGATTTTTTCATAGGACTACCTCACTACTATAATTGTATAAAAAACAGATAAAATTGCAACTTCTATACAAGCATAAAACAAAAAAAGCAGAAATTCTGCTTTTTTGTTTTAAGCAAAGTGAGAAAGTAATACTTGCTCTGCTTCTTTGCTCCATAAATTATTATTTTTCTTACAAATAGCATATAACTTCGCAAATAGCTCATCCTCTTTTGCTCGTTCTTCAAAATCTTCAATTGCTGTCAATGGCATTTCAATTTGTGTATAAATCAATTTCTTCCCACCAGGAATATCTGGCAAGTTTTTGGTTGTTTCCACAACACTGTCCAATCCACCGATATGCGTAATCATCACAGCAGGATTAATTTTTCCTTCTGCTGCTTTTGAAATTGCTTCTTTCATATCATCGATGGTTCCCCCTGTTGATCCTAGCACTTTACTTCTTGAATAGTGGGAATCATACAAGTTAATTTCAGCGGAGAAGTGAGGATCCGTAGGTCCTGCAAATAAGTTCATACAACCATCGTAAGCCATAATCTTATTTCCTAATTCACAAACCGCTTTATTGGGAATGTACACAAAGACATCATCGTAACCTTTGCCATCTGTGAAAGCCATCAATTCCTTAATTGAATCTTCCATTTTTGCTGTATTCGCATAAATTAATTCAATATTATGTTTTTTTGCTTCTTCAGGTGAAATCACTTCTTTCGCACGTTCGATACGCTCTTCACTAATTTCTGTAACGACCAAACGTTTTGGTTTGTTTTCATACGTTAATGCATAACTAATCGCACCTAATCCCATCGGTCCACATCCACCTAAGATAATAATGTTCCCACCTGTTTTTGTTCCCATCACATGTTCATAGCTTCCCGCTACAGTATGGTAATTGGTATGGTATCCACTAATGACACAACACATCGGTTCTGCTACTGATGCGTCAAAGTAACTATCTCCTTCAAATGTCCAAACACAATCCGCTTCTAAAATATCATTAGGGAAAATACAATACGTCGCATCTCCTCCACACCACTTGTAGGAATAACCTGGTGATTCCATTTGTCCTGGAATCGCTGGTTGTTGCGCAAACTTTTGCCCAACTTTAAATTTGTGTTGCCACTTTTTCCCTACTTCCACAATGTCACCGGCAAACTCATGCCCGATAATAATTGGATTATCGTACACATCATTTGGTACACGTTTGTGATTTGCTCCTTGTTTTACTGTTTTCCATGTCGACATACAAATACTATCCGACACAATTTTCACTAATATCTCATCGTCTTTGATCGCTGGTAATTCAAACTCATCCAATCGAATATCATCCACACCGTAAAGACGTACCGCTTTTGCTTTCATCTAACATTCCTCTACTTTCTTGATTGTGACTTGTTGCATTAATTGTTGCACTCGTGGTAACGATGCAGGTTGGGTTCCTTTGCTTTCACAAGCGCCTGCACTTGTAGCTACAGCAAGGGTTACCATCTCTTCAAATACTAGTTGCTTGTCCATCGCATACGCCAAAGCAGCCACCATGGCATCCCCAGCACCAACACTTGATTGGGCATTGATAGTCAACCCTCCAACGCGTACACTATGCTGTGCATCGACAAACATCGCACCCTCTTTTCCCATTGAAACAACAACCAAATCCATTCCTTTGTTTAATAATTGTTTTGCATACGAAGCCACTTTTTCATCACTTATGGTTTCACTCACATCGAAATACTTACATAATTCATATTTATTCGGTTTGATTACATTAGGATTTTCTTTGATTCCTAATTCAAACAATTCTCCATCCGCATCCAAAATAACCTTTACACCCTTCGCTTTTAATTGCTTACAAAGCGTTGCATAAATGCTTTTTGCCACTCCTTGTGGAACACTTCCTGATAACACGACAATGTCATCTACTTGCGCCAAAGAAAGTACTTTCGCGCATAACATATCGCATTTTTCTTCACTGATTAACGGTCCTACTTCATTCAATTCCGTCAATTCTTTTTCTTTGTCTACTACTTTTAAATTAACACGTGTTTCACCATCGACATACACCATATCGTTTTCAATGGCTAAACTCGTTAAACAATTTTGAATGTACGCTCCATTGCTTCCTGCAAGAAAGCCACTCGCAATACTCACACCACCTAATTGTGCTATCGTCTTCGATACATTAATCCCTTTTCCTCCAGGAGTACTGTTTACCTTTTCTAATCGATTCAAGCCACCTACATTAAGTTGATCAACATACGATGTCTTATCAATGGCAGGATTCATCGTGATCGTAATAATCATTATGCATCCTCCTTCGTTAACACCTCATGAATAAAATCAATATCATTACTTGTAACGATTTGTTCCACTACTTCCATCTCACATAACTTACAAGCGATATTCGCTAAGATTTCCATGTGATCATCATTTTTGGCAGCAATACCAATGACTATTTTCGCAATTTCGCCATTCCATTCAATCCCATCTGGATAAATCATTACCGCTAATCCCGTTTGCTTTACATATTGTTTCACTTCGTATTCCCCATGTGGAATCGCAATGTGATTACCAATATAAGTTGTTAGGGCATGGTCTCTTTGCAACATCCCTGCAATGTATGGTTCTTCGATGTAATCGCAATCCAATAACATCTTTCCAATCGCCTCAATGGCTTCATCACTCGTACAGCTTTCACAGTTTAAGAGTATCGATTGTTTTTTTAATATCGTATTTTTCTTGTCTTCCATTTTTATTCCCTCCACGATTTCTGCGTATCGTTTCATATCGCTAAATGAAGATATCGTATAAATCTTACAATTATTTCTTTGAATATCTTTTTTTAATTGTTCGTGTGTTACGATAATATCCACGTTTTCAGGTATGTCTGAAATCGCACAATTTTTCACAACACAATCAAGTTTTTCTTGTTGGCATTGCTTTTTCAATAGCGAAGCCCCCAATGCACTTGATCCCATTCCTCCAGTACAGACAAAGTAAATTTTTTTCATCTTACTTCCCTCTACTTTCTTTCATCAAACCAAATAAGAAATCTTTCATAATCGCTTCTAGGGCAAAATGAATTGTCTTCTCATCCCCATCTTTAAAAGCAAGATACAAATTCTCATTTTCTAATACACTTTGGTTTATATAACTCATCATCTCTTTTTGTAGACTCGTGCTTTGCTTTGGCATAAACATCGCAATCACAAAATGCAAATCAGCCAATTCTTGTGTAAAGCCTCCTTCGCTTTTCAACAATACGAATTCACATGTACTTATGCACTCTAAATTCGCATGAAAGATCGCAAAGTGAAAGCTTGGATACACGCAAGAACATTGTTTTTCACGTGTTAATAACGCTTCATAAATAGTCGATTCATCCTCTTCCGTACAAGCGAAATAGCTTGCAATGGTATGCAACATCGCATCCTTGCTGATGGATGATTCACACATAATCAATTTGAACTTCTCCAACAAAGTGAACACATCATCACTAATCGATGATAGCGGTAAGCTAGCTTGTTCGTTAGTTGGATACACTACCACTTTTTTACGCAAACGCTCGATCGCTGTTTTGATCATTTTCACATCCTCGATATCCAATAATGGATTCACGACGATTGTTGTTTGTTGCACATTGATCTCAAACGTAGAAATGAACAATTCACAGTTGGTTGCATTGCGTTTTGCTTCTTCTACACTAAACGTTTGTAACTCTACATTATTGTCGACAATTTTACGAATACGCGCCAACAACAAGGCACTCACACCAATTCCACTGGAACATACGATTCCCACTTTGATTGCTCGCATTTGATAAAGAGCACGATTGGCTCTTTCAATCGCTGCTCCAAAGTGCATGGCGATAAAACCAATTTCATCTTCTGGAATGGATGTTTCTTGTATTACAAGTGCTTGTTCACACGCTTTTTTCGTATAATAAAACACTTCTTCATAATCCTTTTTAATTTGCGTAAGCAAAGGATTGTAGATATTCATATGGTATTGCATACGCACAAGCGCAGGTTTTAAATGCACAAGTAAACCTTGGTACAACTCATCATCCAAATACAGATGATAAGGAAGCTGTTCATCAAAGAATGCGACCATCTGATTCACAATCTTTTGTAACTCTTCTTCTTTTACGATACTTACCATCGTTTCTTCATGAATCGCATTTAATTTCGCTCCTTGAATATGCATTGCGATAAAAGCAATCTCCGCTTCTGGAATACGAATATCAAACTCTTTTTCAATATAAGTAGCCATCACTTTGGCTTGTTCAAAACTTTGTGTCTGTTTCATCATCGTGATGATTTCATCATTCTCTTCCATGCTTTCCGCTTGTAAGGTACGCTCAATCATAATCGTCAAATGAATAATCAAACCGATGTACGAACTTTGTGCATACTTATCCAAACCTAATTCATGGTGATGTTCATCAAACACATACAAGACACGCTTTAAAATATTTTGATTCAACAGTTTCATAATGCCATCTTGGTCATTTAGAAACACTTTTTCTAATAAATACAGCGCATCTTGGGGATTAATTTTTTCATAGCCCTCATTTTCTTGAATGGACTTAGAAATGATACGCATTAGCGCACGGCGATAATCACTCTCTTTTCCTTGTAAGGAAATACCCAAACCTGGTCTTCTTACAATCGTTAAGTGAAACTTCGCAAACCAATGTTCAATTTCATCCAAATCATTCGATATCGTTGACTCCGATACTTGAAATTGGTTTGCGTAGTAATACAACTTCTGAATATCTTTCTCTCTCAGTATTTCAAATATTAAGAGATTTCTTCTTTCTTCTTTGTTTACATAGTCCACTTTATGGACATTCAAATCATTCGCAAGCACTTGTTTTTGTGCTACCTCACCTTCAATGCATATTCCCTTTTTTGACTTTGAATTCAAGTGTAAAGAATACGATTGCAAATACAGTGGTGCATCACTCAACTCACGAAAGATTGTTCTGCGACTAATTTGAAGTTTATTCGCTAGTTCATCAACCGTAACAAAACCATCACTAAGCAAACAGATTTGTAGGATCCTTTTTAATCTTGATGAAATAATCATAATAAACTTCCTTTCTTGTTAGCGCATTTTACTTATTTCTTCCACAATGTCATCAAACTCTTTTCCACCCATGAAATTCGTAATAGGGAAGACAATCGCATTAGGACGTGTACTACGCACACGCTCTGCAAGCGAATTATGTGTAATGATCACTTGTGCATCTTCTGGTATTTCTTCAATCGCATAATGGTGTACTTTGTAGTCCATTCCTGCATTGTTTAATTTCTTTGTCATATTTGCTGCACCCATGGCACTCGAACCCATTCCCGCATCGCATGCGAAGACAATTGTTGTTAGTGCACCTTGAAGTGCTTTGTTTCCTTTGCTTTCTTGTTTCATGCTATCCATTTTACTTTGTGCTTCTTCTAAGTCAGCATCTCCTTTTTTGCTTGCTTTCAAGATGATGGAAGCCACTAAGAAAGCAACCACACTGGATACCACAATACTTAAAATAACACCTAGATAACTTCCTTTTTCACACATTGCTAAAATGGCGAAGATACTTCCTGGTGACGCTGGAGCAACCAGTCCTGAGTTAAATAACACGTTGACTAATACCCCACTAGCTCCCCCTAAAATAACCGAAATAATTAATAATGGATTCATTAAAATATAAGGGAAATAAATTTCGTGAATTCCTCCAAAGAAGTGAATGATTACCGCTCCTGGAGCACTTTGCTTCGCATTTCCTTTTCCAAAGAAACAATATGCTAATAATAACCCTAACCCTGGACCTGGATTCGCTTCAATTAAGAAGAAAATTGATTTCCCTGCCTCTGCCACTTGTTCGATTCCTAGTGGAGAGAAAATTCCATGGTTAATCGCATTGTTTAAAAATAATACTTTTGCTGGTTCTACGAAAATTGACGTTAATGGTAATAAGTTATTTTCTACTAATAGATTTACTGCACTTCCCATAAAATCATTGATTGCCAAACAGATTGGGTTGATTGCCAAACAACCAAAACAAGCCAATGCTGCCCCTAAAATCCCAGCTGAGAAGTTATTTACTAACATCTCAAATCCACTTGGAATCATATCTTCTAAATACCCATCTACTTTTTTAATCAAATATCCACCTAGTGGTCCAGCTGCCATTGCCCCAATAAACATTGGTACACTTGCTCCTGCTAATACCCCTATCGTAGCCGCAGCCCCAACAACACCACCGCGTTGTTTGTACACCATGCTACCTCCTGTGTACCCAATTAAGATTGGCAACAAGAATTTGTTCATCGGATCGACGATTTGTGCTAGTGTTTCATTTGGTAACCACCCCGTTGAAATAAACAAAGCGGTAATAAATCCCCACGCAATGAATACACTAATATTTGGCATTACCATTCCACTTAAGGAACGACCTAGCCTTTGAACTGCTTCTTTCATCTTTTACACCTTCCTTTTCATGTAACGAGTTCTTATCTCTACTCACAGTATAAAGGGTAACAACACGATCCTCAATAAAATGAAAATTAGTTTTGGCAAGTCGAATA
Source organism: uncultured Erysipelotrichaceae bacterium (assembly GCA_964370395.1). Taxonomy (GTDB): domain Bacteria; phylum Bacillota_I; class Bacilli_A; order Erysipelotrichales; family Erysipelotrichaceae; genus JBGUVL01. The sequence continues at coordinate 30,518 of CAYJIZ010000021.1, forward strand.
ATGCCAAAATTCAATAGTTCTTTGTTATCTTTATTTTAAAGCATTTTTATAGGTAATCATAGTATAAAATACGAAGATAGGTACACAAAAAAAGATGTTATGACAAATTCATAACATCTTCTTATCCTTATTTATTACGCTTTGCTTGTTGCGAAACAACATAACGCAACACAACTAGTAAACCAACAAGTCCCATTAACCAATACACACTAACTTGGGTAGAGTCAGAAGTATCGACACTTGTATGAGTTGCTTTCGTACTCACTTTGTTTGTCGTTGTTGTATTTCCTTTTTCATCCAATACACGAATCGCAAAGTGTAGTGTATAGCCATCAAAGCTAACACTTACTTCTTGGTCAGTTGGATGCAATACACTCTTATCGAACACAAACAAATCTTCACTATAAGGCAAATCTACACTAGTTCCATTCAAATAATTCACTCGAATGACAAGACCACTAGGATCAAAGTTTTCATTCGCATAATACGTTGTTTTATTTGGCAACGCTTTTATACTCACACTAGTAATGCTATTTTTTACCACACTAATCGGTACGTTAACTGTCGCAGATTTATACGTAATGGTAACTTGTGAATCCGCTACTTGTAAGACATCTTTATCAAAGGAGAAGTCATTCATCGCAAATCCCATTACAGAGCGAACACGTGAATCCATTGGTGATGCAAACAAAGAAGGGGTATCGTAAGCAACTTCTTCTTTGGTACCATTCGCATGGTATACATGCAATTCTAATCCACTTGGATCAAAGTGATCACCTTCAATATAACGTAATTTCTTCGGTGTTGTTTTCACTTCTATTTTCGTAATGTTATCTTCTTTTACTTCAATAGGAATACTAATTTGTTTTGCTTTGTATGTTAGCATTACCCCTGTGTCATCCACGCTGACAAAATCCTTATCAAAAGCAAAGGTAGACGCATCGTAATTCACAATTTCATTTGTTCCATTTAAGTAATCCACTTCTAATGCCAATCCAGTTGGATCAAAGTGTTCTCCATGGTAATACTTCACCTTACTAGGCATCGTATGTACTTTCACACTACTCACTTCATTGGCTTGGACACGCACTGGAATGTGCACTTGTTGTCCTTCGTACACCAATACGACTTCGTCGTCTTTCATTTCTAATACATCTTTATCAAAATGAAAGATAGTAGGATTGTATGCTACATCTTCATACCCTACTTCATATTGTACACGAAGCATTAATCCATCGGCTGCAAAGCGCATTCCTTCAATGTAATCTTGTTTGGTTGGCATATGTAAGATTTGTACAGAAACAACATCATTTTTTTCAACTGAAATCGCAATCGGTGTATACAACCCATTATAACTAACGTTCACTTCCGCATCACCAGAACGAAGCACATAGCGATCAAAGAAGAAAGTATTCGCATCATACACCACATCTTCGCTTCTTCCACTTAAGTAATGTACGCTCAACACTAGTCCACTTGGATCAAAGGTTTCACTCGCGATATAGTTTATCTTAGTGGGTGCTGTTTTCACACTTAAACTTGTCGCAACATCTTTATTCACTTGAATCGGTATATTTGTATGTTGGCTTTCATATGTCACATCTACACTTGTATCTGTATCGCTTAACTGATCTTTATCAAATACAAACGTTGCTGGATTATATGGTACTTGTTCACTTCTGCCACTTAAATATTGTACGTTTAACACTAAGCCTGTTGGATCAAAAGCGGTATTGGCAACGTACATCGTCTTAGTCGGCATACTTTGAATGCTGATTCCACTCACACTATCACTCGTTACATTTACACCAATTGCTGCAACAAATCCGTTGTATGTCACTTGTACACTTGTATCATTCATTTGTAATACATCTTTATCGAATTGAAACAACGTTGGAGAATATACGACATCTTCACTTTGTCCATGTTGGTATTGTAACGAAATTACAAGTCCTGTTGGATCAAAGGAAGTATTCGCAACATAAGACGTCTTATTTGGTGCCGTCTTTACGACGATTCCTGTAACTGCATTGCTTGCTACAGTGACTGGAATGGTCGCATGAAAGGTGTCATACGTTACTTCTACATTGGTATCACTTAAACGCAACAAACTCTTATCAAAAACAAAAGTGGAAGCATTGTACGCTACTTCTTCCTCTTTCCCACTTAAATATTGAACAGCGATGACTAACCCACTTGGATTAAACGTATCGTTTTCATCGTATGTTATTTTCGTAGGCATACTCTTCACATAAATACCATTAATCTTATCTTCAATTACGTGAACTGGAATCGAAGCTGTTTTATTTTTATAAGTAACCACAACCGCATTATCACTTGCACTTAATTCATCTTTATCAAACGCAAAGGTTGTCGCATCATAGGAAACACTTTCGCTTTTCCCACTTAAGTATTCCACATTGATCAATAGACCACTTGGATCAAAATGTTGACTCGCTACATAATCTGTTTTATTTGGATTATTTATCACACTAATGTCTTTAATCGCATCGTACGCATAGATGACTTGAGAAGCATTAATGTATTCCACTTGGTTAATCGCATCAAAGAAGTGAACAACATAATCACTTGATGAAACATAACTTGTGGAAGGCAACAATTGCGATAAAGTAAACACATACTCTTTTGGATCTAATTGCACATTATGATCAGTATAATACACAATTCCTCCACAAGATAAGATATTTGGATTGATGCTTCCTCCACTAAAGGTTGCTTGGGCTATACTTGAACCCATCCTCGCTTCACTAATAAAAGCACCATTTAAATCTCCATCGATATTTCCTCCATCGATGGAAAACAAAGAGTTATCAATGACCATCCCATTGGAATGCCCATAAAAAGAACCATTATGTATTTTCGCATCACCAACGCCAATTAGTTCCAAACCAATCTTTTGTCCATCTTTGCTACCAAATACACCATTATTGATTTCCACACCACTTGCATCTTCAATGTACATTCCCCATTTACCTTGTGAAGTGGTATTAAAATGTCCTCCATTGATTGTGATTTGCCCACCTGTATAGATCGTAATTCCATCTTCTACACTAATAAAATTCCCACCATTAATAATTAAATTAGTGCCATTACGAGTTCGAATTGCCGCTTGCACTGAACTATTGTTTTCTTGTGTTGTGACAATCGTTCCCTTTTCATTCGCATTGACAGTAAATGTTTTGGCTCCATCAATATAAATAACATACTTATACTGCCCACTTAATGTATAGTCTTTCAAATCCAATGTAATCGATGTTGCACTCGCTTTCGCACTTAAATATTGGGAACCTGTTAACGATACATTTTCCGCTAATTCATACTTCCCATTATCCAATCCTGAACTAACTAAACTTGCAACATTCGCATTTGTAATATAAATCACATCTTGTGCTTTTAATGTAATTGGCATAATTAAAAGCAACATCGCGATTGATGTGAACACTCCTATTATTGTATTACGCGTTTTCATTCTTTTTCACCTTTCTATAAAAATTACACGCGCTCTTCTCTCTCTATTTTCATTATAGTACGCTCCTATTCTCCACTCCACTAAAACGCATCGTAATTAAATTGAAAATAATGACAATAAAAAAGAATGAGTATTTCTACTCATTCTCTACTTTTACACATGCAAGATGAAAGGAATAAAACTCAATAATGCAAATGCCATATGAAAATTTAAACTATTGTTTTTCAACACTTTCTTATTCTTCAGCGCTAGTATGGCAAGCGTCATCAAGATGACAATTGCGTATCCCTCAATGTAATGCGTTTCCCACATCTCATTTAGCTCAAACAGAAAGGAAACGTGAATACTTAATAAAGCGATACACGCAATTCCTACCAATCGATGAATCGATGTAAGATACTTCATATTTTTGTTTAACCATGGAATACTCACAATTTTTGTTCGTAAGATAATCATCACTACAATAAATGCATATTCCAACAAGAAAAAATATTTTAATACATCTCCAACACTTTCTGCAAAGTGATCATCTGCAGAAGTGAGTAAACGCATCATAATCGATCCAACAATGACTGCTAACGCAAGTGCATAGGCGATACGAATTCCTTTTTTATTTATCATAACCATTACTCCTTTTTTTAAATTTAGCATACCTATAATAATGTAGCAATTCTAACGCATTTACACTTACTTATCGCTTTGTTTTCCTTTTTATACCATAAACAATAACCCCGCCAAATACAGCTAACAACCCATACCATAAAACCACTTTCGTCGTGTCAAAAGTTTCAACGGATTGTGCGCTACTTTCTTGCTTGTTGGCATAGACGATATATTGTGCTTGTTGTGATGCTTCCATGCCACTTACCACATCTTTCGCATAGATTGTTATAACGTAGTTTCCTACTTTATCAATGTTCACATCACTTGTATCAAAGCGTACTTCAATTTGATTGTCGCTTGCTAGTTGTTCACGTAACTTTGTTTCCACATAACTTGTTTGTACTCCATAATCCGCCATCATTTCCTCTTTACTAGGTGAGGTATGAATAAGATATTTCATACTTGTTGTTTTCAACGTTATGTTAATCGCATTCGCTTGCCATTGCGCATACAACGTGAAGTTATCGGCAGGCATTGTCATAGTTGCATAATCCCAAGTAATCCCACTCCCATCACGTTGCGTATTAAAGCCGATAAAACGGTATCCAACACGACTTGGTAAGGATTCCACTTGTGGTAATAATTGTCCATACTGCGTAACAATTGGTAATGGTGTTGTTCCCAATCCACCATTTAAGTCATAATTCACACGATAACTTTGCGATTGCCATACATATGTTCCTGGTTTGCTTCCATCGTAATTTAAAAACTGCGTTGGTGTTATCGCTGGTGTATTTGTAGAAGCGGATCCTGACTCAAGATACGACCAGTTTCCTGTGTACATTTCATTTTGTAAAGGATTACTTAGATTAAAATCCGCTTTGAATCGAAAATTTGGTCCTAGTGTCAATTCTTTTAAATTGTCACTTAAATTAAATAAGTATACTGTATTCGTCGTATTTCGCAAGTCAAATTGACTGATGTCCAAGCTTTCTAAACTGCTTAAGTTATAAAACATACGTTCTACATCATTTGCATTTGTTGTCACAAAATTACTTAGATCTAAGCTTGTTAAATCCATTGAAGTCGAAAACATCGCACGAAAATTTTCAACCCTAGACGTATCAAAATGACTGACATCAACACTCTTTAATTTGGTAAGACAAAACATCGAGCTCATATCTGTTACTAAACTAGTATCAAAACTACTGATATCAACGCTTTCCATACCTGATTGATAAAACATTTCACGCATTTTTGTAACAGAACTCGTGTCAAAACTACGTAAATCCAGGTATGTTACATTATCCAAAAAAGCAAACATCCCTGTCATATCGCTCACATTTCTTGTATTGAAATGACTCACATCAATACTTGTCAACATAGGGGAATGGTAAAACATACGAAACATATCGACTACTTCTGATGTATCAAGATTATTTAAGTTATTAATTTTCGTTAAATTAGGAAAAAAGGAAAACATATTCGCGGTATTATTTCCAGGTTTCACATCTCCATCCAAAGTAATTTCTACTACCGATTGCGCAAAGGGATAATGCCACTCACCCCAATTAAAATTAATTGGTGCTTCTCCCGCTCCTATATGCAAAACCCCTTGGTCATCCAAAGTCCACGTGATTGTTCCAATGGTTCCATTTTCCACTATTGTTGGCGTATTGATAGCAGAAGCAGTCGGTTGCTCTGTTTCAATTATTGCTTCATCTTTTAATGATGGTTGCACATCCATCGTATTTGCTTTTTGCTCCTCTTGTTGTGCTATTACTAGCTCAGATTCACTCTCTTCTTGGGCATAAACCATCCTAAAACCCACTCCACTTACAAACATTGCAATCGCAATCACTGAGAGTCCTATTTTCATTTTTTTCATTATCGATTCCTTTCTATAAAAACAACATTTTTATATTTATTGTCTTTTTGTGTACACAACAATTTTATATTAATTCTATCTAAAAACCTTAGTATATGCACTGGAAATTATTGGTAGAAATCGACATTTATGATTGAACTGTGCCTAGCTTTACCATCGCACTAGCTTTTTGAATTTGATCTTGCTTTACTCCACTTGTTACGCATTCCTTTTTACAAATAAAAAAAAGATGTACATAACTTAATCTTACCTGATTTTAGTTTCACATCTTTTGTAAACGAGTATAAAAAAAACACCTATTCCTAGGTGTTTATTGTCTAATGGCGCCTAAAACAGGAGATTAATTCAACCGTTTTCTTATGCCTTTTTATACTATAAACACCTTTTTTTATGTAGATTATGGTTTAAAAAGTTTATAAAAAAAAATTTTTTATACCAGATTTATACCATTTTTAAAAATCGAAATTATCATTCAAAAGATTTACTACATTCTTTTGTGCATCAGGAAACATATGCTTATATTTCTTGAGAACAATTTCTACGCTGTCACCAATACGCTCAGCGACCTCATATACACTCAATCCTTTATCTGTTAGATAACTTACGTGAGAATGACGTAATCCATGTACCTTAATTCTTTTTACACCACTTGATTTAGCAAGTTTATCTAAACGTCTTTGAGGTTGATTTTGGCTTACAGGGGCTTTCATACCGAATACATAAGAACCTTTATGCCATCCATCAAACGTCATAGACTCTCTTTTTAGCCTTTTAAGTACTGTTGATAGGTTATTATCCATAGCAAGTACAATGCCATCTCCATTCTTTCTTCCATATATTACTTTGTCTTCTTCATCAACTTTAGTTGCATTGACTCTCTTCTTATCTCTAACATGTCTTCTGATGTAAATCTTCTTATTAGTAAAATCTATGTCCGTCCAGCGTAATCCTCTTATTTCTCCCTTTCGCATACCTGTGAGGTATAATACAACAAAGAATGTGTACCACATTAAATCATTTTCATAAGAGATTGCTTTCTTAAATTCTGTATCACTCCAAAACAGAAGACTTTCGTCTGTTCTTACTATTTTCAACGACACAAAATTAGAGCAAGGATTTTTTTCTATATATTCAAGCCGTGTTGCATAATTTAAAATCATATTTAAAATACCTGTTACCATATTGATGGTCTTTGCTGAATATTTTTTATTGCCCCTAAATACTTTACTACTCATGACATTTTGCAACTCCTGCATATCAGCCATTTTTATTTCTGTAATGCGCTTCTGTCCAACGATCGGATTAATATGAAGACGATATACACTTTCAACCGAATAACCGCTTGTTCCCGCTCTATGGGTGTCTAAATAACGTATATAATCTTCCGCTACCTCAGAAACAGTAGTTGTACTCACAGTTGGTGCCTGTCTCATCAAGGCCTCCCCCCTTTTAGCCTCTCTCATAGTGTGAAATCCTCTTTTTTGAATATGCCTTCCATTTACATCTATATATTGATAAGCCCATCTCGTTAAGTTTTTTTGTAATTTATATTTATATACTGACATCAGTAGTAGTGCCTCTTGCGTCGTTGGAATCTATTAATTGCGTTTCTTCACGCAAGAGTTGTCTTTCTTCTTCTGCGTGTTTTCTAATATCACTTTCTTTTAGATTTAGGTACTTCAATAAACGTACAGTTGTAATTCCAAAAGGACTTACATATTTGTTTTCGCTTTCTACTTCTTTACAGATATCATAATAAACTTCCCTTGCTCTTTGATATCCACAAGGGCAAAACTTTTCTATGTCTCGGATTGATAAAAAACCTTTTCTAATGCAATCCATTCTTTCCATGTTAATTGTTTTTAGTTTCTTTTTTCTTTTTTCTTTCATTTTATCCTCCTTTTTATTCTGTGTCCATGGACACACTTTGATTATAATGTATTCGTTTATCTTTGTAAATAAAAAAATATTCAAGTTTATTATTAGTCATTTTTAAGTTATAATTGTTATATGAAAAACAACACATTTAAAGACACAATGAAAAAAGCCATCGCTTCTGAAAATATCACAATAACTGACCTGTCTAAAAAAACAGGGATTCAAAGAAGAAGAATTTATGACTATTTAGAAGGCATACGCACCCCCGATTTCAAAAATAAAAAAATTATAGAAGCTGCACTAAATATCCCTTCTCGTAGAAAAGAAATTCCCATCACGACAACCGAGTTGTTAAAAAGTTTGGATGAGATAAGAAATAAAACTACAGAAGAATTATGGAAGACAGTTTTTGAAAATTTTGAAAAATGTTTTCGTGTACAATATGAATGTATTTCTATGGTTGATTTAGAAACAGCAAATGATATTATAATTTTATTAGCAAAAACTACACAAGAAGTGCAGAGAATGACTTATAAAAGTATGGACGATCAAAATATAGATAATGAAAAAAAATAAAAATCCACAAAAGTGTGGATTTTTTAATTTTCTTTTCTTTTTCTTTCTAAAATGAAATCTAGAGATACATTATATAAATCTGCTAATTTCATTAATAATTCTACAGATATATTTCGTGTTCCGTTCTCATAATGTGAATAGGCTCTCTGCGAAACATTCAAATAATCTGCAACATATTCTTGCGTATAATCATTATCTTCACGTAAATCTCTCAATTTTCTTATAAGCATAGGTTCACCTCTACTTATAGTATATTCAGTACATTTTGTTCTATTGTTTTATAGTCCATAATGGGCTATAATTTATATAAGATACTTTTATTTTCACAATTTATTCATTGTGAATCTGCTAGTTTTAATGCAGTAGAAACAACTAGTAAGTTAATTGTATTAAAAAAGAAAAGGGGCAGGAAAATGTTTGAATATTTAATTGGGAAGGAACAGGAAAAATGGAGATGTTTTACAAGTTTCATGTTGAGAAAAGATATTAGTTTCTTGACAAAAATTATAGAAGGATTGATAATGGCAACGATATTATTACTATCTACTTTTGTAGATGTTGTCTTATTTATTCTGATTATTTGTTTTGGAATTATTGAAACCTGTATTTCATTTTGGTGCGGCTTGTGGTTATTTTGCCTTATATTTGGCTCCATAATGCAATTTGGATTTAATGGACCAGAATTTTGGTTTATCTCAAAAGGAACAGAAACAGTCATTTTAGAAGTAATAATATATTTATTGGCTCTTGTTATCCCCGTTATAATCGGTGGTATAGGGGGCTCTATTGTTCAAGGTATAGAAGAATGGTTCAATAATAAAGTTATGACTTATGCATTAAATAAGTCATCCTTGTAGATTAATATATAAGCACTTCCACCTAGAAGGAGAGAATATATGAAAAAGTTATTTGATAAGTTTGGGAAGAAAAAAGTATATGTAACTGGATTAGTTGCTTCAATAGTAATGGCAGTAGTATTAGTGGTCTTTGCTATGCCACAAGATAATCCGTTAGAATTAAAAAAAGATACATTCGTTTCGGAATATGGAGAAACCATTTCTACAAATGCTAAAGATTATTTGAAAACGGATGATAAAGATATTTTAGAAAAAGCAAAGGTTTCTATTGGAAAAATAGAAAACGAAAAAGACAAAGAATATGCAAAAATTGGTACTTACAAAGCGGTTGTAAAACACAACAAGAAATCCGTTGAATTTTCTATCGAAGTAAAAGATACAAAAGCACCAGTGTTTAAAGATTTGATGAAAGAAATCGTAATCGAGCAAAATGCAGAGGATGTTGATTATACAAAATTCTTTGAAGTTGTGGATTTAAGTGAATTTAAAATTACAGTTGAAAGCACGAAGGTAGATTTATCTAAAACTGGTTCATATGAAATCAAAGTAACTGCGAAAGACAAATACGATAATAAAACAACAAAAGTTGTAAAAATAAAAGTCGTATCTATGGACGACGCTTCTAAAGAAAATGGTGTTACAAAAGCATTAGATGGTACAGTGTACCAAAGCAAAGAGTTAAAAGATAAAATTTCTGAAGAACAAAAAGTAGAAGAAAACAACAACAGTAACACAACAAACAATGGAAATACTTCTACTGGCGGAAATACTTCTACTGGTGGGAATACCTCTACTGGTGGTAGCAATTCAAACGGTGGACAAACAACACAACCATCAAAACCAAATGTTTGTGTTCCTGATGGAAATTTCGGTTCGATAGGAAATTCAGGAAAAGTGTTTTATAGTAAAACAGAAGCCGAAAGTTATGGAGCGACTTATTTAGAAAACCAAAGTTTCCCATGGAAGTATAACGGATTTACTGCTTGGACAGTTTATGACAACTGTGGAGAGCGTAATGATGTTTGGACAGTAAATTTTTATTAGAATGTAAAGGTTGTTATATTTCCACCTTCTTTATTAAAGGAGAAGAACGTGAAAAACACGCTAAACATTTAAGAGAAAAATATCTTGTATATAAACAGGAGGAAACAGATGAAAAATAAAAGTTGGATTAAGGAAGATGTTGTAATCGACTTCCCATTACCACGTTCAATACAGAACATTATTGAAATTCTAACAAACTTAAATAAAGAACAGGATTATTGCTATTACGATTATTTAGAGGAGTTAGACTGTACTGCTAAAGAAATGGTAGTAAGAGGTAAATTAACGAAAAAGCAATGGGATATGAAAAGAACCAAGTAAAATAGACACTATAAAAAGCAATAGTGTAAAATCTA
>CAYJIZ010000022.1:0-31728 GCA_964370395.1 uncultured Erysipelotrichaceae bacterium
GAGAAAGCAAGTGAGGATGGCATTTTAAAAGAATTAATAAGAAGGGGATTACGATAGGTAAACATATGAAAAAAAGATGGTGGCAAGAAGAAGTAGTGTATCAAATTTATCCAAAAAGTTTTTGCGATAGCAATCACGATGGGGTAGGGGACATTAATGGGATTCGTAGTAAATTAGATTATTTAAGTGAATTAGGGGTTACGATGTTGTGGATCTGTCCAATCTTTCAATCGCCAATGGATGACAATGGGTATGACATTTCCAATTACTTCGCATTAGCGCAAGAGTTTGGAACGATGGAAGATTTAAAAAACCTAATCGACGAAGCAAAGCAAAAAGGAATAAAAATCATTTTGGACTTGGTTATCAACCATACTTCAGATGAACATGAATGGTTTCAAAAGGCATTAGAAGATAAGGGTAGCAAATATCGTGATTACTATATCTTCAAAGAGGGAAAAGAAGTGCCAAACAACTGGCGTTCGGTATTTGGAAGTAGTGTGTGGAGTAAGGTAGATAACGAAGATACGTATTACTTTCATGCATTTGGTAAGAAACAACCAGATTTAAATTGGGAGAACGAAGCGTTGCGTGAAGAACTGTATGCGATGGTTAACCAATGGTTGGCATTAGGAATTGCAGGGTTTCGCGTGGATGCCATTACGTTTATTAAAAAGGACTTGCGTTTTGAAAGCATTGAACCAGATGGGGTAGATGGCCTTGCGAAGTGTACCAAAACGTGCCGTAACCAACCTGGTATCAAAACTTTCTTAAAAGAGTTAAAAGAACGTTGCTTTGATCAATTTGACTGTATGAGTGTAGCAGAGGCACCAGGTGTTGCCTACGATGAATTGAATGATTTCATTAGCGAAGATGGTTTCTTCTCCATGATCTTTGATTTCAAAGCTGCTGACCTTGATGTCGCAAGTGGTAGTGAATGGTTTAAACGTGTCGATTGGACAATCAAAGATTTGAATAAAAAAATAATGGATTACCAAGTGGCAGTACAAAAATTTGGATGGGCTGCGAACTTCATTGAGAACCATGACCAACCAAGAGCAACAAGTAAGTATTTAAAACAATACGAAGAAAATAGAGATGCGGTGACAACATTGGCTGCTATGTATTTGTTTTTAAGAGGAACACCATATATTTACCAAGGACAAGAATTGGGTATGGTTAATTTTAAAAGAGAAGCAATAGAAGAGTTCAATGATATTTCAAGTATTGACCAATACCATCGTGCATTACAAGAAGGATTTAGTGAACAAGAAGCATTGCACTTCATTAATTTAAGAAGTCGTGATAACAATCGTACACCATTTCCTTGGGATGACAGTGAGTTTGGTGGATTTAGTCAACAGACTCCGTGGTTAGCGATGAGTGAGAAGAATCCACACATCAATGCTAAGGCACAACAAAAAGACGAAAACAGTGTGTTGTCCTTTTATAAAAAAGCGATCGCCTTTCGTCAAAAATCAGCGTATCGCGATTGCTTGGTGTATGGTGATATCACACCACTTACATCAAATGATGATGTGATTGCATACAAGCGTAGTAATGAAAAACAAACACTTTTGTGTTACTTCAATTTAAGTGCATCAAAGCAAGAAGAAACACTTAGTGGAAAAGTGAAAAATATCGTGTTTTATAATCAACATAAGAACAATTGCAAAGAGAATCAATTGGTGTTAGAACCGTTTCAATTTGTGATTATAGAAATGGAGGGAAAAGAAAATGAATAAATATGAAAAAATAGCAAAAGAGATTATTGCCGTAGTACAAGAAGACAATATTGTATCAATTACACATTGTGCGACGCGATTACGTATCGTGGTAAAAGACAAAGAACGCATCGATAATAAAAAAGTAGAAAATATCGATGAAGTAAAAGGAGTGTTCTTTACTTCTGGACAATACCAAATTATTTTAGGGACAGGTATTGTGAATAAAGTGTATGCTGAAGTAGAAAAGATGGGATTAAAGACAATTTCTAAAAAGGAACAAGAAGAAATTGTGAAAGACAATGAAAAGGGAATCAAACGCTTGATGCGTATCTTGGCAGATATCTTTGTGCCTATTATTCCTGTCATTGCAGCAACCGGGTTATTTCTAGGGTTAAAAGGTTGTTTGTTTAATGATAATGTACTGGCTTTGGTGGGAGCTTCTTCCAAAGACATTCCTATTTATATTCAAACGTTAGTTACCGTATTAACAGATACTGCCTTTGCTTTCTTACCTGCCATTATCACATGGTCCGCATTTAAGGTATTTAAGGGAACCCCTGTTATCGGATTAGTAATCGGTTTGATGATTATTGCGCCAGTGTTACCTAATGCGTATGCTGTAGCGGATCCAAATAGCGGTGTAGATGCGATTATGGCATTTGGTTTCATTCCTTTGGTAGGGTGCCAAGGAAGTGTATTAACTGCTATTGTGGCTGCATGGTTCGGTGCGAACTTAGAGCGAAAATTACGTAAGATTATGCCTAATGTATTGGATTTAATTTTTACTCCATTCTTCGTTATGTTGATTACGATGTTAGTTATCTTATTAGGGGTTGGTCCAATTATGCACCAAATCGAATTAAGTATGGTATCAATCATTGAAGCGATGATTCAATTGCCATTTGGGATTGGTGGATTCTTAATTGGATTCACATACCCATTAACAGTAATTACAGGACTTCACCATACGTATGTCATGATTGAAACATCGTTATTAGCAAACACTGGTTTCAATCCATTAATTACATTATGTGCTATGTATGGTTTTGCGAATGTAGGAACATGTCTTGCATTTATCTTTAAATCAAAATCACAAAAGATGAAACAAACAAGTATTGGGGCGATGTTGTCACAGTTGTTTGGAATTAGTGAGCCAGTGTTATTTGGGATTCAATTACGTTTTAACTTAAAACCATTAATTATTATGTTGTTTACTTCTGGAGTAGGAGCAGGATTGCTTTCCTTGTTCCATATTCAATCTAACTCTTATGGACTAGCAGTGATTCCATCGTATCTAATGTATATTTATGAAGGAAACCAATTGTTGTTTTATTTCTTGATTTCTATTTTCTGTGTTGTGATGTGTTGTGTACTAACCATGTTATTTGCGATTCCAAAAGAAGTGTTAGTACCAGATGATGAAGAAACAGATAAAGTAATGGATGAAGTAGACTTTATCGCACCAGCACAAGGGAAAGTTATTTTATTGGAAGAAGTGGATGATCCAATGTTTTCGAAAAAGACATTAGGAGATGGATTTGCGATTGAAATTAGTGATGGAAAAATCATTGCTCCCATTTCTGGGCAAGTAGTGAGCGCCTTTCCAAGTGGACATGCTTTTGGAATTCGTAGTGAAAGCGGCAAAGAAATTTTGATTCATATCGGGATTGATACCGTTGGTTTGCATGGAGAAGGATTTGATGTGAAGGTAAAACAAGGGGATTATGTAACACAAGGGGAAGAACTGGTTAATGTTGATATTGAAAGAGTACAGGCTTTGGGGAAAGCGACAACCACGATGGTCATCTTTACTAGTGGGGAACAAGTAAACATTCAAAAAAGTGAAAATCCTATCGCATTAGGAAGTGAAATGGCTGTGTAAAGAGCGATGCTAACAAAACAAGAATACCAATCGTGGTTACAACAACAAGACCATGAAGAAGGGCAAGATAGACTACAATATCATTTTGCTCCTACCATTGGGTGGTTAAATGATCCAAATGGACTATTTGAAAAAGATGGTTGCTATCACATGTACTACCAATACAGTCCAATGGATATCGACGGAGGTTGTAAGATATGGGGGCATACAACAACCCGTGACTTTATTCATTATGATCATGTTGATCCATTCTTGTATGCAGACCATTATGCAGACAAAGATGGTGTATACAGTGGAAGTGCATACGTACAAGAAAATGACATTGCCTTTTACTATACAGGAAATGTAAAACATCTTGATGGACATTATGACTATATCAATGCAGGGCGTGAACAAAATACAATACGAGTAACAAGTCCAGATGGAGTAAAAGCGAGTAAGAAAGAAGTTGTACTAACAAATGAGGATTATCCAAATACGATGAGTAATCATGTAAGAGATCCGAAAATAGTTGATTTGTATGGAAAACAAGTGATGCTTTTGGGAGCGCGTAGTAAAAAGGATGAAGGATGTGTTTTACTTTATGAAAAGGTAGCAACGAAATGGAAGTATCGTTCCACAATCATGGGTAAAAAACCATTTGGGTATATGTGGGAGTGCCCAGATATTGTGCAGTTTGAAAAGCAACAATTTCTTATCACCTGTCCACAAGGAGTACAGAAACAGGGTTATGAGTATCATAATGCACACCAATGTGGGTACTTTCCAATCCAATTAGACGAAAACTTAAGTACGTATCAATTAGGTGACTTTACGATGTTGGATTATGGGTTTGATTTCTATGCACCACAAACATTTCAAGATCGTTTGAATCGTACCATTCTCATTGCTTGGATGGCTGTTCCAGATGCGCCATACCAATGCAAACAAGAAAATGCAAAGTGGCAGCATTGTATGAGTATTCCTCGTCAGTTAATTTACGACAAGCAAAAATTGAAACAGAAACCGTTACAAGAGTTACAAGCGTTGCGTAAAAAAGAGAAGCATATGTGTTTGGCACAAACACAAGTATTTGAAAACAAGACTACCTGTTTTGAAATAGAAATGACATTACCTGATAAAAGTGACTTTTGTATTCATATTAGAGAGCAGATTCACTTGTCTTATCAAGATGGTATCTTTTGTATGGCTTTTGAAAACAATGCGTGCAAACGAAGCAAACGCCAAGTTGAAATAAAACAAATTGACCAAATACAAATATTTTCAGATGTGAGTACACTTGAAATATTCATTAATGATGGAGAATATGTTTTATCCACTCGAGTATTTGATGAAGCTTGTCCCATTGCTATGCAATTTGCGATTGCTGGTGTCGACTTTACGTATTATGAATTAAAAAAATAAACAAAGAAAAAATACCTATGCACATTTCATGCGTAGGTATTTGTGTTTTATTTAACTTGGGTAAGGGCACCTGTCACACTATCTAATATGAAACCATATAGTCGCACATCATCAGGAATCAAAGGATGTCTTTCCAAAAGAGCCATACTGCTCTTTACCGATACTTCAACATCGTCAAAGCCTTCTAAGAAACGATGTAAGTCAATTCCGAAATCACCAGCTAAGGCAATTTTCTCTTCGTCGATACCACGTTCTTTCATCTTTTTAATTATGGCATCGCTGTTCATATGTTGCACACCACAATCAGTGTGACCAATAATACAAATGTCTTGCACACCTAACTCATAAATCGCAACTAATAAGGAACGCACAACACTTCCAAAAGGATGGGTGATGACACCACCGGCATTCTTAATGATTTTCGCATCTCCATTTTTTAATCCTAAGGCAGCAGGCAAAAGTTCAATCAAGCGG
Source organism: uncultured Erysipelotrichaceae bacterium (assembly GCA_964370395.1). GTDB lineage: Bacteria > Bacillota_I > Bacilli_A > Erysipelotrichales > Erysipelotrichaceae > JBGUVL01. The sequence continues at coordinate 5,488 of CAYJIZ010000022.1, forward strand.
GTATCCATACATGTCACAATGGCTAACTTCTTGTCTGGGTATTTGCTTGTACGAAATGGTTCGTATTGTTTGTTTTCGACAAACTGCTTGTTGAATTGTACTATGTCTTTAATCATATTATCACTCCTATTAACAGTAGCATAGCATTCTCATGCACTGAAAACAAGTGTCTTGAAAATGAAATAAAACAATGCAAGCCAATCTTTTAAAACAAAAAAGCTTGTGATACAATAAACAACGAATACTACTATATATAGAAAGGAGTTTGGGGTATGGCAAAAAACCTTGAACAAGTCATCATTGATGATTTAAAAGATATGTTGAAAGAGAATGAAACATTTGAATATGTGTTGCTAGGAAAACAAGCTCCTAATACCAAACGGTTGGGTTTCATTTTTGGTGGGTGGACATTACTGCTCCTGTTGTTTTTATTGGATTTTTTAAGTTTTTCATGGCTGTCTATTTTACTTGTTGGAATAGGTGTCATCGCAACAGTAAGTATGTTTTATGAAACAGTATATATAGGAAAGCTAGGAAAGAAACTATATATGCACCGTTTTGATGGATTAAAAATACGTAACCAAAAAGAAACAACCTTACTTCGTGATGTTTCTATCGTGTACGATCGTACGAGTGATTTTCATTTAACGATAGCAGTGAACTTTAATCAAATAGGGGAATTTGTTATCTTAAGAAGAAGTTATGAAAGCAAAGGATTATTGCGTCAATCCACAAATATGCGTCAATTGATGGTGGACATTGCAAAGAAACAAAAAAATAAGTAAGGGAAGCAAATGAAAGAACAATTTTTAAAACGAATGAAACAGTATTTGACAACAGAGTACGATGCGTATGTGGCAACACTTACTCAACCAGTTTATCGAGGGTTACGTGTGAACTTATTGAAAGAAGATCGCGAACTTCTACAAGCTCACTTTTCTCTTCGACCTTCTTTATTTTGTAAGGATGGTTTTTATATCGAAGACAAAGTGAGTGGAAATCATCCCTTTCATCTACAAGGCTTATTTTATATGCAAGAACCTTCGGCTAGTAGCGTTGCTAGTATCTTAGATGTACAGCCAAATGATTGGGTGCTAGACTTGTGTGCTGCACCAGGTGGAAAAAGTTCACAGATTGCTGCTACGCTTCAAAATACAGGTTTTTTAGTAAGCAATGAGTACAATGCACAGCGCTCTACAATCTTGCTTTCGAATATGGAGCGAATGGGTGTAAGCGAAAATATGATTACTAATTGTGAAGTGCCAACTTTATGCAAACAGTTGGTAGGTTGTTTTGATCGTGTCGTTGTGGATGCGCCATGTAGTGGAGAAGGAATGTTTAAAATTCACCAAAAAGCAATTGATGATTGGAGCGAAGAACATGTAAAATCATGTGCGAATCGCCAACGTTCTATATTAGAGGATGCTTACACAACATTAAAGAAAGATGGAATATTAGTATATTCTACATGTACCTATGCGATGGAAGAAAACGAAGAAGTCATTGCGGATTTCTTACAAGCACACCAAGATATGCAATTGCTTGATTGCAAAACAAACTTTGGACGTAGTGGTTTTGCTTGTGAAGGAATGGATGCAAGCAAAGTATGTCGTATCTTTCCTATGGATGAAGGAGAGGGGCATTTTATTGCGAAGATGCAAAGAACTAGTGAAAACAAACAAACGAAGCTTACAACGCTTAAAACGCATAAGATAGAGCCGTGTGTTCATGATTTCTTTATGGAACAAATAGGATTTATTCCTGCTTATCTTTATGTTCATAATAATCAAGTGTATGCTAAGCAAAGTCCTTTTATTAAATTGGATAAGGGGAAGATATTGCGACAAGGAGTGTTATGTGGAGAAATCATCAAAAATCGTTTTGAACCACATCATCACTTCTATATGGCTGCATGGTTTGCTCCCTACTTTAAAAAGGTAGTGTCACTAGATGAGCAACAATGCAAAACATTCATTAGTGGAAACGTACTGATGCTACCTAGTGAAAAGGGGTATTGTGCATTATCGTATCATCATCACATCATCGGATTTGGAAAGAGTGATGGAAAACAAATCAAAAATAAGTTTCCAAAAGGATTGCGTGTTCCATATTAAGAAAAAAAGAGCCTAGGCTCTTTTTGTTTCTTCTATTAAGGATAAAAACGATTGGGCAGCATTACTTAACGGCATTCTTTTTAAATGGGTATAAGCAATGGCTCGTTTTGGTAAAGGTTGAGAAAGCACCATTTCTTGCAAGGAGTTATTTTTAAGATAACTTGTAGCAAATTCTTTGATGACACAAGATACGCCCAAATCGATTTTCGCAAACTGCAACAATAAGTCATGTGCCCCCAATTCAATTTGTGGAGTAAGGGTAATGTGACTTTTTTTAAATTGTGTATCGATGGCTTTGCGTGAGTTGGCACTTTTCTCCAATAAGATAAGTGGCATACTTGCGATTTCCTGACGCGTATAACTCTCTTTGATTTCTTTGTTTTTCGCACATACAAAAATATCGTGTATCATCATACAAGGTTGAATTTTTAATTCGTTATCTTTCAATGGTAAATTAATAAAAGCAAGATCCACGTTCCCGCTTTTCACCAAATCAATCGTTTCTAATGAGGTGCGATTAAATACTTCAATTTTAATATTAGGGTACATCTTATGAAACTTCTCCAAATAAGGAATTAAGTAATTGCTTGAAATGGTATCTCCTGCACCAATACTTAAGGTTCCTTCTTCCATGTGTTTCATATCTACTAATTTCTTTTCTGCGATATGTAAGGTAGTCAGTGCTTCTTGTGCGTATTGTTTCAATAAAGTCCCTTCTTTGGTTAAGATGACACCTTTGGCATAGCGTTGAAACAAAGGGGTGTTTAAATCGCTTTCTAATTGTTTGATAATTTGTGATACAGCCGATTGGGAGATGTATAATTTTTTTGCTGCATCAGAAAAGGATAAGGTATTGGCTACTTCTAAAAAGATACGATAGTAATCTAGTTTGGTGTTCATATAAGTCCTCCTTATATCTAATATACTAAATATTAATTATTCTAATGTGTCTAATTGTATTATAATATGTCTGTATTTGTTGTCAATAAATTTAGGAGGACAAAATAATATGGCTGGTTATGTAGTAGTAGGAACACAGTGGGGAGACGAGGGAAAAGGAAAGATCGTTGACGTACTTGGAGAAAAAGTAGACTATGTAGTTCGTTTTCAAGGTGGTAATAATGCAGGGCATACCGTAATTGTGGAAGGACAAAAACATATTTTACATTTGCTTCCTTCAGGAGTATTGCATACACATTCAAAATGTATCATTGGACCAGGGGTTGTTGTCGATCCTTTTGTCTTCTTAGAAGAAATCGATTTAATTGAACAAGGTGGGATGGCAAGTGAGCATGTATACATTAGTGATCGTGCACATTTGATTATGCCTTATCATATTGCGATTGATGCGTACCAAGAAGAGCGTAAGAAAGAACGTAAGGTAGGAACGACAAAACGTGGGATTGGACCTTGCTATAGTGATAAGTACCAACGTATTGGATTACGTGTGGCTGATTTAATTGATTTTGAAACATTTAAAGATAAGTTAGCTTTCGTTTTGGCGATGAAAAACGAAGAGATTACAAAGTTATATGGAAAAGAACCTTTTGATTATGATGAAATGGTAAATGCTTTTGCGCATGTGCGTGAAAAACTGTTACCTCGTATTATTGATTCTTTGGAAGAAATCGACAAAGCGTTACAAGATAATAAGTCAGTGTTATTTGAAGGGGCACAAGCTGCAATGCTAGATATCAATTATGGAACGTACCCTTACGTTACGAGTAGTTCGCCTACAAGTGCGGGAGTATGTACAGGGGTTGGTGTGTCGCCATTTCACTTACAACGCATTATCGGGGTGGTAAAGGCGTATTCAACAAGAGTGGGAGAAGGACCATTTGTAACAGAGTTATTAGATGAACAAGGAGATGTGCTTCGTGAAAAAGGATTTGAGTTTGGAGCAACCACAGGAAGACCTAGAAGATGTGGTTGGTTAGACTTATTGGTTGTGAAGCATGCAGCATTGATTAATGGGTTAACAGACTTGGTTGTGACAAAAATTGATATCCTATCCGGATACGAAGAAATCTTAGTGTGTGTTGCTTATGAGATTGATGGCAAACGTTATGATTATATTCCAGCTAGTGTTGAGATGATTGCACGTGCAAAACCGATTTATGAAGTAATGCCAGGATGGCAAGAAGACATCGCAAACATTCGTGAATATGATGCGTTACCAGAAAATTGTAAGAATTATATAAGAAAAATAGAAGAAATAACAAAGACGAAAGTAGCGATGGTTTCAGTAGGGCCACAACGTGAAAATAACATTTATATAAGCGATATTATTGAAAAGTAATGAAACAATGATATTGCGTTTGTCCTTTTGAAAGCACATCATTAATAACTACAAATAATATGTGAAACTTTGTGAAGATTTGCCAAAACATAAAATCTTTGCTACAATGATGTGCGTAGTCAAAGGAGTGAATCCAATGAATTTAAAAAAATTGAATATTGAAAAAGCAAAAGAAATCGCAAAAATCTCGAAAGAGAAAGCGATGGATAAAGCTGTTTCTTTAAAAGGAAAAGCGGGTCAAAGAGCTTCTGCTTTAAAAGAAAAAGCAATCGAGAAGTACGAAGGTTCAAATGTAGATTTAACAGTATTAAAGAATGTACACTTTAACTTTCACCATTTTACAAGTGTATGTATCGTAGCAGTATTAGCGTTCTTTGTAACATTATACTCAACAGGATTTAATACAGCTGAAATTAACGCGGCTGGATTAGATGCTCCAAAAGTAGAAACGTACAACAAAGAGATGTTAAGTGTTAACTACGGTGATACAAAAGCAATCGCAAATGTAGCGAAAGAAGTTTTAGGAGATCAAGTAAGTGATGTGATCGACCTTAAAGAAGTAAGTAATTCTGGTATGACAGCAGTATATGAATTAGATTCATATATGGTAACTGTCGAAATGGAAAATACTTCTGGTACAGGTGAGAAAACAGCAAAACTTGAAGTTGAAACAAAAGCGACGTTTGCTAAATCAGACGCTGAAAAAGTTGTTGTGAATAGTACAGATGCAAAAGAAGTGAATGATGGTTCTGTATACGTTTACCAATTAAAGTTAAACGTAGTTGATACAGAAGCACCAAGAATCAACATTTCTGAAACAGATATGACAATTGATGACACTGATGAATTTGATGTTAATTACTTTGTTAACGTTACAGATAACGTGGATGGAGTAGTAAGTGATTATTCTGTAGAAGGTATGCCTGCGAAAAATGGGGACAAATGGGAAAGTGGAAAACACGTTCTTACAATTCGTTCTAAAGATTCAAGCGGGAATGAAGCTGCTGCTGAAATGATCGTTCGTATTTACGAAACAGAAGAAGAAGTAGCACCAGTTGCACAATCTTCTAACAACGCATCTAGAAGTAGCAATTATGGGTATGGTGCAGATGTAGCTGCTGGTAGTTATGCTGGTGGAAACGCTGTAGCAAGTGCAGCATTAGGGCAATTAGGAATTGCACAAGACTGTACAGCATTAGTAACAAACGCATTAAGAGCAGTAGGAATTTACTTCCATGATTGGCCAGCTGGATACTTATCATTAGGTACAGTAGTTTCAGCATCACAGGCACAACCTGGAGATTTAATTTACTATGCTGATGGTGGAGTTGGAGCAGCACATATCGCTGTTTACATTGGAAATGGACAAGCAGTTCACGGTGGGTACTTAGGAAGTACTAGAATCGCTTCTGCATACATGGGTTCAGGACCAGTATTTATCCGCTTACGTTAATTTTAAAACTTATCCTTCGGGGTAAGTTTTTTTATTGTCTTTGGTAGGAAAAAAAGAAGTGATGACGATTTGTTACTTTTTTCTTGTTGTTTTGGCTAGTAATGTTATAATGAGTAAATGCAAAATAAAATAAGTAAAGAAATTAGAGATGCTTTAGATGTAATGGGATACCATACACTATTGCCAATACAAGAAAAAGTAATACCGCATTTGTTACAACATGAAGATGTGATTGTAAAAGCGAAAACGGGAAGTGGTAAGACGGCAGCTTTTGGTGTGCCTGTTTGTGAGAATATTGTTTGGGAGTACAAACAGCCACAAGTCATCGTTTTAACATGTACAAGAGAGTTAGCGATGCAGATCAAGCAAGAGTTAAGTGAAATTGGTCGTTTGAAGAAAATTAAAGTAGTTCCTATTATCGGAAAAGAAAACATGACATACCAAAAAGATGCGTTAGCACAAAAATGCCATGTTGTCGTAGCGACACCAGGACGTTTGTTGGATCATATTCAACAAGGAAACGTCGATTTATCAAAGGTTTCCTATGTGATTATCGATGAAGCGGACTATATGTTGAATTTAGGATTTATTGAAGATGTAGAAGAAATCATTGCGAATATTGAACAAGAGCATACAACTGCACTGTTTAGTGCTACGTTCCCTGATCGTGTGAAAAGTTTAATTAAAAAAGTCGTAAACGAACCTGTACTTGTCAGCATTGAAGAAAAAGCGAACATTACATACCAATATAAAATGGTTGATGATTTATTAGATGGTGTTGTGGATGTATTAGAAAGCCAACCGATTCATAGTGCGATTATCTTTTGTAACTTACAAGAAGAAGTGGAAACACTAAGTAAACAGTTAGCACACGAAGGTTTGCAAGTAGCGAAGTTACATGGCGGGATGCTACAAAAAGATCGTTTTACGCAAATGCAGTTGTTTAAACAAGGAAAACGTCGTATCTTAATTGCTACGGATGTAGCAGCAAGAGGGATTGATATTGATCGTGTATCACACGTAATCCATTATGCGATACCAAAATGTTATGACGACTTTACGCATCGCTGTGGAAGAAGTGCGCGTAATGATGCAAGTGGAGATTCGATCTTGTTACTTACACCACAACAAAAAAACAAATACGTATCTACGCTAATTAAGCAATATGATATGGAAGAGATGCAAGAACAAGAAAGCCAACAAACCTTACGTTCTTTAAACCAAAGTGTCGTGAAAAAAGATCGTGAAGACAAATGGAAAGAAAATGTATGTAAATTGTATTTTAGTGTTGGTAAAGAGAAAAAAATAAGAGCGATTGATATTGTTGGTTCATTGTGTAGTATTGATGGAGTAAGCCAAGATGACATCGGTGTCATTTCGATTTTAGCGAAAATGAGCTATGTGGAAATCTTAAATGGTAAGGAACAAATTATCATTGATGCATTTAAAAATAAGACAATAAAAAACAAAAAAGTGAAAGTAGAAAGAGCAAATTAAGGTTTGCTTTTTTTATGTGTCATGACACTTTTTCATGTAAATTATTGTAATTTTTGAAAATATGCTATAATTAGATAGATAAATAGGTAATTTGTCATTGTTAAAGGGGGACCAAATCTATGGCTAAAGCAAACCAAAACAAAGTAGAAACAAAGATTATTGAGGAAAAACCAACAAAAAAAGAAACAAAAGGAACAAAGGAAGTTGCGAAAAAAGTGAGTGTTAAAACACCAGTTAACACAAAAAAAGAGGAAGCGAAAAAAGAAGAGAAGACGCTTGCTGTTAGTAAAGAAGCACCAGTAGCAACAAAAGAAGTGAAGAAAGCTCCTGCAAAAAAAGCGGTTGCGAAAACAACAACAGCGAAAACAGAAGTAAAAGCAGAAGTGAAAAAAGAAGAAAAGAAAGAAACACCTAAAAAAGCAGAAGTAAAAAAAGAAGTAGCAAAAAAAGCTACGAAAGCGACAACTACAAAAACAGTGAAAGCAGCAACTACAAAAACAACTGCAACAAAAGCGAAAGCTACGAAAAAAGCGGAACCAAAAGCAACACCTAAAAAAGCAGTAGCGAAAAAAGCACCAGCGAAAAAAGTTGCGAAGAAAGAAACAACGCTTGATTACAGTAATCGTTCATTGGATGAATGCATTCACATTATGCAATTGTTAGGTGTTGGATACCGATACGAAAACTATGCTAGTTTATTATTGGATGAAGAAAACATTGATACATTAGTAAACAACATCATTGATGGAAATGATTTAGAGAAGAAAATCAAAGAAGCGAAAATCAATGATTATGATTTAGGAATCGTATTAGCTACATTATTAAAAGTAGTAGATACAATGCCTGTAGCAGCGCTACAATTCAAAGATATGAAAAAAGAAGCAGCGGCAGCTTTAAAATTTAAGTTAACGGATGATGACCAAATGAATGCAAAACATTACTTGGATACATTTAGCTTAGCAGAAAAAATCTTAGTTGCAGCTCAACGCAAAAATGTCACAACAACAAAAGAAGCAAAAGCATTATTGAAAATTGATGTTGCTAAATTCTTTGCTTACTTCTTTGACTTAGCTTATGATATTTTAAAAACTTGGCAATACGAAGATGTAGAATACTACCAACAATTCGCTTTTGCGATTGTATCGCAATTTGAAGACTTGTATGAAGCAAACCAAAACCGTTTGCAAATGGATTGTGCTGATTTATTCATTGTACAAGGTGATTGGGGACGTGGTGATTTTGAATACAACTATGTATTACGTGAAAATACGATTAAAGATTACATCTACTATCGTTTCGCAAATATCTATGTAAACATCGATTTAGGCAAAGCGAAAGCAATTGCTTACGATAGTTTCCAATGGGTAGACGATCGTTATGATTACCATGCAAATTTAGTAGAAATTACAAATAAATAAAAAAGAAAGCTGCAATGCGTTGCAGCTTTTTCTTATGCTTTACGATTTTCTAAAAATGAACGAATACGCGATAGTGCTAGTTTTAACTCATCTAAGCTATATGCGTACGATACACGAATGAATCCTTCTCCTGCATCACCAAAGGCTGTTCCAGGTACACAGGCAACCTTTTGTTCGTTTAATAATGCTTCACAAAATTGTTCGCTTGTTAGTCCTGTTGAAGTAATGTCAGGGAAGATATAAAACGCTCCTTTTGGAGTATGTGTTGTTAGCCCTAAATCATTAAAGCCTTTCACAATTAGATTTCTTCTTGCTAAATAAGCAAGACGCATTTCTTCCACTGCATTGTCTCCGCGTTTCAACGCTTCAATAGCGGCGTATTGTGCCGTAATTGGTGCACACATAATCGTGTATTGGTGAATCTTGTTGATTTGAGAAATCAGTTCTTTGTTTCCTAACAGGTAACCCAAACGCCAACCTGTCATTGAATATGCTTTACTACATCCATTCACAATTAAGATTTGGTCTTTAATCGTTTCAAAATGAGCCAATGAGTAATGTTCTCCTTCGTACAATAAGTCCGCATAGATCTCATCACTAATCACAATAATATTGTGTTCTTTGATAAGTGGGACAATTGCTTCGTAGTCTTCCTTGTTCATTGTTCCTCCCGTTGGATTAGAAGGATAGTTAATAATCATCGCTTTTGTTTTATCACTGATGCATTCTTGTAATGCTTCTTTTGTAATTTTGAATTCATTTTCACTTGTTAGTGGCAATAGTTTACAAATACCACCAGATAAGATGACACCTGGTTCGTATGCAACATAACTCGGTGTTACCACAATCACTTCATCACCAGGGTTAACTAGGGAACGTAGCGCTAAATCGATCGCTTCACTTCCACCCACAGTGACAAGAACTTCATCACTTTCGTATTTAATCGCAAAATGTCTTTTATAGTACTTACAAATTTCTTTACGTAATCCTAGTAGTCCAGGATTTTCTGAATAGGAAGTTTTTCCTGCTTCAATGGAATAAATAGCAGCTTCGCGAATATGCCATGGAGTTGCAAAGTCTGGTTCTCCAACACCAAGGGAAACCACATCTTCAATTTGGTTTGCAAGATCGAAGAATTTACGAATCCCACTTGGTTTGATTGCTTTTACGCGATCGCTTAATACTTTTGTGTAATCCATCTTATGGGGTAACGACTAATCGTTTTGCCTTTTCTTCTTGTTCGGATAGGATTACGTCATTGTTTTTGTAAGTTTGTAGTACGAATAATGTTGAGGTAGCTGTAATACCTTCGATACATGCAAGTTTGGTTGCTGTGAATTCTGCGATGTCTTTCATCGTTTGCCCATTCATTTTAATTAGAAAATCACTTTTTCCACTCATTAAGTACATTGACTCAACTTCAGGGTAACGATAAATCTTTTTTGCGATATTCTCATAACCAAATTCTCGCTCTGGAGTGGCATCGGCGAAGATGATGGCAGATACGCGATCCTTGTTTGTTTTGTCCCAGTTAATAATCGTATGGTAACCACAAATCACTTTTTCTTTTTCTAGCTCATTTAGTGTTTCTAATACGTCACTTTTTTCTTCGGCTAGAACAGTTGCTAAATCATCAATGCTCATTCTTGCGTCTTTTTCTAATAAAGACAATAATTGTAACTCGTTCATAATGTCACTCCTTTTTATAATATGTATATTTTATACTCAATGCCTACAATAGTAAATATTTTTTTGGATAAGTAGAAGAAAAAATTGTTGCTTAAATAAAAGAAGTTATAATATGGAATAAAAAAAGGTTTTTTTATTATGAAAAATGAAAATTATCGCATATATATTAGTGGGTGATACTATGGAATGTTTGCGTTGTGGCAATACAGATAGTAAGTATTTTTTTCTTGATCGAGATGTGTATTATTGTCGTAAGTGTATTTTGTTTGGACGTTTTGATGTAGGCGAAAAAGTGAAAAAGAAGAAATACAAAAAGAAGAAGCATAATTGTCGTTTTCATTTAGACTATGCGCTTACTCCTTATCAATTAAAAGCGATAAAACAGCTTAATGCCTACTTAGCGCGTAAACAAGATGTGTTAGTCTATGCAGCAACAGGTGCAGGGAAAACAGAAATTGTAATGGAATGCATTCAAAATTACTTGAATGAAGGAAAGAAGGTAGGCATTGCAATCAGTCGTAGACAAGTGGTGTTGGAAATCGCGAAGCGCATGCAAGAAGCATTTGTATCCTTAAAAGTAGTCGCTGTTTGTGAAGGACATACAAGGGTTGTTGATGGGGACTTGATTGTTTGCACCATGCACCAATTGTATCGCTACCCACAATGCTTTGACTTGTTGATCATGGATGAGGTGGATGCCTTTCCTTATTTTCAGAATGCGCTGCTTGAGAAAATTGCGATGTATTCATGCGTAGGCCAAAAAGTGTATTTAAGTGCGACACCAGATGATGTGATGAAACAAGAGATAAAACAAAAGCGACTGGCAGTAGTAGAGTTATTTGTGAGACCGCACTACCATCCATTGGTAGTTCCTAAGGTGAGGTGCTTGCCTAAATTATTACAGATCGTAGTTCTCTTTGTTTTTTTGAAGAAAAAACAACAGGAACAAAAACAAGTGCTCGTTTTTGTTCCTACGATTGTCATGAGTGAAGTGTTGAAAACGATTTTCCGTTTCGTATTTAAGGTGGAAGCTTTTTCTTCGAAAACGCTACACAAAGACAATATTCTTGATGCGTTTCGCAAGCAAGAGTTACAGTTTTTGTTTTGTACAACGGTGTTGGAGCGAGGAATCACAATCAAAGGGGTGGATGTTTGTGTGCTACAAGCAGATCATATCGTTTTTAGTGAAGCGAGTTTGATACAAATTTTGGGTCGGGTAGGAAGAAGTATGCAAATACCGAGTGGAGAAGCGTTATTGTTGTGTCAAAAGAGGAATCGATCCATTCGTGATTGCATTGCTAGTTTGCATAAAATGAACAAAAGTTTAAAAAATATTCAAAGAATTTAAAATTATCGCATATATATTAGTAGGAGGGATTATGAAACATTGTGTCATATGTTTTGATGATGTGTATGAAAAAACTTCATTTATCGATTATTTTCAAAAAGAAGATAGCATTTGTGGTAAATGCGCTGCTCACTTTGTTGTGTGTCATCACAAGTTGAAGGTGAGTGGTGTTACGCTCGATGCGTGTTATGTATACAATGACTTTTTGGAATCGTTGTTTTTTCAGTTGAAGGAAGGAAGAGATGTGGCTTTGAAAGCTGTTTTTTTGCGTCATATGAAAAAGCGGATTGAAAAACAATATAAGGATTACACGCTTGTTTATATGCCTTCCTCAAAACAAAAGAACCAAGAACGGGGATTCTTTGCGCTAGCGTTATTGTATGAAGAAATTAATTTGCCTAAAGTAGAACTGTTTGAGAAGACGCGTGATGTGAAACAATCAAAGCAGTCGCTAAGCAAGCGTAAATTGATTTCAAATAGCATTCGCTTGCTTCAAGGGGTGGAAATCGTGCAAAGTAAATTGTTGTTGGTTGATGATGTTTGCACCAGTGGTAGCACTTTGAAAAGTGCGCTGTCTTTATTGAAGTCACATCCATATCAAGTGGTAGCGCTGGTGATTGGTGTGCATCCTCATTTTATCGAAACAATGGAGTAGTCGCTTCGCTTATATTACAAGGAGGAAATCGTAATGGAAGGTAAAGTAAAATGGTTTAAACAAGACAAGGGGTATGGGTTTATCGTGGATGAAAAGAATCGTGATATTTTTGTGCATTATTCCCATATTAATAAGGTAGGATTTAAGACGTTAAACGAAGATGATATGGTTACTTTTGAGGTGGTAGAAGACGCGAAAGGATTGCAAGCTCGCAACGTAAAAGTGGTCGAAATTTTTTAACAAAAACTTCACAATTTCCAATAATTGTGTGATTGTTTTTTACAAAACTGTCATTTATAATGAAAGCATGTAGTAGAGGTATTGCATAGAAAGGTATAGGTCTAGAGGTTCATGCAAGGAAAAGTAAAAATGTTCAATCCAGAAAAAGGGTTCGGATTCATTACTTTGGAAGACGGAAAAGATGTTTTCTTCCATTATTCTCAATTAGTAATGGAAGGTTATAAAACAGTGGATGCAGACAAAGTTGTGGAATTCGACTTGGTTGAAACAGATCGTGGATTGCAAGCACAAAATATAAGTCTTGCCCAATAATCCTAAAAGTGAGTGTTTACTCACTTTTTCTTTTGCTAATTTGCTAAGTTGCGTTATAATAATAGGGATTGAAGTTTTCAAGATGGAGGATAACTATGGCTGGATTTTTAAGTAAGCTTTTTAGCGGTGATGGAAAACGTATGTCTCACTTCGAAAGTGTTGCGGATAAGGTAGATGCATTAAGTGCTACAATTGCAGCATTAAGCGATGATGAGTTAAAAAATAAAACAGTAGAATTTAAGGAAAGAGTTGCGAATGGAGAGACGCTTGATGACTTGATGGTCGAAGCGTTTGCCGTATCTAGAGAAGCAGCGAAACGTGTTATTGGTGAGTATCCTTATAAAGTGCAAATTATGGGTGCTGCTGTGATGCAAGGTGGAGACATTGCCGAGATGAAGACAGGGGAAGGGAAAACCCTTACTTCAACAATGGCAGTGTATTTAAATGCGCTTTCTGGATTAGGAGTGCATGTTGTTACGGTAAATGAATACTTGGCTGCGCGTGATGCGGAGTGGATGGGACAAATTTATACGTTTTTAGGATTGAGTGTAGGGATAAACAAAAGAGCCTTAACACCATCAGAAAAAAGAGAAGCGTATGCTTGTGATATTTTATATACAACAAACTCTGAATTAGGGTTTGATTACTTACGTGATAACATGGTCGTGAAAATGAGTGATCGTGTTATGCGTGGATTAAATACGGCGATTGTCGATGAGGTCGATTCTATTTTAGTCGATGAATCAAGAACGCCATTGATTATTTCTGGGGGAACAAAGAAAACAGCGAACCTTTACCAAACAGCGGATCGCTTTGCGAAAGGGTTGAAACCAGAAGATTATGAAGTAGATGAAAAAACAAGACAAATTCGTTTGACTGAACATGGGGTGACTCGTGCAGAGAAATCATTCAAAGTGAAAAACTTATTTGATGTTGATCATACACAATTGGTGCACCATATTAATATGGCACTACGCGCAAACTATATTATGATGCGTGATGTGGAATATGTTGTAGCGGATGATGAAATTGTTATCGTTGACCAATTTACAGGTCGTTTGATGAAGGGTAGAGCTTATTCAGATGGGTTACACCAAGCGATTGAAGCAAAAGAAGATGTGAAGATTAATGAAGAAACAAGTACATTAGCAACAATCACATACCAAAACTTTTTCCGTTTGTACAATAAATTAGCGGGGATGACAGGGACTGCCAAAACAGAGGAAGAGGAATTCTTGGAAATCTACAACATGCGTGTTGTGGAAATTCCTACAAACCGTCCTGTGGCACGTCAAGATTTTGCGGATTGTATTTTTGCGAAACCAGAAGATAAATTTAATGCATTAGTGGATGAAGTAAAAGAATTGCATGAAAAAGGACAACCAGTATTGGTTGGTACAATTTCTGTAGAAGTTTCAGAATTGATTTCACAAATGTTGAAAAAAGCACGTATTAAACACGAAGTGTTAAATGCGAAAAACCATGAACGTGAAGCGGATATCATTAAAAAGGCTGGACAAGTTGGAGCAGTAACCATCGCAACCAACATGGCAGGTCGTGGTACCGATATTAAATTAAGCGACGAATCTAGGGCATTAGGAGGACTTGCTGTATTAGGTAGTGAACGTCATGAATCAAGACGTATTGATAACCAGTTGCGTGGACGTAGTGGACGTCAAGGGGACCCAGGGTTCTCTCGTTTCTATGTTTCATTACGCGATACTTTAATGGTACGTTTTGGTAAAGAAGGATTATTGGACAGTGCATTCTCTGCTTTAGAAGGACAACCGATTGAATCAAAAATGGTTTCCAAAGCAATTGGTAATGCGCAACGTCGTGTTGAGGGACAAAACTTCGATATTCGTAAACAATTATTGGATTACGATGATGTGTTACGTCAACAACGTGAAATTATGTATAACATGCGTAACTTTGTTTTAGAAAATGAAGATGTGCATGAAATTGTAAAAGAAATGTTTGAAAAAGTATGTTCAAGTGTTGTAGATGCAAGCGTAAGCAAAGACGTTCGCGGGGAAGAAATCGATACGAAAGCACTTGAGAAGAGTTTAGAAATGATGGGATTCGAAGAGGGTGCTATCGATTCTACACAATTTGAAGGAAAAACAATTGATGAGATGAAAGAAGTGAGTTTTGCATTAGCTTGGGAAGCGTTTGATTCTAAGTTAGTTGACATTCGTGATCAGTTTGCATCATTTGAGCGTAATGTTGTATTACGTACGATTGATCGTAACTGGGTAGAACATATCGATACGATGTCAAAATTAAGAGATGGTATTCATTTACGTAGTTATGCACAAGGAAATCCATTACAACAATACGTTAGTGAAGGATATGACTTGTTTGAACAAATGATGCAATCGATCTCTCGTGAAATTGTGTTCTTTGCATTGAAAATAAAAATTGAAAAGAAGGAAGCATAATTCATGGAATTGTATGAAATAAAAACGAACATTGATAGTCACCAAGCCAAACTAATAGAGCTTGGTGACTCTCTTTGATTTAGAAAGTAAAGAAGCGAGAATTCGCGAATTAGAAGCGAAACAAGTAGAAGAGGGGTTTTGGAATGACCAAGCGAAGGCACAAGTGTACATTCGAGAGTGCAATGCGCTAAAGCGAAGTATTGAAACATACCATAACCTAAAGCAACAATTGCAGTCTTTGTTTGAGATGCATGATATCTTAAAAGCAGAAGAGGATTTGGAATTGTTTATGCTGTTTGAAGAAGAGTATGTAGCATTTGTTTCGTTGTTTGAAGATTTTGAAGTTGACACTTTGTTGTCGCATGAATACGATCGCTTCAATGCAGTGTTAGAATTGCATCCAGGAGCGGGAGGAACTGAGAGTTGTGATTGGGCCGAAATGCTGTATCGCATGTATTCTCGTTATGCCTCAAAAAAAGGATTTAAAGTAAGTGTACTTGATTATCTTGCGGGGGAAGAAGCAGGAATCAAATCGATTACTCTACTAGTGGAAGGGGAAAGTGCTTACGGTTATTTAAAGGCGGAAAAAGGAGTGCATCGTTTGGTGCGTATCTCGCCTTTTGATTCTTCTGGAAGAAGACATACATCATTTGCTTCACTTGATGTCATGCCACAATTCAATGAATCAGTAGCCATTGAACTTGATGAAAAGGACATTGAAATCGAAACGATGCGCTCAAGTGGTGCAGGGGGGCAACATGTCAATAAGACTGACTCGGCAGTGCGTGTTACCCATCGACCAAGTGGGATTAGTGTAAAATGCCAAAATGGTAGAAGTCAACATGACAACAAAGACCAAGCAATGTTACTTTTGAAATCTAAGTTATACCAATTAGAAATTGAAGAGCAAATGAAAAAAGTAGCAGCGATCAAAGGAGAACAAAAGTTAATTGAATGGGGTTCTCAAATTCGCTCTTATGTTTTTCATCCTTATAGTATGGTAAAAGACCATCGTACCAATTATGAAACAACGAATATTCAAGGTGTGATGGATGGCGATATTGATGCCTTTATTTTTGCTTATTTGAAAGCGCAGGTGAAGTAGTATGCAATTGAAACGAAATGCGAAAGATGTTGCGATTGTCGTATTAGGAAACCTTGTTTTAGCGGCAGGGGTAGCCTTTTTTATTGTACCTAATAACATTTTAACAGGTGGTGTTGCAGGAGTAGCGGTGGCACTAGCGCCTGTCTTAAATGTATCAATTACGATGATTATCAATACTTTGACAGTGTTCTTGTTTTTAATCGGAATGCTTATCTTAGGAAAGAATTTTGCGATTAAGACATTACTGTCAACGATTTTATACCCGACTTTCTTGTCGCTGTTTACTTCGATTTCGCATCAAGTAAATGTGACGGACGATCCAATTTTGGCTTCTATTTATGGAGGTATCTTAATTGGTGCAGGAGTTGGTTTGGTATTTCGTACAGGAGCGAGTACAGGAGGAATGGATATTCCGCCTTTGATTTTAAATAAGTTTACCCACATATCATTAAGTAAGTTAATTTTAATTGTGGATGGCTTAACGGTAATGTTGGGACTAAGTATTTATGGGATTGAACCAGCCTTGGTTGGATTAATTTCGGTATGGACTTGTAGTTACATGGTACATAAGATGATGATCTTAGGTTTGGCAGAAGCGAAATCATTAATGATTATCTCTGAGAAGTACGAAACGATATTGCATGAAATCACAACGCAATTGGATCGCGGAACAACTTTAATTAAGGCGCAAGGTGGATTCTCTAGAGAAGACAAACCAATTTTGATGGTTGTTATCTTGAATAAACAGTTCCCACTTGTGAATCGAATTATCGCATCGATAGATCCAGGTGCATTTGTTGTTGTACACGATGTGAATGAAGTGCAAGGTGAAGGATTTACTTATCACGAATACGAGTAGAGAAAAGGAGTACGCTGATGGAATTGAAAGAAATAAGCAAAGCACAATTTGATACGTTTTGTCTTAGTTATCCACGCAAAAACTTTTGGCAAACTTCGACGATGAGTGAGTTTCGCGAAACAAATGGAAACAAAGCTTACTATGTAGGAGTGTTAGAAGAAGGTGTGATTGTTGCGGCAACAACACTTATCGCTATGCCACTTCGTTTTGGCTATTACGCTTTTGATGCTGCGCGTGGTTTATGTGTCGATTATACAAATACGACTTTATTGGCTTTCTTTTTGTCACAACTAGAACAATTTGTACGCAAACACAAAGGATTGTATTTTCGTTTTGATCCTTATTATCCAGTTGTACAACGCGATATCGATGGAGCGATAGTAAGCGATGGCTTTGATCATCGAAATATCGTTGATTACATTGTGTCACTTGGTTACAAACATGGTGGATACAGTGTTGGTACGCCAAGTGATAGTGAACCAAGATGGACATTTGTTTTGGATTTAGAAAACAAGAGCGAAGAAGACATTTTAAAAGAGATGGCGCAAAAGACGCGTAACCAAGTGCATACCACAAAACGTAAAGCGATTCATGTGCGTGATTTGGAGCTTGATGAAATGTCAATTTTCACAGATATGATGAAACACACTGCGCAACGTCGTCACTTTACAAGTCGCGATGAAGCGTTCTATTATAACCAATACAAGCATTTGTCTAAGTTTATGAGTGTAAAAGTTGCACAGATGCATGTGGATGAATATTTAAAAAACATGGAAGAGTTTGCGCAAGAAACACAAGTACAAATTAAAAATGACCAATTGATTTTAGAAGAGAAACCAAATCATAAAAAGGTGCAAAAGCACTTAAAGATGTTGATGGAAGAATACGAAGCCAATGCGAAACGCATGGTAGCGGTAAAAGAATTACAGGAACAGTATGGTAATGTGATTTCGATGGCGACATCTTTCTTTGTCACATACGGGGATGAGATATTTTACTTGTTTAGTGCAGCGTATGATAAGTTCTTATCGTATAATCCATCCGTAGCACTACAATGGCATATGATCTGTTATGGGTTAGAACACCAATACAAACGTTATAATTTTTATGGAATTTCTGGAAACTTCGATAAAAACGATGAAGAGTATGGTGTGTACCAATTCAAACGCGGATTCAATGGTTATGTGGAAGAATTGATGGGAACATTTGAAAAACCAGTGAGTTGGTTTTATCCAGTTTACCAAATGATTAAAAAAGTAATCGGACGTTAAACAAATTGCCTTTGGGCAGTTTGTTTTTTTATTTGTTGAGGGTTGCTTTTCGCTTCTCAAAAAAGTGAATAAATAGTTTGATAAGTGGTTATATTCACATGTTTTTACATAAAATAGAGTTTGAGGTTTACAAGGGACAGTGTTATAATTATTATGGCTAAGGAGATGATGGAATGATACATTTAGAGAATGTTTCTAAAATATATAACAATGGTGTGCATGCACTAAAAGATGTAACCATCCACATTGATGCTGGCGAGTTCGTATATGTAATCGGACCGACAGGTTCAGGAAAATCGACATTTATTAAATTATTAGATGGAGAAGAAATTCCTGATTCAGGAACAGTAAGTGTTGCTGGAATTAATGTTGGTGAATTAAAACATAAAAAGGTTCCTTATTACCGTCGTAATATTGGTGTTGTTTTTCAAGACTTTAGACTTCTACCAAATTTGACGGTTTTTGAAAATATAGCCTTTGCATTAGAAGTATTAGGGGTAAGTAAAATTGAAGTTCGTAAACGTGTACGTGAAGTACTGCACTTAGTTAGTTTGGAAGAGAAGGCAAAATCGTTTCCTCGTGAATTAAGTGGGGGACAACAACAACGTGCGACGATTGGACGTGCGATTGTAAATCGCCCAAAAGTATTAATTGCGGATGAACCAACAGGAAACTTGGATCCATCTATGTCAGATGAGATTATCGAGTTATTAGAAAAAATTAACCAAGAAGAAGGCACAACGGTTGTGATGGTAACCCATGACAAAGCGTTAGTGGATCATCACAAAAAGCGTACAATTGCTCTTGAAGAAGGGTATGTTGTGGCGGATATGATGAAAGGTGGGTACATAAAACATGATACAGTTCTTTAAATCATTACCTTACCATCTGAAAAGTGCTTTTAAGAGTGTGAAACGAAATGTCGCAATGACAATTTCAAGTGCGACAGCAGTAACGGTTACTTTATTTTTAATTTTATTGTTTATCGTAATAGCGGTAAACATCAATACGATTAGTAATAAGGTAGAGCAAAGTGTTGAAATCTTTGCGCAAATCGATACAGTAGTGGAACAAGATCAATACGATACAATCAAACAACAGTTAGAGGGTATTGAACATGTGAAAAGCGTTCGTTTTTCTTCTAAAGAAGAACAGATGGAAAAATTCTTAGAAAGTGATTTAGGTGGGGAAGAGTATCGTTCTGTGTTTGAAGATGGGAACCCATTGACACCTGCTTACTTTGTGGAAGTAGATGAAGGAAAAAATGTAAAAGTCGTTGCGAAAGATGCAGCGAAAGTAGAAGGAATTATAAAAGCAGAATACGGAGGAGAAAGTGCAACAACGATGTTGGAAGCCTTTAATTCCATTCGTGTTGGTGGTGCAATCTTTGTTGTGGCACTATGTTTCTTAGCAATCTTCTTAATTTCCAATACGATTAAAATGACAATTCAAGCACGTCGTGATGAAATTGCCATTATGCGTAATGTGGGAGCAAGCAATGGTTTCATTAAGACACCATTTATTATGGAAGGGATTATTATTAGTATTTTAGGATCGATCTTACCAATTACAATTGGTGTGTTCGGTTACTATTTCGCATATGATGCGATGAATGGAATGATGTTCTCCAGTTTATTCGCGTTAGAATCACCAATGCCATTTGTGATTTACTTATCTTTAACAATTCTAGGAATTGGTATCTTGGTAGGTATGATCGGAAGTTTTGTTTCGGTTGGTAAATATTTAAAATGGAAAAGGTAATAAGAAAAGGTGGTATCAATATGAGAAAATCAAGAAAGATAATCACATTAGGGATTATCACTAGCTTAGTAGGAGTGGCGATTAGTGCATATTCAGTACAATTAAAAGCGAATGATTTTGAAGGTAATGAACAATATTGGACCAATTATTGTTCTGGTGTCATTAGTGATGCATCAAAACGACAACAGTGTTTGGAATACCAAAGTTACTTAGAAAATAGGATTGCTTCTAATACGCAAGCATCCAGTAGTATCCAAGGTAAAATTGACACGTTGAAATCAGATTTGAGTAATTTAAAAGACTTATCGCTTTCGATTGCGAAAGACATTGAAGCACAAGAAGCGGAAATTGCGACAGTAAATGCATCTTTAGTTGAAATTGCAGATAACATTCAAAAGGTTCAGGTGGATATTGATTTAAAAATTGAAAACATCAATAAACGCAGTGAGCAAATCAAAACGAGAATGATCGAAATGCAATCCAAAGTAAATACAAACCAGTTTTTGGATTACATTATGGGAGCGAGCGATTTGGTTGACCTTGTGCAAAGAGCAAGCAATGTGGAATCGTTTACGAAAAATGACAAAGATCAAATTACTTTGTTGAATGAAGAGAAGCAACAATTAGAAGAAGTGAAGGCAGAGAAAAAACGCCAAGAAGATTTATTGATTGCGCAACAAAAAAACTTAGAAATTAAAAAAGCAGAATTAGAATTAAATAAAGAAGCAAACGATAAGCTTGTGAAAGATACAGAAGTTCGAGTGGCAGAGTTGTTGAAAGCGAGAAACGAAGCGAATGCTGCAGCAAATACATTAGCGCAGTTAAAACCGAGTTTTACAATTTCAGGTGGGAATGCCAATGTTGGTGACTTGCCAGACAATGGTATGATTGCACCGATTCAAGGTAGTTGGATTTCACGTGGTGTTGATAACAATGGACATCGTGGGATTGACTATGCGGCAGTCATGGGTACACCGATTGTGGCACCAGCGAACTGCTATGTTGTATTCGCAAGTAATAACTATCCTAACTGGGGAGGTCTAGGTAACTGGGTCGGTATTCCAGCAGGAGGAGGAAACTCAGTACGTATTATGTTCGCAGTAAATGGGCAAACGTATGCGATTAACTTTCACCATATGACAAATAGTGTTCCAGCAATGGCTTACAATGGAACAGGAGTCATGGTTCCACAAGGAACGATATTAGGTTATGTAGGAAGTTCAGGAAACTCAAGTGGGCCGCATGCACATGTTGAGATGTTCGCTATTAATCAATCACTTCAACAAGCCATCGGTACTTGGTATAGTACGGGAGATTGGCAAAGTTCATGTGGTTGGGGACTTTATACACCAGCATATGGAAGTTATGGAACACGTGTAAACCCAGCAGCATATATTTAATCAATACGATAAGAAGGATGACTTAGTACGCTAAGAAATCCTTTTTTTATTTGAATATACAATAAAATATTGCTATGATAGTGGCAGGTGAATAGGGATGAAACAAACAAAATATTTTAAAGCGTTTTTGGATGATATGAATAAAGTGAACATTTATTTGGCACTAAATAATTATGATGGGATCAGCAATCATTTTTATCTGGAAACGAAAACACACAAACAAATACCACTTACGATAGTGGACGATATTATCGTAGAAGGCTACCATAAATACGAATGTACTTTTATGGGTGATTTGTTATTTGGACAAGAATACCTTGTGTATCATCAATATGGTAGATACACTCCTTTGGTGTTTGCGGCAGTAACAAAAAGCGATGCCTTTGACAAGTTATTTTATTATGACAAAAAAGATTTGGGGTTTGTATACCAACCCCAACAAACGACTTTTAAGTTATGGGCACCAACTGCGTATAAGGTAAGTCTTGATTTGAAACACAATGGCAAAAGCCAAATGTTAGAAATGCAAAGACAATCCCATGGAGTGTACGAAGTGAGTGTAAAACAGGATATCTTAGGAGCGTCGTATGTTTTTTATGTGGAAGTAAATGGAGAAGTGAATGTTTGCTTGGATCCATATGGAAAAGCAAATACGATTAATTCGCAAAGAAGTGTGGTTGTGGATCTTTCGCAAATCACAAAAAAACAATATGATTTACCTGTGATGAACTCGTATTGTGATGCGATCATTTACGAAGCGAGCATCCGTGACTATAGTGAAAAAGGTAGAATCGTTGATTTTATTCAAGAGAAAACAGGAAGTGCCCTGAATTATATCGCGCGTTTGAAAATCACACATCTTCAATTGTTGCCGATGATGGATTTTAAGAGCGTGGATGATGAGGATATCAAACACTACTACAATTGGGGGTATGACCCATACCAATGGATGGCATTTGAAAATAGTTATTCAAGTGATGTGCATAACCCAATGCAAATACTAAAAGATGTGAAACAATTGGTTGATGCTGCGCATGAAAAAGGAGTACGTGTTACTTTTGATGTTGTGTTTAATCATGTTTATGAAATCAACGATAGTAGTTTGCAATTAAGTGTTCCCTATTATTACTTTCAATATAATGAAAACGATGGTTATTCCAATGCAACCATGTGTGGGAATGATGTTGATTCCAAACGCTTAATGTGTCGCAAGTTAATTGTTGAAAGTTGTGAATACTTAACGGATGTGTTTCAAATTGATGGATTGCGTTTTGATTTGATGGGTATTTTAGATGTGGATACGATGAATGAGGTAGTAACACGTTGCCAAGCAATCAATAAAGACTTTATTGTGTATGGGGAAGGATGGCACATGCCTTCTTTTCTAGAAGACCATCTTCGCGCAAGTATACCGAACAATGAACAAATGGAAAAGATCGCGCATTTCTCTGATCGTTTCCGTGATTGTGTAAAGGGAAGTACAAGTGTTGATCAAATCAACGACTTAGGATATATGCTTGGTGATACAAGTAAAGTGTATCGAACAATGAATGTGCTAGGTGGAAGTGTGCAGGATGTTGGTGATACACGTTTGTTTAGAAATGCAGATCAAAGTGTGAATTATGTAGAATGCCATGATAACATGACATCTTGGGATAAAGTGGATGCTGCAAAAAAATGCAGTCGTCGCTTAAAAAGAGAACATCATAAAATGATGATTGCTACGGTATTGTTTGCACAAGGGATTCCTTTTCTACATGGTGGGCAGGAATTCTGTCGTACAAAACATGGGTTAGCGAATACGTATAACGCACCCGATAGCATTAATAAAATTGATTACTCACGAATGCGTCGCTACAAAGATATCGTGGAATACACAAAAGAAGTGATAACGATTCGTCAGCAAAATTCTTGTTTGCGTCAAAACAAGGCAAGTGATATTTTTAAAAATGTTTCGTATGAACTAATCGAAGATAAAATGTTACGATACAATGTCCAAGATGAAAATGGAGCATTAATCATCTTGTTTAATCCATCGTACGATGCGATTCATTTTCCAATTGAAGAAGGATACGAAATGATTTTCTATAATGCATTATTAGAAATGCCAGAAACACCAGAAACAATTGATGTTCATGGTGTGAGTGTCGTCGTATTAAAAAAACAAGCAACCATTTAGGTTGCTTGTTTGCTTTTATTAAGAAATTTCTATGATTTTCACTTCTCCAGGTTTCATTTGAACGTGCACATGATGTAATGATTCGATGTAACCTTTTTTTGAATCGCTATGTGTCGAGAATAATTCAACACAACGTTTCGGGTAGAATGATAATTCACTTAAGACATTTTCTAGTTGTACATGGTAGGTGCTGTCATCTTGTGTGTTTGCATTTGCAACAACAAGAATCGCACGATCCTTCTTAATAAAGAAGCTACCCAATCCTAAATCGTTAGGGGAATTGAACCAAGCAGGGATGCTACAGTTCAAATCCGTAATTTCTTTGATGTAGTCTTTACGGATTGCCATCACTGTTTTTAATGTGTTAATGATATCGTATGTATCATAAGTAAAACAGAAAGAATCAAACAAAGCTAATTTAGCATAACGGAAATCTTTCTTGTCTAGGCTATAACGATCTTCGCTTACTGCATCCAATCCTAAATTCATCGGTTGCACTTCGTAGAACTCTTGTCCTCCATTTAAGAAAGCAACGCCGTTTGGTGTAAATAGGTTCATCACACTTAGCATCTTCGCAAGCGTTTCTTTTCCTTCGCGAGCAGCGATACGTGGAGTATCATGCGTTTCACATAATGCGAATAGTGGACAAGCCAAATTGCGAGCACCATAATAGAAGTCGTGTAAACGATGTTGAGGAATACGGCATTCTTCACTGAATCCGTTTCCTAAAATCATATTGTATCCTTTTAATAAAGAAACTTTATCATTTTTTGTATCCAATTCTTCCGCGATAATACAAACATCAGGATCCACTTCTTTCGCTTTTTTAATAATTTCGTCTACTAACTTAATCGGTAAGGCATGTCCCATATCGATGCGCACACCATCTACTCCATAATTTTGTTGGTAGTAAGGGATGATGTTTGTGATCGTATCCCATAACTCACGATTTTCAATCATACCTGGATGCAAGTTTGATTTCGCAACATCAAATAAGATATAAGGAGGTTGCTCCTTACTAATAAAGTTACTTGCTAATAAAGGATGGTCTAAGTACATACGTAAATAGGTAACATCGCTCCATACAGGTTGTGGATCGTTTACTTGATCTGAAAAAGCACAACATACGCTAATACCGAATTGCTTTTCAATTTCATCTAGTAACGATAAGTTTTTGGCTTTGACCTTTGCAACAAGCGCTTCGTATTTTTTAGCGTCGATTGTTTTTGGATCAAAAGTAAACTGTGTTAAGTAATCTTTCATCGCATCGTGAACGTATACTTTCTCCATAATATCATTGGTAGCTACCGCTAATTTTGGTACCGTATCAATTTGTGGGATAGTAAAGTTCGCAACGCATTCCTTCTTAATCCAATAAAACCAATCTGGATGTTCTTCTAATAATTGAGAACGAATGGCATTTGTTCTTGGAATGATATCAATGATGACACGTAAGTTATTCGCGTGGCATGCTTCCATAAAAGCTTTGCATTCTTCTTCGATTGTCATATCGTCCAAGATAGGATCTTTTAATGTTTCATCAATCGCAAAGAAATTGCGTACAGCATAACAAGAACCAAACTCCCCTTTCTTGTCTTCGTCGCTTGTTGCGAAGAATGGCAATAAATAAATCGTATCGATACCCATTTCTTTTAAATAAGGAATCAACATAATAAATTTTAAGAATGTTCCTGTTTCTTTTAATCCATATAAATTACTTTGTGTTAAGTACCCATCACGATCGTGATCGTAAGCAGCACTTGTACGAATCATTGCACTATAAGCAAAAGCTTCCTTAATCCAGTTTCCGCCTTTTTTATTTTTATAGCGTAATTTGGAAAGTGGTTGCACATAATTCGCCTTGCGCTTTCCTTTTATAATATAAGTAGCGTTATCGTAATAAAATGAATACGGATTTACGATTAATCCTTCATTATAAGTAGCAACCCCCTTGTGACTACTTGCATTCCATAACTTAGGAACAGCGTAATTGAATACTTCATCTTTATGAAGATTACGTTGTTTCTCTAAATTACGTATTAGTTTTTTCATGTTTTCCATATATAAACCTCACTTGCTTCCATTATAAATTGAAACCCCTTGAAATACAAAAGAAATTGGTTGGATTGCCTGTTTTAAAAAGAATTTTAAAAAAGATGAAAAAGGTGGAGAAAAAGCGTTGACATGAGCAAAAGGATTT
>CAYJIZ010000023.1:0-30604 GCA_964370395.1 uncultured Erysipelotrichaceae bacterium
TTGAGTGGGAATAATAGGTAAATGAAAGAAAACCTCGATACTATCGAGGTTTTTTGCTGTTAAAGAGGTACAATTAATTTCCTTAAATGTTGTTCATCTATATTAGTTAATTTATAAATGATATAATAAGATTAGCAAAATTAGAAACTGACGAGGTTATATTATATGGACTATTTAGACATGCAAAATTTGACTAGGGCAACAATGAATCACCTAATTGAAAGAATATATGTTGGGATGTCTTTGTCAGAAATAAGAAATATTTGTGAAAAATATATGCTTGAGAATGGAGCGGATTCCTTTTGGTATTGGGATGTTGGAGCCTTTGTGTTTTCTGGTGACGAAACAACTGCCTCCGTATCTGGAAAAGATTATAAGGAGACAGAGCGGAAGGTATGTATCGATGATATTATCACCATTGATTTAAGCCCTCAAAGGAAGGGAATTTGGGGAGATTATGCAAGAACAATAATCATCGAGAATGGAGAAGTCATTAATAATATTGAAGAGATAAAAAACGATGAATGGAAACAAGGTTTACAGATGGAACGCTATTTACATGAAGTATTAATGGAAATAGCATATGATGAAATGACTTTTGAAGAACTTTATTTTTTTATAAATAAGATTATTTGTAAGCATGGGTTTGTTAATTTAGATTTTTTAGGAAATTTAGGTCATTCTATTGTAGAAGATAAAAATGATAGAATATATATTGAAGAAGGGAATAAAACAAAATTATCAGAAGTAAAGATGTTCACGTTTGAACCCCATATTAGTGTGCTAAATTCAAATTATGGATATAAAAGAGAAGACATATATTATTTTGAAAAAGGGAAATTGAGGAAACTATAAGAAATAAATTACAGAATTGTAAGAGTTTGTAGAGATACAACCTTTTTCTTTGAATGCTACTTGTCTATATTTGTTAATATATAAATGATATAATTTGATTAACAAAAATTAAAATTTGTATCAACGTATTATTATGAGGAGGATTGATTATGGAACGTACTTTTAGTGAAGTCAAATTATTTCAAGTAAAACCAGATAAACTTGATGAATTTGAAACATTAATAGCTATAATTGCAGAAGAACAAAAACAACAAAAGGGTTGTATTGATATAAGGTATTTAAAAAGATTCTACATATTCGATGATATTAAAGAACAGCCAAGAGAACTTACAAAAATAGTTAAATGTGTAAAATATTATTCATATTGGGACTTTGATAACCTTGAAAATTATTCAAATGCTACTCATTGGCTTTTTGAAAAATATTCAAAGGAACTATTTAAATTGCTAATAATGCCATTTGATATAAATTGTGGATATTCAATTTTTTAATGAGGATCGATTCTAAATTGGAACAAGAACTATAATTTTGAATTTGAAAAGGAGAAGGAAACATGAAAATGCAGAAAGAAAATATTGATATAAACATGTTTGCTCCCTGGGAATGAATTGCAAAGTCTGCTATAAGCATTGATATCACAAGAAACCATGTGCAGGGTGCTTAATAGTGATTTAGGCAAACCTGAACATTGTCATAAGTGCAAAATAAAAGATTGTGTAAAAGATAGAGATTTGAAATATTGCTTTGAATGTTCTGATTATCCTTGCAAAACAATAAAAAATCTTGAGAAAAGTTATAAAAAAAGATATTAAGCAAGTCTTATGGAAAATAGTGAAGTTGTAAAAAATCAAGGATTAGAAATATTTATGGGACAACAAAAGGTTAAGTATACTTGCTCTAAGTGTGGTGGAATAATTTCAATACACGATATAGAATGTAGCGAATGCCAAGAAAAAGTATAATTTTGTAATAGACTATTTCAGTTTGAATAATTGAGTAATAAATAGAAAATTAGAATTTGATGAAGGGATAAACAAATGGAAATTGTAAAAGGAACAAAATGTGATATAGAGAAAATCGAATCTCTATATAATGACTTAAATGATTATTTAGCCATTCGTATTAACTATCCAGGTTGGATTAAGGGCATATATCCAATAAGAGAAGATGCTGTTTTGGGTATTGAAGAAGGAAATTTATATGTAATTAAAGAGGGAAATATTATTGCGGGGAGTATCATTTTAAGACATACTCCTGAAAAAGCTTATTCAAAAGCTGATTGGGGTGTTGAGTTAGATTATAACGATATTTCTGTAGTTTATACATTGGTGGTACATCCAGATTATTTGAAAAAAGGAATTGGCAGAAGGCTTATAGAATTTGCTATTCAATATAGTAAAGAATTAAATATGAAAGCTATTCGTTTGGATGTATTTGAAAAAAACATTCCTGCAATTTCTCTTTATAAAAAATATGGATTTCAATATATAGATACAGTTGATTTGGGATATGGCAACTATGGTTTAGATAGATTTGAACTTTATCAGAAGCTTTTATAAATTTCAGCTAGTAAAAGGAGGCAGTATGGAAAAGTTACCTTACGGTTATTGTGGTATGCCATGTGCACTTTGCCCTTATTACCACACAAAAGGTATAAGTAGGTGTAAAGGATGTTCACATGATGGCTTCTTTACAGGTGCTTGTAATATATATAAGTGCTGTAAAAAGAAAGAATCAAACCATTGTGCTGTTTGCGAAGAATATCCTTGTAAGAAATGTGCCACTTTGAAAGAATTTAATTGCTTAAATACTAATAGTGCATGGTTAAGTACAGTGTCAATGATACAATCTCAAGGATTTGAAGAATGGTATGATGAGTATCAAAGAAAGGCTGAATTACTTTCTTTTGCATTAGAGCATTATAATAATGGAAGAATGAAAAGATACCTATGCGAATTGTTTATAAATAATACTCTTCAAAATTTAGAAATAGTAATGGATAATGCTACATCTTTAACGGGTACAAAAAAAGAAGTAGCATTAAAGTTTAAGGAATTATCTGAGAACATTTTAGTGAAATCAATATAACAGTTTAAGTAATAAAAAAACAACATCAAATCATAAATATAAGATTGGAGGGTTTAAATAGATGTTTTGCAGTAATGAGAAAGAAATTGCTCATCAATCTTCAAAAATAATTGCTAAATATTATGGTGATATGAGTAATCGTGAGCAAATAAAGAAAATGCACGAAACATTTCATTTTCTTGCTTTTCTAGGAAACAGAAAAATAAAATACGAGCATATAGAACCGCATGAGCCTGGAGATTTTATATTATTTGATTATCAAGGAAAAAAACATTTATACGAAGTAGTAACAATTTTTGGAACACAAGAAAATATTTTTATAGAAAATAATTTGAATAATGTTTTTAAAGGGTTTACGACTAAGTATATGGAAAATATTAACTTTGATTATAATATTTTGCCTAATCAATTTTTAAAATGTTTGTTTAAAAAAAACAACAAGGATTATTTCTTTGATTTACAATTTGATTCTGTGAATTTGTTAATTGTTACTTCGGAATATGATAGAAGTTCAATATGCGGACCTTGGTTATTAAGAGAAATGCAAATAGAACTTACAAAATTTATGGTAGGAAAGAAATTTGATAAGATTTACTTCATTGATTATGCAGCTAGTGGAGTAGATAACGGACCAATTTCGGGTGATTTAGAAGAAGAACTTGAGATACTTAATAAATATATAGCAATTTAAAATTGTGTTTGATACTTTATTGATACTATCTCATTGCAAAGCTACATAGAAAATGTATATTGTAATTAAGAAATAGAAGGAAATCGGTTCTTGACTTAAATAAATAAGTTCAGCATTTAATTCGCCAAGATGAGTGGGACTAATAGGTAAATGAAAGAAATCCTCGATACTATCGAGGTTTTTTGCTATTTAAGAGAGGCGTTATAATGAAAATATCTTTAGTAGGATATATAACTACTTATACGCATTTGAAGATTTAGATATTCAAATAAAAGCATTAGCTATAAGTAAGAGTTTGTAGCTAAAATTAATCATCCTAATATGAATCAGCAATTATTCTTAGCAAACTGAGTGGATCTTT
The DNA here is from genome assembly GCA_964370395.1 of uncultured Erysipelotrichaceae bacterium. Classification (GTDB taxonomy): domain Bacteria; phylum Bacillota_I; class Bacilli_A; order Erysipelotrichales; family Erysipelotrichaceae; genus JBGUVL01. The sequence continues at coordinate 3,996 of CAYJIZ010000023.1, forward strand.
ATCTTCAGTTAAATACTCTATAAAAAAAATTCTATTTCAGAATCATTTTTTAATTGACATAATGCTCTGAAAGCGTCTTCTTTAAGCATGGTATTTCCTTTCATCTTTGCGCAACTTAACGCAAGACTTTTTAGCTTTTTTTATCGATTACCTTCCAAAGTGAAATTAATGAACGAAGTTTTCTTTTATCAGCATTATCATTTGACTCAATCCATTGTTGGATTTCCTGCTTTGTTGCATTATTTGTATATGCTGATTACATAATTGCAAAGTCCTTTTCAGATGGAAAATATGATACACTATCTATATACTCCTTTTCCTACTCCCTATTATTCACATTGTGATATTCATATTTTGGTTTTGCAATTTTTATTTGGTTATTTCTTCAAATTCTATATTTTTGAGGAATATCTAATTTTGGAATTGTAAAATCTGCAAATTGATACTGAGTATTTTCTAGGTTTCCATTGTTATAATTGGTGTAGTGATAAGTTAATGGAGTTTTAACCAATGTATTCACGGGTTCATGCATTAATGCAGAAGCGCATGACTTGTGATGATCGTCTAAAAGAAAATTGATAGATTGATTAAAATGATATGAAATAGATTGAGATCTTTGAGCGTTTGATCTAAACATTTTTATATATTGATTTGCTCTCTTATTATCGAGCTTACTAATTCTTTGCGTTGGAAATAAATATAGAGGTTGACCATTAATAAATTCTGAATTAAAATAAGCGTCATTTAACCAAACCATTCAACTTGTTGAATTTTCTGTGTAATCATTAGGGTCATTCCAAAAAAAGTTGTTATTCCCGTCTGTGGGATAACACAGCATATCAGCAATTATATATAAACCAGTCTCTAAAAGAAATAACAAAGGTTTAAGGTCTTTTATTGATTGAGAAAGACCTATAAAGTTATAATTTATTTTTATTCGAAATGTTTTTTAATTCTATACAATTTGTATTTTCAACTCCAAAATCTGTGGCAATCAAACTTGCGCAAGTAAGACATCCGGGGTTATGTGCATAAAAAAGGGGAACATCATTTAATGAAATCTGAATATGATTCATTGAACCAAAATAATCATCTGTTTTCATACATATTGATGTTTTTAATTTTGCCAAATCATTAATATGTATTAGATGTGTATCAAAACAATTTATTATATTATCAATATCTATTTTATTTATAAAATTCACATTAGATTAATTTTTGAATAATGACATATCTTTTATCCTCTCACTTTATTTCTTTTTTTTTATTGTGAAAGTATTTTGAATATAATTCAATAGACAACTGAATCAGCCAAAGATTATTTCATTCACCTATATAAATGTTCAAAAGAATTAAAGTTAGTGATAAATAAAATGGATAATATTTCAAATGAAACGATTACATGTGAAAGAAAAATATTGAAACTTTTAAACAACTAAAACAGTATCAAGAGCTTCTACAAAAACAAGAGACGAAGATGTCTAGAGAATGCCTTAAAAGAGTAATCGAAAAGGGAAGCGAAGTCTTACACCCCTAAGATTTGAAAACAGCGAAAAGGGATACAAAATTGTAAGAGGATTGAAGAACGAATATTAAGAATTCGAAAATTTGAATTAGAAACTCAAACAATAAATGAGAATGGAAGAACACATTTATGACATTAGAATATATAGAAGAGGAAGATGTTATTTTCTAAACTTAAAAGAAGATAAACAAGAAAACATACAATTAACGAAGTATGAGAGAATAAAACTGAAATATTAGAGAGAACATCAAAAAGGGGTGTACCTTAAATTAAAATCTACAAATTAGAGATATGATTACCTTCAATTGATTGATAAAGAAGCGAATAAAATATATTCACGATTATTGATTGATTTTAAAAAGCAAAGGATCAAGTGAAATGGATGTAAGAAAGGGATAATATTCTAAATTACATTGATGAAACTATAAGAAATAAACTATAGAATTGTAAGGGTTTGTAGATACAACCTTTTTATTTCTTCAAATTAATTTTTCTGATGTACATTTTGGTGTTGTTGCTATAATATTTTATTTTGTATACTAATGATAGATGCATGATAGGAGAAAAGTTAAATGGATAGTTCAGAAGTTTTAATTGAAAATTTAAAACAATATTACAAAGTTAATTCATTACGAGATCTTGCAGGGAAAATGAATTGCTCTATAAATGTTGTATTAAACTGGTCTTCAGGTAGAAGCTCTCCAAGTATACAGCAACTAGACGATATTGCTTATCATTTAGGGGTTGAAATCTCAGAACTGCTAGTTGAAAATAATAGTTTTACGATTGAAACACCAATTTGGCGAGATAATGTTACCATGACTCTCGTGAAAAATCTCGGGAAGCTTAGATTAGAAAAGGATATTCATGAATCATTTTTTAATGAAGATATTTTTGAAGAATACAATATGAGTTATCGTGCATTTTTACGTTATGTTAATGGGAAAAACAAACGAGTAAATCTAAATGTCTTAGATCGATTATCTAAGATATTTAACGTAGAAGTAAATATTTTACTAGAAAGTGAGAAAGAATAATGAGAAAAAAAATTCAAACAACATCAATCATAAATAAAATCGCAAGTGCTTTAAGTGATACTAATAATATTGTGCCTCGTTCAATAAAGGAAACGTTCACTTTCAAGGGAAGAAAGTCTCCTGAAATAATAGAAAAAGTTATAAGATGTCTTACAGAAGAAGATGCACTTATTTTGGATCCATTTTTAGGTAGTGGCATGACACTTCTTGCAAGTCAAAATGCTAATAGGAAGTTTCTTGGTATTGAACTTGATAATTATACATATTCTGTAGATAAAGTACTGTTTGAAAAAAATGATTTCAAGGTCCTTTCTAAATATTTTTCTCAAATCGAAGCAGCAGTAAAAAAAGATATTATGTATTTATATGAAACTGAATGCTGTAACAATAAGAATTATATAAAAAAAGTTCTTTTTGACCCCCAAGAAGGGAAAAATGGATATTTTCATCCTTCCGATAATAGAGAGATCAGTTTAGGGAACAATATAAAAATGTTATATAATTGCCCTATATGTGGAAAAAACACTAAACAATTTGAAGAAATAGATTGGAAAAAAATTGAGGAAATTAATAAAATGGAAGTGAGTCAATTTCCAACTGATAAGTATTATGTTAATAGCAGAATTAACATTACTGAATCAACAGGTGCGCATAGGTATGATACTATTTTTACTCATCGAAACAAAGTGGCTTTATTAATGGTTCAAAATGAGATTTCAAAGCTTCCCTCATCAAAAGAAAAAGATTTTTTACAACAAGTATTAGTTGCTTCACTAAGCCTTGCTAGGATTGCAATGTATGGCAGTTCTACAGATATTTTGTATCATGTAGTAAATGAGAAAGCACAAGATATGAATGTTTGGGAATTGTTCGAATCAAAATATAGAAAATTTGTTAATTTTCAAAAAAATAACGGGAAAATTCTAACAGAAAATTTTTCAAATGGCAGCAGATATTCTGTTGTTAATGCAGATTATTTCCAATATTTAAATGAGAATCCACAGCTTTCTTTTGACGCGATTATTACAGATTTCCCATATACGGATCAAGTTCCGTATTTGGAAAGAAATCAAATGTTTAGGGTTTGGTTAAATCATTTTGATGAAAATAAGAAGAAGTTTGAGTTAACAGATGCTATGCTTGACAGTGAGATGGTAGTTACAAATGCTGTTGAGAGAAAAAATAAAGATTTAAACCATTACTACAATGATATTGATAAGATGTTTAAGACATTTTCAAACCATTTGCCTGTTGGTGCACCAGTAGTAATATTCACAAAGTTGGGAAAAATGAAATATTTCAATGTATTTGCGCGAATAATTGACTATGCACGCAAAAATGGTTTTGAATATACATTTCGCATTGGTGTGGAAAAAAATGATCCAACTCTTAGAAAACAATCTGCCTATAAAAATACTTTAATAAATGAAGTTGTTATTGGCTTTGAAAAGCTTCCTGAGAATCAACGTTACTTATACATAGAAGATGAAAATTATGAAAATCAACTAGTAGATGATGTTTACAACAAATTGAAAAAAGTAAAAGATGCCCCATATACCATGACTACAGCGGTGAATATGGCGAGAAAAGACTTGTCTAAAAAAGGTATTCATTTTAATGAAACTATTCAAAACATAGTTGTTGAAGTAATAAAAAACAACTTTTATGTTGACGGTCAAGATATTCAATTAGATAAAAAACGATTATATTTAGATCAAGAGGATACGGATACACTTTTTAAAAAATTATATGAGTTGGTTCCTTTTTATGTGAACAGATTGCTCAATAAATATAATAAATTTGTACTTGAAGATTTATACGTAGAACTTATTGATGAGCTATCTGATGGTAATAATCAGACTTTATATAGCTTACTTAATGATGATGACAATATTAAGGAAATCGATAATCTTGTCGCAGACAAAACAGATAAGAGTAATGATGGAAAATACTATATAAAAAAGGAATTACCAAAAGATTTTAATTCGGATGCAGTTGATATTGCAACGATGGATCCATACGATTTTGAAGATCTGTGTAAGTCTTTACTTGAACATGAAAACTACGCCGATGTACATCGTAAAGGGGGAAGCGGGGATTTAGGCGTAGATATAGTAGCAAAAAGGTTTGATGGGAATTCTAGTGAAACATGGTTAATTCAGTGTAAACGTTGGATAAGTAATGTTGATGCAACACCGATCCAAAGGCTAGTATCAGAAAGGGAGCGGTTAGGTGCAAACAAAATTGCTTGCTATACTACTTCAGGATATTCCAAAGATGCAAACAAGATTGCTAAACTTCAAAATGTTGAATTACTCGATGGTAAAGAGTTGCTTTTAAAATTAAATAACCATTTCCCAGGTAAATATTATAATTCAAATATATTATAAAGAATGGCACCTTCTATCTTTGAAGGTGCCATTTTGCTGATTCTTTTTTCCAAATAAAATATTGTTCAAATATTTCAACTAATGATTTGTATTTTGTTGAGAGTTCATACAACCATCCGTTTTCAATGAGTAATTCCATGATTCCTAAATCGTATAACTCTGGTGTGCTTAAGTCTCCATATTTCTCCAGGAGTTTTTTTGCTTCTAAATAAACAGAATGCTTTATTTCATCAGCTGAAATTGACGTCTTTAGTGTTGGGAGTACAGATCTAGTATTTTCAAAGAAAAGCACAGCATCTCCACTTAAAGATTTTTTTGGACTTAGTATGTTTTTTACCGTTTTTGATTTTTTGATATGTTCTTGAGAAATAAATTTAAAGCCGTTTTTCTCTAATATATTCATCAATTTGACCCAAACATCTAGGTTACTATCATGAAAGAAAAGGCACATAATGTGATTCTCTTTTAACTTATTTTTGCAAATGTGAAAAACTTCAAACAAAAGTTTAAAATATTCATCTTTATTACGTTTCCTTTCTGGTGCGGAGGACACAATTATTTCATCGTTTAGATTAAAGTCAATCCCAATAAAGGGCTGGTATAATTGCATATATTCAGAGTATAAAACCTGATCCATATAAGGGGGATCTGTTATTATCAGTGAGATGGAGTCATCTGGTATATCAATGTTTGTAATATACTGGCTTCCTTTAGTTAAAACCATTACATCATTGATAGTTAGATCAGAATATGTGGAAGCTATTTGACTACGGGAATAGTGTGTGTTGATGAATTTTTGAGCTAAAATTAGACTTTTCATTTTCCGTTGAAGTAAGTCAATAACATTTTTTTCGACACAATTCTTTTTTGGTATCCATAATGGCCACTGGGAATTAGAATGTGTATCTGTGATTTTTGCAAGATGAAGTATAGACATAAGCAAGTAATTCAAGACATTCTTTTCTTTTACGCTGTTTATGTAACCAACAATCTCATTAAGTACTGAAAAATTCCTTGGTGTAAAAATATCGCTAATAGTATCTGAAGCACCCACTGCAATTTTACTGTTTTGTATAAGATGTTGATTTGTGACAAACTTGTTGCATTTTAAATTGATGAATATTTCATAATCATCTTTATCTCCTTCTTTAACTTGTTTTCCACAATTTGGGCAATTGTATGAGATAGCCTTTATTAAAAAATTATTAACAGTTCTACTAGGTTTATCAAATACGACTTTTGTTACTATTCCAGATTGCTCACATAGGGGACACTTAGTTTCATAATATGGTAGTAACTCATTTAACTTACTCTCAAATTCATTGAATAACAGCTCTAGATTGGCTTTACGAATATCATTAATTATATTGCTTGTGATAAAGCTTGACATTTCATTTACATCACATCCTATTCCAATTCTGTTCATATTATTTTTAACAGCTTCTAAAACAGTGACCCCAGAACCCATGAACGGATCAAAAACCACATCTCCTTCGGACGAAAGATGAGTTATCAATGTATCAATAATATTATAAGACTTTTGAGACCAATATAAATGAGTGTTATATATTGGGTTTTTAGAAGTTGGAACAATATTTTTGAGTTCCTTTTTCAAAGATACTAAATCATAACTAGATTTGTGCTTTTCTTGACCACATAGAATTAGATATTCAAGAACCTCTTTTGGATTGCTGTTTCGATGGTTAGCATGATGATATTTTTTTTGTTCGATTTGAACTTTTTTACTACCAAAAGTTTCAGTTGCCATAGTTACTAGGTCCTCAATAGAGACGGTATATCTATCTGTATTTTGATTTACTTCATCTTTAGGATAAGCATAGCTTAACGCTAGTACGATGTTGTTATCTTTGCAATAAGAAAACAATTCATAAAGTCGTTTTTTTGCAGCACTTTTTTTGCTAAGATCTGATTGGTTTCGACCTTCAGTATAAAGCCCTTTTGTGAATGCCCCTCTAGAATACGTAGGCTCTGGATAATCATACATAGCCGCGACATTGAGTAGGTGATAGTATCTAGAATATTGCATATCTGTGTAGGGAGGATCTGCATAGATTAATTTGATAGGATGATTTTTAAAATCATCACTTTTAAGCAATTCACTTATATCAAGATTAAAAATTTTATGTTTTACTTCTTGGGGAAGTTCACTACCTTGTTCAATAAATTCATCTAATTTTTTCTTAAAATAAGTAATAATATTTTTTTTCCTTTGTTTAAGGTGCCTAGTGCTGTTTTTCTTAATATCTAGTGGTTGAGCCATATGGCCATCTTTTGAAAAAACGACTTCTTTCATGGCGTAAAATAAACAGCTAAATAATACATTTTTGACCTTTGTATAATCGATACAATGAATGGTTTTTATAATTGCATCAATTTGAATAGTTTGTTCAATACCAAAATAGGTTCCAGCATAATATCGTAAAAATAAATTGTATCCATTGCTTCTTTTTAAATTTTTTTGAGAAACTAAAGGATCTTTATTATTCCATATTGTAGGGAATGATCGATATAAAGAAATCAGTTCAGTTGTATTATCTAATGATATAAATTTTCTTTCTAAAGCAATAATGTCTTCTTGTTTTGTAAGAAGATGGTTGAAATTACTTATATACTTTTTAAAAAAATTATCTTGAACATCAATTAAAAACTTTTTTTCAGGGATGTTTAGTAATGCATCAGAAATAATAGCGGAATAAATTTCAGCATCGTTTGCTATGATTTGATAATCATCCTTAAAAAAAGATCCAACACTCGCTGAACCTGAAAAAATGTCACAAATCATGTCTCCAGGAGAAATATACTTGCGAATACTCTCGCTAATGAATGGCATCAATGAAGATTTATTTCCTTGATAATTAAGTATTGATATAGGTCGCATAAGGTTCCTCCTTATCGACTGATTATAGCAGTTTTCATACTTATTTTCAAGTTCAAATAAATATTTCTGTTGTTTTTATCCTCATCGGGATTTGATTGTTATATTCAAATAAGATAAATATAAAAATGAAATTTACAAATGAAAAGAGAAATAAGATTATGTTGAAAAAACTAAACAAAAAACTAGATAGTATAAGTAATATATTAAATTTGACAGGAATAGTTATTGCTATAATAGCTTTAGTTATTTCTATCCAAGTATTTCATATTTCAAATGAGAAAGCAGATTTTTTTGATGTATCAAGTATAGGATGAGGATAAATATGATGACTTTTATGAAAATGTGAATGGAACGAAGAGATTGAAAAATGGTGTAGATTTTTGTTGTGAGGAAAAGTATAATGCTTAAAAAACTTGAAGTATTCAATGTTGTATTTATTTAGATCTTTAAATATGAAGAAATCAATGGTACTATGTAAAATGTAAACATTTGATTTGGGTTAACTAAAGAATCAAATTGTTAATTTTAAAGGGAGATTGGTATGCAAAATGAAAAAGAAAAAAATTATGATGGTAAAATAAAAAGTGTTGCTGAGTATATTGGTATTGTTAAAGAGTTGTGTGAAAAAATACCAGATAAAAAAACAGTGTTTCGTGGAGAACAAAAAATTTATGGTAAATCATCTTTTCCAAATTTATTTAGAGATAATTACAAAGAAAAAAGAAGAATTAATGAACAATTTGAACTGAATATTCTGAACATAATCAGATCAGAAGGTTTCGATGATGACTCATCCTATTTACTAACAGCAATTGAAGCGCAACATGGAGGTTTTCCAAGTCGCTTGTTAGATGTAAGCTTTAATTGTTTGATTGCATTACATTTTGCAGTAACACCACATTTTAATTCTGAAATTACAGCATATGATGATGAGGACGGACAAGTTGTTCTAATTGATGTGTGTAAAATGATATCACCTGCTTCAAAACAATTAGAAGAATTATATTATGATTTGATCTCTAACTCGGAAGATCATTTCATGTCTAAATACCCTATATATGCTTATGAGCATTTAATAATTGATTATTATCGTAAGAACAGACGAATTGAAGCACAACAAGGTGGCTTTATCCTATTTCCTGGGAAGCATTTTAGAGCACTTCCAGAGTCTATTATTAGTCGAATAATTGTTGGTCACGATAGTAAGGCAAGTATCAGAAGAGAATTGAATGATCTTTTCGGAATCAATAATACCTTTGTCTATCCAGAGATCAGTAATTATCCAGCAAGAGCACTTGAAAATAGTAAATATTATAGTGATGGATCATTCTACAAAGAAAAAGACATATTAGAAAATATCGAATTGAATATTTTTGATAATTTGGATTATTTCTATAATGAAGTCTGTAATCAATTGTATGCGATCGCAAATGATTCCAAAGATATTTGTTATGAACTTTATGAAGAAACAATAAGAGAAATGCTAGATTTTATTGATAGAGTTTATGAAGATATGAAACATACACTTAATTTGATAAATATAGAAAAAAAAGATTCAACTAATTTAAGTTTGGTTCATGAATCATTTGTACGAATAATTAAAAAAATAAATCAAAACTTAAATGAAATTAGTAATGAGTCTGTAAGAGTGAGCAAGAGATCAACTGATGAGATGAGAAAGGTGATATCGAAGTTTATCGTATATAATAACTTTGAAGAAGAAGGGGAAAAATAAATGAAAGAAAAGAACCAATTAGAAGAAGTAATTAAGTTTTGGATAAATGAATTTGGATTAATGGAAGTTGATGTTGATGAAATCACGTCTGTTTTGAGAGCAAAATGCGGTCATGATTGGTTAAAAAAAGATATTATTTTAAGTGGAATGGATCTTTCAGTTGTAGAAGATTCCGAAAACGAGGAAGATAAAAAATTATTTCCTATATTTATAGTCAAAAATGAAATTGAAAACACACGAGATAAATTAATGAGTTTTTTTAAAAATGCCCTTGATGCTGTAGAAAATGATAAAAAAGAAAAAGAAAAAGAAGCGAATGAAGAAAAAAGATATAATTATGATTTTAGGTTTATATTAATTTCGAAGACTCCAGAGATATCTGTAAAGATCGAAAACATGTTACAGAGTAAAGGTTGCTTAAATGGAATAAATGAAATAAAAGGTAGAATAAAAAAAATCAATAGTGCTAAACGTACTTTGAAACTAAACATGATTTTTACAAATTATCCCAATGCAATATCTAATAAAGAAAAACATAGTCTACAAATAAACCAAATGAACTCACAAAAATTTTGCTCAGAAAATGTAGATGAAATTCAGTTGACGGGTAGAGTGTGTACAGTTAGATTGTTTGATGTAGTTGCGCTTTATAATAAGTTAGGTGAAAATCTTTTTATAAAAAATGTTAGATTAGGTATTCAAGATGTTTTAGATGTTGACTCTTCTATTAGAAAAACCTTAAATGATAATCCTGGAGATTTTTGGTTTTTAAATAACGGAATTACACTCTACGCTCCAAAAGGTTGTTTAGAGTATTTGACCTATTCTAGCGTTGAAATAATAGATAAATTTGATAAGATATCAATCGTAAATGGTGCACAAACGATTTCATCTTCTGCTAAGTTTTTTTATGATGATACAATTGATGATGCAATAAAAAAGAGTGCAATAGAAAAAGCTTATGTTATATTTAAAATAATTGAGCTAGATGAAAAAGAATACGAGAGTACAAAAGTTAGAGATCGAGTTAATAATGTAACTATTTCATTGAATAGACAAAAACCAATTATTAAAAGCGATATTGTATACACTTGTGAACTAATAAATGCGATAAATGAATGCTATAAAAATACTAGTGATGAGCGTGCTTTTAAGATTGTGCGAAGAGGGGAAAATTCTTCAATTCCAAACAAACATTACCGATTAGACGATTTGACCAGAGTGTTGTACGCTGTGAAAGCAGAACATCCCGGAGAGGCTCGTTCAAAAGGGATTAACACTTTGTTAAAATTGAAGGGAAAAGAAGCTACATTTGCAAATGAAAAGGTATTTATAAACCTTCAAAATAAGGAAGAGGATGACATTAACGAAATTCTTTTAGAAGAATATAGATATGTCAATTTGTCCATGGAAATCCATCGCCTAGTTAGTTCAGAGTTTAACAAGATCCTGAAAAGTAGTGCTGATCTATCAGAAAAAGAGTCAGCAATTTTGAAATATGCTAAATATCATGTTACATATTTTTTGAAAGAAGTTTATTGTGAACTTCAAAAAGACGGTATAACAACAAAAGAGTTTATTGATTGTTTAAAGGGTTTGGATTTTATCAATATTTTGAAATCTGTATCTGATAATTGGCATAAAGTTAAAAACAATGAAGCTAAAGAAATTTGGGATAGTAACGAGTTTAAAAAAGATAATGTTGGAGATGAAAAAATCTATGAGCCAATTATTAATAGCTTAACGGAATTGTTTAGAAGTAAAATAACTAACACAAATTAATAAAATTAGTTTAATTTTTGTGATTAGTAAAAGAACCTCCATAAATTAGTTGAAAGTCAGGATGAAAAGCCTGACTTTTTTTGATACCAATTCTCTACTAGTGGAGAATTCATGTAAGTTTGATTTGTCTTTCATTTTTAATCGTGTTAAGTTCATCCTATACCGTTTTCTACATTGACTTTCACCTTAGGATAACGTGTAAGATGAAAAAGAAGAACGTTAAATATTTGAAAGGATGAAAAGCTATGCTAACAATTGGCGAATTTTCAAAAATATGTAAAGTATCGACTAAAACACTACGCTATTACGAAGAGATAGGGATACTTTTACCTAGTGAGGTAAATGAAGCCAATGGCTATCGTTACTACTCGCTAGACCAATTAAAAACAATGTTATTTATTAATCGATTGAAAACGTATCACTTTTCCCTTGAAGAAATAAAAGAGGTGCTTAATGCAAGCGAACATGATAAACGTTTATACAATCAATTATTAGTCAAGAAAAAGGAAATCAATGAACAAATACAAGCTTATGAAAAAAAACTGTACCAATTACATCAAGATATTTTGACACTTCAACAAGGTAATTCCATTATGTCTTATTTAGACAATATTGAAATCAAACTTGTTGAAGTACCGAACATGTTTCTTGTATCCGTACGAAAAAAGTCAAAAGCTTTGAAATGAAAGAAGCATACGAAGAATGCTTTACTAAAATTGTTAAGAGGATAAAAAAAGATAATCTTACAATTGCAGCTCCACCGTTGGTGTTATTTCACGACAATGAATTTGGCAGCGATGGATTAGATACGGAGTTTGCCATTGCTGTGAAAGAGAGAGCAAAAGGAACAAGAGATTTTCATCCAGGTCTTTGTTTAAAAACAATACTTCATGGAAGTTATCATAATCTTGCTTCTATTTATACCAAACAAATAGAATGGGCAGAAAGAGAAGGGTACGAAAGTAGCAATGCTCTTTATGAGATATATGTAAATGATCCAGGTATGATCGCAAATGAAAACGAACTAATAACAGAAGTGTATTATCCAATTAAGAAAAAAGCGTAAAATATTTAACAACTTCAATTTCGAAAGGATAAAGCAAAATGGAAAATAAAATAAAGCAATTAGAATCATTAATACAAAACGAATATACAAACTTTGCGGGAATGGTTATTTTAAAAGATGAAGAAATAGTTTACGAACAATATTTCAATGATCATACGCAGAATGATACCTTTCATATTTTTTCGGCTACCAAAAGTGTGATATCAATATTAATCGGGATTGCGATTGATAAAGGGTACATTAAAAGTGTAGATCAAAAAGTATTAGAATTCTTTCCAAATTACACGCTAAAAAGGGGAGAGAAGACGTTACAAACTGTAACATTAAAACACCTTTTAACAATGACAGCTCCCTTTAAATTTAAATACTCGCCATACACTAAGGTTTGTTCACAAACAGATTGGGTGAATGCAACACTTGATTTACTTGGTGGAAAAAAGCCAGTAGGAGAATTTCGTTATATGGCAACGATAGGACCTGATATTTTAAGTGGAATATTGAGACAGGCTACAGGACAAACAGTTTTAGAATTTGCACAACAATACTTATTTAATCCACTTAATATTAAAATAGATTCAAACATTTATTTGTATGATGCTGATGTGCATGTTTCGTTTATAAAAAATAATGATGCGAGTGGATGGGTAGCAGATGAAAATCAAACGAACACAGCAGGATGGGGATTAACTTTATCAACAAGAGATATGGCTAAAATTGGACAACTCTATTTGAATGAAGGAGTGTGGAACGAGAAACAAATTGTTTCCAAAGAATGGGTAAGGGAAAGTACTCGTGAGCACAGTAGATGGGCGAAGGAAGATCTACCATATGGATATTTATGGTGGACAAAAATCGCAAATGGGTATGCAGCAATGGGAGACAGTGGAAATATCATTTATGTAAACTCGAAGGATAATTTGGTTATTAGCATAGCAGCTTTATTTAAACCTAGAGCAAAGCTTGTTGTAGGCTTAATTGAAGATATCATAGAGCCAATATTTAATAGTAACAAATAGATTGAACGTTGCTTAATTGATTTCTTTCTTGTGTGTCTTCATAAAATAATTACAGTGATTTGTAAAGTTACTATTGAAAAAGAAGAAAGATGTACTATTTTGTGGTACTATTAAATATATGCTTAAGAAATAGAAGTTCAAGAAACAAGCAAAATCGGTTGCTTGTTTTTATGAGAACAGCAGGAAAGAATACAATGAAATTTGAAAATTTAAATATTATCGAGCCAATTTTAAAGGCGATTAAAGAAAAAGGATATGTGGAAGCTTCTCCTATTCAGGAACAGGCAATCCCTTCTGCATTACAGCAATGTGATATCTTAGGGTGTGCACAAACAGGAACAGGGAAGACGGCAGCTTTTGCGATTCCAACACTTCAGTTATTAGAGAAACGTAAAAGTAAAGTAATCAAAGCGCTGATATTGACACCAACTAGAGAATTAGCTTCTCAAATTCAAGAAAGCTTCAAAGCGTATGGGAAATACGTTCCACTAAAAAGCACTGTTATTTTTGGTGGTGTATCACAATCACCACAAGAGAAAAGCATTCGTAGTGGAGTAGATATTTTAGTAGCGACGCCAGGGCGATTGAATGACTTAATCAAACAAGGGATTGTTGATTTATCACATGTGGAAATCTTTATATTAGATGAAGCAGATCGAATGTTAGACATGGGTTTTTTAAATGATGTGAAAAAGATTATTAGAGAAATTCCAAAGAAGAAACAAACATTACTATTTAGTGCTACAATGCCAAAAGAGATTAAAGAACTGACAAATACGTTATTGAAAGATCCCGTTCATATTGAAGTGACACCAGAGTCATCTACGGTTGATAAAATAACACAATCTCTTTATTATGTTGATAAAGCAAACAAACGAAAATTATTAATTGATTTGCTTACAAACAAAGGAATTGCGACAGCGTTGGTTTTTACTCGTACCAAAGCGATTGCGAATCGTGTTGTGAAATATTTGGATGCAGCAAACATTAAAGCCAATGCAATCCATGGAAACAAAAGTCAAAATGCACGCCAATTGGCATTAGCGAATTTTAAGAGTGGAAAGATTAGTGTATTAGTAGCAACAGACATTGCTGCGCGTGGAATTGATATTAATGATTTAAGCCATGTAATTAACTATGATCTTCCTAATGAACCAGAATCCTACGTACACCGTATTGGGCGTACAGGAAGAGCGGGAAGCAGTGGTATCGCTATTTCTTTCTGTGATATTGATGAAGTTCCTTATGTGAAAGACATCGAACGTTTAACACGTAAGAAAATACCAGTTGTAATTGAGCACGAGTTTCCTATGCTAGTGAAGACTCCATCTCCTAAGAAAAAGGGAAGAGTAAGCAAACCGAATCAAAAACGAAGCAATACAAAAAGTGATCAAGATAAAGTTGCAAAGAAAAAGAGCGGAAAAAGTAGTGATAAACGAAAACCGCAAGAAGTAAAAAAGAATGCAAAGAAAACAAGTGAAAATTGGAAACAAAAAAACAAGAAAAGATATGGGCAAACCAAGAAGAAAAAAGTACATTATTAATCTTTGGAAATAAATCTTAATCTGGTTAGTATAACAAAAAAACATTTACCGAAAATGAAAATACAGGTAGATGTTTTTTTTGTTTTATCGCTTATGGATTAGAGTTCTCTGTGAAAATAGGCTTTAATAAACAAAAAAAGTTATTTTCACCATAAAAAAATTGCACTTTAATTGCACTGTCGTTTGTATAATGAATTTGGTTATTGGGTTAGTTTTTTTAAGAGGAGCGATGCGTATGAAGATAAATAGAAAAGGTATTTTTGGAATGGAATCAAAACTATATATTGAAGTTAAAAAAGGTCTCACTGCAACAATTGTAATTTGTATGTTGTTTGTGACACTTTTTCCTTTTATGGATATTAAAGCAGGTCCTATTACTAGATTAACAGTTTGGACTTCAACACCTACTAGAGGAACGATACTTGAGGATAATATGGTTTATCAAGTTCCCGCAAATACAAACTACAAGATGGCTGGTCCAACTACGGGAAACAACGGACTAATTGTAAGAGAAAATGCAACTGCAGTTATTTTTATCCCTAAAAATAGTTCGTTGACAGTATATGGTGGAGATGGTAATAATTCTACACCTGGAGGTGCAGCTATTCGTGTACCTTCCTCTTCTACATTAATTGTAACAGGAAAAGGGACGTTAAATGCATATGGAGGCGCGCCTGGAAATGGACAAAACGGTGGAAGTGGTTCCGCCTGTGTCATTACTGATAACAGTGGTGATTATGCAAGATTTGGTAGTGGAGGTACTGGTGGACCTGGTGGAGGTGGAGCCGGTGCAGCAATTGGTGGAAATGGTGGAACCGGAGGTACAAATGGAGGTGCTGGTGGTTCTATTACAGGTATCTATCATTATGGAATTGGAAATTCAAGTGGTTTGTTTTTTAACCGCTTTAATATAACACGTAGAGCACATTATGGTGCACCTGGTAGCGATGGAAGTTGGGGTTACAATGGGGAATCAGCAGGAACCATATATTTCTTTTCTACTCAATTTAGTTCAGCAACAAGTGGATACGAAATGCAAGCAAGCGGAGGACGTGCAGGAACGCCTTTTGAGGATGCAGTTTCAGGACATTATGTAGGATTCACTGGAGGAGCTGGTGGTGGAGGTGGAGGAGCTGGATCTTCTGCTGATATCATTGGAGGTGGAGGTGCTGGTGGTGGAGCTGGTGGTGGAGGTGCTGCTGGTTCTATGGCAATCTACGATTTTTCTGGAGGATGGCGCTCTGCTTTTGTTGGTGCAGGTAGTGGAGGAGGAGGTTCCTCTCGAAATGGAAGCCTTGGGCTAGCTGGTAATCCGTCTTTGGCTTTGAGTTCAAGTGGTGGATTAAAACTTAATGGTAATCAAGGAAGTAGTGGTAATCGTAATGGAGCTTCTAGTGGTGGAGCAGGAGTTGAGAAATGGGAAGATGGGTACCGCTTACTTCATGGACCTGCCGGAGGAAACGGGGGAGGACCCGGAGCTTCAGGTGGTGCAGGAACACTGTATTCAAATTTAACCACTGTGGGGAATCGCCAAGCCAACCACGTAACAACGAATCCTAATATTCAATATACGATTACTTTTAGACCAGAAGGCGCAACTACTGTTGGAACGACAAGCGAAAATGCAGTCTTAGGTTTAGATTTACCGAAAATCACGACACCAACACGTACAGGATATACTTTTCAAGGGTATTATGATCAAGCAAATGGAAAAGGTATGATGTATTATGACTCTAATGGATATGGAACTCGTGAATATGAAGTGGTTGGGAATACTACGTTGTATGCACATTGGAAACCAACTAAGTTTACCTATAATACACCAGCTTCTGTTGGAGTGAATGGAATCACAGCAACTGTTTCTCATAGTCCAAGTTCTTCTAGTGATTATTTATCATCGGTTGCATCCAGTGTTCAATTAAGTGGAACAGCTTTAAAAAGTGGTGTTCATTTAATCACCCTTTCAAGTGCTAAATTAGGAAATAATTACACTCTAAATATGGTAATTCAAGTGGCAAAATCAGAAAAAGTGTCCAATCGACAATCAACGACATTTACAGTGCCTGCCTTTAATACGAATGATATTAAGCTAACGCATCGGATGATTTCGACGCCTGATCTCTTTAATCAAACATACACATATGATCAAAAGGCAAAACCATATTCGATACCTTCTGAGTTTAACGATATTAAAATTGGGACGTTAACATATACTAATGTGGCGACAAACACTTCATCTACAGCACCACCTATTAACGCTGGTGAATATGATGTGCTAATACCTATGTATGTGGAGTCAAATCCCAATCCTATTTATCTTACAAAACATTTGTCAATAGTTCCTAAAACGTTAGAGTGGGATGTAAGTAGTGTTAGAGCAAATAATAAAGAGTACGATGGTAATACGAATGCTACAGCGAGTGGACAGATTAAAGTGAGCGGGGTAATTAGTGGAGATAATATTACTTTAGCAAACGCTACCATCACAAAAGGAACGTTTGAAAATATGTTGACGGAGAAAAATAAATTAGTTGTGATTAACACTTCATTAGTATCTCTAGCTGGAACAAGTCGAAATAATTATGTTCTTCCATCCAATGAAGCTACGGTACGAGCTGATATTAAAGGAATAACACCATCAGGTAAAATCAAAAACGATGCTCCTACAACTATTTATAATGGCACACAACAACCTGTTAAGGATATCGTCGATTTTTATGATCCTAATGTAACAAGTGTTATTTTAGATGGAGATCAAGAAAGTAATATCACTTATCAATACTATTCGAATAGTGGTATGACACAAGTAACGACCGCAAGTGATGGAGCATTAGAAGATGGTGGAGCACCCAAAAATGCAGGAAAGTATTGGGTAAAAGCAATTTATACCCCATCGTCTCAACAAGCACAATATGAGACTACGGAAATTCCATCCATACCTTATGTAATCACACCAAATAAAATCACTCCGGATTTTAAATGGGAAGAAAATCAACCTGGTTACACATATGATAATTCAAAAATTAGTCACGAGTATGTTGGAAAAGCATTGAAACCAAAAGTAATTGTGTACGAAAGTAGTAATCGTAACAAAATACTGGAGGAAGATAAGGATTACAAACTTACTTATGAAGCTAATACAAGTTCAGGAGATGCAAAACTAACAATTGATTTAATAAATAACTACAGCGGGAAGATTGAGACTGACTTTGCGATTACAAAAGCAACATATGATTTATCAACAATCACCTTTAAAGATGAGAGCGTAGAGTATGATAAGCGTGCACATAATATTGAGATTGATGATATTGTGAAATTGATGACGATTGATCCAAAATTGAGTGTTTCGTATAATTACAAAGGAATTGATGGTACAGCATATGAATCAACACAACCGCCAACTGAAGTAGGTACATACGAAGTATTGGCAACAATTCAGACAACAAATAATAATTATAAATTTGCTGGTACTGATCCTTCTGCATTTGTCATGAAGGCAAAATTAAAAATCGTTTACTTCCTTCATACAATCAATTTTGATTTTGATGGAGGGGAATTAAGTGGAAAAACTACTTTAGAGTGGAATGATGCTGCAAAATATACATTAATGAAAGACTATGTTGACGGAATCCCTGAACCAGTTAAAAATGGATACCAACTTAGCGGTTGGGAATCAGATGGGGTGATCTATAGTGGTGACAAAATAGGGTACGAAGAAATACAAAAAGATCGTGCATACAAAGCAATTTGGAAACAAGAGACAATTCAAGTACAATTCGATGCTAACGATGGTACATTTTTGGATGGTTCTACAGTCAAAACTTTCTCACAACCTTATTTAAGTAAGTTGGAGTTTTCAAAAGTAGCATTGCCATCAAAAGAACATAAAAAGTTCATTGGTTGGGCAACAACGAAAACAGCAACACAAGCGATTACAGATAAAGAATTTACATTCTCAAATACGACACAACCTGTTGTTTATTATGCGGTATACGAAGATGAGACATACACAGTTACATTGCATTTCAATAGTGGAACGGATGATGAAGGTAATCTAAAGAAAGAAATAAAAGTACCATATAAAAAAACAATTGGAGATATTGTAGATCAAATTGAAAAACCAAATCAACCACAATCTGCAAGTATTTCGGCTTTCAAAGGTTGGGTTAATGCAAACGTGAATAATAGTAGCGAGATAACTTCAGATGATTTAATGCTTGTGAAACCTACAAAAGATATGACATATATTGCTTTGTGGGATGGGCCAATGATTGAATTGCTCTTTAATAATCATGTACAAGATAATGACTTACCAATCTCCTATTCCATTCCTGAATTAGTGGACGGTGCAATTCCAGCAACTCCCAATGTAATTGAACCGATAGGAAGACATTTTAGCGCATGGAAAGTATCAAATAGTAATGATAATCAATTTGCTGTTGGAAAAATGTATTCTAATGATCAAATGTTTGATTTGCGTATTATGAAAAACGTATCATTTCAAGCTGTGTTTGAGGGAGATAAGTTGCCAGTTGTATTTGAATTAAATGGTGGTAATTTGGTATTAGGAAATGTAAATCAAGATGTTGAATATGGAAAACCGCCAACCAGTGTAATTGTTGAAAAAACAGGATATGTACTGGATGGATGGTTAAACATGAATAATGGAGTCGTGGTGAATCAATTATCAATGCCAACACAGTCAATTGATCAAGCGACAACTTATGTTGCACAATGGAAAGAAGATTACAAAGAAATTAAACTGAACGCTAACGGTGGTAAAAATGACAAAACATTATCGATCCGAAGTGGTTCAAAATGGGATTCTTCTTTGAGTGTTGCACCTATACGTGAAGGGTATAATTTTATCGGTTGGGCAAGCAGCAAAGAACTAGCAGACAAAGGTGTTGCAGATGTTGTCAAACCACAAACAATTACAGCTAATTCAGAGTATTTTGCGGTTTGGAGTAATGTTAAGTTTAAAGTAGTATTTCAAAATGAAGATGGTACTGAGATTCAAAGTAAAGACATTATCGAGAACGAAAAAATTGGAAATGTTTTTATGAATCAACCAGTTGGTAATTTTAATCCAAATAAAACATTCAAAGGTTGGAAAGTAGATGGAAACATCACTTTGACGCCTTGGGCTTCCATTAAAGATATTGTAGTGAAACAAAATCACGTGATTACGGCTGTTTTATCAGATAATGAGTATAAGCTACACTTTGATGTTAATGGTGGAAGTGATGGGCCAGAAGACATTAAAGGTACGGTTGGAAAAGAAGTTATTTTAGGTGAGTACAAAACTCCAAAAGGACCTGCAGGTTATAAGTTCAAAGGATGGTTTGATGCTCGAGAAGATGGTAAAGAAGTATTTAAGTATACATTTGGAAATGATTACGAGGTGTATGCGCAATATGAAGCAGACAAAGCAAAATATTCAATTAATTATTTTGAACTTGATCCAGATGAAATAAATTATCAGCTCGTAGGTACTGAAGAATTTGAAGGAAAAACGGAAAGTATTCCTACTTTTGAAGCAATTAAGAAAACTGGTTTTGTGATAGAGGAGGATAAAACAAAGTATAGTACTTCAAATTCAGCAGAGACAAACACTGTTTTGGCAATTGCGGGGGATGGTTCACTAGAAATTAATCTTTACTTCAAACGAAATACATACAATGTAACGTATGTAGTAACGGGAGTAGATGAAAATGTTGTACCTGATGAATACAACGGAACATTTAAATATGGTGAAAAAGTTACATTGTATGGACCAACGGAAAAAGAAGGATATGGTTTTGAAGGTTGGTTTATCAATGGGGTAACGATTGAAGATAATACATTTATTATGCCAGCAAATAATGTAATCATTGAAGGAAAACTAATAAAGGGATCCTACTCTGTGCGCTATGAGTTAGATAGTGTGGAAGGAAATAGTATTATAGATAATAATCGTTATAGTATTGAAGATGTTGTTGAATTACCTAAAAAGGATCCAGTTAAAGCAGGTTACACGTTTACAGGCTGGACGATAGATGATAATGCTGTAAGTAAGAAATTTACAATGCCTGCTAAAGACGTTGTTGTAAAAGCAAACTGGGAGCGAGATGAGTACAAGATAGCATTTGTGGATGATACCAAAACAATAAAAGAAATGAAATCATTCATGAGTGATGAAATCACACTGATTGACCCTCCTAAAAATGACGAAGCGAAATTTTTAGGATGGCAATTAGAAGGTGTTTTATATCCTGAAAGGACAACCTATACTGTTTACAATGATGAAATTGAGTTCAAAGCAAAATGGGATACAACACCAACGATGTATCAGGTGAAATACCATTTGGATGATGGACAAAATTACGCACCTGCTAGTTATGTTGTAGGTAATAAAAATCAATTAATTCCAGCAAGTCGTGAAGGATACGAGTTTGAAGGTTGGTACTTAGATAAAAATTACAAAACGAAAGTAGAAGAGATCAAGAAAAATAATGAAGAGGATCTTTCCGTTTATGCTAAGTGGAGTAAAAAGAAGCAACCTGAGAATAATGATAAAACGATCTTTGTACCTAGTGAGTCCACTACAGTCATAGATAAAGAGACAGTGGTGGAAAAAGAAGGTTCATCAAGTAATAAACCGGATGCTTCGATTGAAGAAAAGGCAAAAGAAGAGTTGAAACAAAAACAAGAAGCAAGAAAAAAAGCACAGAAAAAAGCAACTAGTTATATCATCCCTATATGGATATTGTTATATTTAGGAGCTTATGTATTTATGATGAAAAGAAAGCGAGGATAAATAAATGAAGCCAATTATTATTTTAAGTAGTATTTATTTTATAGGAATCTTACTTTTCATCTTAAGTGGTTTGTGTGCTTTTGATTGGATCGTTTGGATTGCGATAATAGTAGGTATTATAGCAGTTAATTATGCCTACATAAATCAATTGAAACAAGAAAACAAAGAATAAGAGAAGTACGCCATTTGCATGGCGTGCTTTTTTTAGTAATGAAAAAAAGAAATAGGAATGTTGACAGCATAACTATTAAGTGATACTATATAGCGGTACTAAGTGGTACAAGTTAGTGAGGTGGTTGATTTGGAAAACTTAACAGAAATGTTAAAAGGTGTATTAGAAGGATGTGTATTAGAAATCATTAGTCATGGGGAAACCTATGGGTATGAAATCACACGAAAACTAAACGTTTTGGGATTTTGTGATGTTGTGGATGGTACGGTTTATACAATCTTACTGCGATTAGAAAAAAATAAGTTAGTAGAAACTACGAAAAAGGCATCGCAACTAGGACCACCACGTAAATTCTTCACATTAAATGAAGAAGGAAAGAAACAGTTGGATTCGTTTTGGCAAAAATGGGATTTTGTATCAAGTAAGATGAACCAATTAAAGGAGGAAAAATAAGATGAATGGATTTTTTGATAACTATTTTAATATAAAAAAGATGATACAAGAAAAGAAAGAATACAAGCAAGCAATGGCACGTGTAAAAGCGATGCCAGAAGATTACCAATATGTGTTTAAGAAGATTCAAAATCATATGTGGATGTTCGCCAGTGGAGCAGGATATGATATCATGCATATTCATTATGATTTGATTGATCTGTTTGAAGAAAACATAGCAGAAGGAAAAAGTGTCTTAGAAGTAACGGGAGAGGATGTTGCTGCATTTTGTGATGAATTATTACGTAATGCTTCTACGTATACAGAAAACTGGCGTAATAAGTTAAACGAAGATATTCACAATAAACTAAAGAAGTAGGTAAACAAAACAATGGATGATCATAAGTCATGGTTGTTGTGTCCAAAATGCAATGGAAAAACACGTATCATGATACGAAAAGATAGTGTACTAAAAAACTTTTTATTATTTTGTCCAAAATGCAAACAAGAGCATGTTGTGGATGTCGAAAATAATAAAGTGACAATAAAATAAGAGCCAAGAAAAACAAAAAGAGCCAATTACAACCCTGTTGAAATGATAGGAAGTGATTGGTTTTTTTATATAGGAGGAGAAACAATGAATAAAACAGTAATAGAAGTAAAGCAACTAAAAAAAGCATATGGTGATGTAAAGGTATTAGATGGAGTGAGTTTTCAAGTAAAAGAAGGGGAAATATTTGCGTTATTAGGGTGCAATGGTGCAGGAAAAACAACGCTAATAAAAATCTTATCAACTTTAGCAAAAGCAGATGGTGGTCAGGCCCTTGTTTGTGGGTATGATGTAAAGCAACAAGCCATGCAAGTCAAAGAACACATTAGTTTAACTGGGCAATTTTCAGCTGTGGATGAAATATTAAGTGGAAAAGAAAATTTAATGTTGATTGCTAAGCTACGACATTTGCATAATCCAGAAACCGTTGTTGATGAATTGTTGCATCAATTTCAGCTGACACACTCTAAGGATCGTCGCGCAGCAACGTATTCTGGTGGGATGAAGCGACGTTTGGATATTGCAATGAGTCTGATGGGTAATCCACAAGTTGTCTTCTTAGATGAGCCTACAACAGGATTAGATCCAGAAGCTAGATTAGATGTATGGCAAAAAGTAAAACAATTAGCAGGGAATAAAGTTACGGTTGTCTTAACAACACAATATTTAGAAGAAGCAGAACAATTAGCAGATAAGATTGCGATTTTACATGAAGGTAACATTATTATGAATGGAACACTTCAAGAGCTAAAACAGCAGTTTCCACCAGTAAAAGTAGAATATGTTGAAAAACAACCAAGTTTAGAAGATATCTTTTTAAGTGTTATTAACAAAAAGGAGGACAAAAAAGATGAGACAAGCAAATAAGTATTTCTTTCGTGATATGGTGGTGTTATTACAGCGTTCGTTACGCCATATATTTCGTAGTTTTGATACAGTCATAACAGTGACGATTACACCGATTGCGATGATGTTATTGTTTGTGTATATTTTTGGTGGAGCAATTCGTAGTGATTTGAGTTCTGCACAATACTTAACCTATCTGCTACCAGGGATATTATTAATGTCAATTGCAAGTGGGATTGCGTATACTGCAATTCGTTTGTTTGCAGATGTACAAAGTGGTATTTTTGATCGTTTCCATTCTATGCCAATAGCAAGAGCAACCATTTTATGGGCACACGTATTTACATCACTTGTATCGAATATGATGTCTATCGTTGTGATTATAGTAATCGCATTCATCATGGGATTTAGAAGCAGTGCATCCTTACTACAATGGTTGGCTGTAATAGGTATTTTGGTATTGTTCACCTTAGCCCTTACATGGATAGCTGTGATTGCGGGATTGAAAGCAAAGTCTGTAGATGGTGCGAGTGCATTCTCTTATCCACTTGTATTTTTACCGTTTATCAGTTCTGCCTTTGTTCCTACAAATACCATGCCTAGCGTAGTAAGAGCATTTGCAGAGAACCAACCTGTAACTGCAATTGTGAATAGTATTCGTTCTTTACTGATGAACGAAAGTGTGAACCAAGAAATATGGATTGCACTGGCTTGGTGTCTTGCCATTTTAATTGTTGCATTTTGCTTTGCTATGCGATTGTATAAAAAACGTTCTATTGATTAAACAAAAACCCACAAATCACTTTGTGGGTTTATTTTATTTTTACATGATTTAAAAAATGTTCTATTTCTTGTTTTCTTTCAAAGGGTATCCCTTTCAAATAATCTACTAAATAGGTTAACCACTGTTCTGCTTGTTGCATTTCAACAAATAAATCTTCTTCTAATTTTACACGGGTATGAAAAGCATTTAAATGAGGCAAGGAAACACTTATGAAGATTGCGATTTCTTGCGCTGCTAAGTTAGCGAAATAAGACTGGTATTCATCATCGTAAAATACATTCGATTGTAATAGGTCGATGACATCATACACACTATCTACTTCAGTTTTGATGTAGTTTATTTTGTCTTGTGTGGAAAAAAGTAGATCAATTTCGTGTAACATCTGCAAGTATCTTTGGTTGTTATTGGACATTGTTAGCGTGATTGTATTTTCTTCGTTTTCTTTTCTTTCATAAATCAGTATTTCATAATGGTTGTTTATTATTTGATAGAAGTTACGAATGAATAAATCACTATGGGTTAAAATGTACGATGCTTGCTCTTTACTAAGTGCTTGCACAAAGTAGGCAAGACTATTTTTAATAAGTAACTCCACATTTGTTTGTTTGTATTTATTTTGTAGCAATATCACATCTTCTTTTTTTAAGAATAAACTTATAGGATGTTGTAGCAGGATGTTAACAATGACTTGGTTCAGCAATACTTCTAATATATTTAACCCCAAATATTCAATGCTTACCCCTTTGCAGCTTTCATACATTGCGATAAACGCTGCAAATTCATTTTGAAATAAGTGACAAATCGTATTCTCAATCAAAAATCGTTTCGTGTATTCTAAAACGAGTTGTGTCCCTTTTTTATGATACATATTTTGATACAAAGCAAGCCCATCAATAAGTGGATAATCTAAGTCATCATCGTGATGACAATAATAGAAGTGCGCAAGATAACCTGTTGTTTGTTTGCAATACATCTTTATTTGTTCATGTATGATACTACGATAGCGATCGTTATAATAGGGAAGTTGTGTTTGCTTGATTTGAGTTAACAAGTTTGTAATTTGTAGGCAATCTTGTTTTGCTTGGTTTTTTCCTAATTCAAAAAAGAAAGAAATGTTTTGTTCATTAAGCAGCAAATAGTTTTCATTGCGTATGGCAAATCCATAGCAGAACAAATAATCAATCGTTTGCCAAATGCGTAGGTATGTATTTTTACTAATACAGCTACTTGTATTGTGGTTAAAATAGCGCACCTGTGACCGGTATAATGTATTGATTTCTTCATGCAAGTCACCAAGTCGACTTTGTGTAATCGCACCTTTGTTTTTGGCTTCTTCAATTATGAGAAACAAGTGATTGTTTTGGGTGCTAGTATTCCTTAAAGTATTCATGATATTCGTATCCTCCTTCTTCTTTTAGTCGTGTTTTTGCACTTGTAAATAAGGCGTCAATACATTGTCCATGTTGTTCATGAAAGATGCATACCATTGTTTCTATGATATCGTTATCACTACTATGATAATCAAAACTTTGACGTAGCAAATAAAAACAAGAAATGACTTTTTTAATAATAGGCAGATAGTTATTTTCATTCAAATAGAAACTAGATAAAAAGGGCTCAATAATATGAAGTAATTGGTTTGTGTCAGTTTCAATCCATTCCAATTTTTCAAGTACACGATTTTGATAAGTAATCAAACGCGCAATCTCTTCGTTTGTTATATTCCATTTATGACTTAAAAAGGTATGCTTAATTGCTGTTATTTCATTGATAGAAATGGTTTGTTTTATTAGGTTCATAGGGTACCTTCTTTCATTGTTACATACTTAATACCATACCTAGACAAACACTACAATACTTGAAAAAAAGGGCATTTTGTGGTAATATAAAGACAAGCAAAGAAGAAAAAAAGCATCGTAAGATGCTTTTTTTTGTAAACGGAGCGTTATTTGTTTTTTTGAAGAAAAGATTGTTTAGAAGTGAAGTAGTAAAATAAAAGTAGACACACAAAAAGTACAAAAATGTATTTAAA
>CAYJIZ010000024.1:0-30360 GCA_964370395.1 uncultured Erysipelotrichaceae bacterium
ATACCCTATAGATGACACTTCTTTTTTTGTGTCTGTTCTATAGGGTATAGTTTAGGTACTACCCTTTCTTTTTTCAAACTATTTTCATAATAAAATCTTGAAAACTTGACCATCAAAGCCATAAATGTTTTTTGTTCTATAGCAAGTTTAACCTTAATTAGAGAGCTATTATTTAAATAAAATTCAAATGTTAAGGTGTTAAACATTATCATTTGATTAGTTAATTATTTCATGATTTTTCACAAAGAGGAGAACCATATAATGAAAAAAAATCATATCTCAGAGAGTTTATTTCTATATAAAAACACTCAAAATAAAGTAGCATATATACGACCTTAATTCTTCAAAAAAATATAAAATTCCATACACTAAAGTAAATAAACTAAGTCTAGAAAATGTAAATCTAATTAATACACTTTCAAGTATGCCAAAAGAAAAAGAAAAAACCAAGTTAGAGCATTTACGATTGATAGTCACAAACAAATGCAACTTAAACTGTATTTACTGTTATGCAAACGGTGGATCTTATAATCAAAAAATATCAGAGATGAGTCTTGAAACTGCGATTAATTCAATAAACTACTTTTATTATAAATTTAATTGGATTCACCAGATTTCTTTCTTTGGGGGTGAACCTCTTATTAAAATCGATCTAATTAAAGAACTATGTGAATATATTTTAAGCTTTTGCAAAGAAAACAATAAAAAACCTCCAATTTTTTCAATAGTAACTAATGGAGTTTTATTAGACAAAAAAGCAATAAATATCATAAACAAATATAATATTTATACAAATATCAGTTTAGACGGCCCAAAAGATTTTAATGATCAACAGAGAAAATTTGTGGATCATAATGAGAGTGTTTTTGAGTTTGTAGATCAAAATGCTAAAAATTTAAGGAAAAAAAGAAAATTTTCAATTGAGTCTACTTGTACCAACATCATCAATAATTTCGATTACAATTTTGAATATATTCAAAATTATTTCAGAAATAGATATTCCATTGAAAGAGTAAATGTTGTTCCCGCTATGATAGTAAATGAAGTTAATAAAGACCTTGAACTAGCAGGCGACAAGAAAAACGAAAAAAAATTATCTTTAATTATTGAACGCTTTTTCGATGAATCAAATGAGCATTTTGTATTTAACGATATTATAATACGTTTATTAAATACATATTTTACTGATTATTATTGCTCCTCATTCTGCGATGCTGGTATCACACAATTTACAATTTCAATGAATGGGGACATTTATCCTTGTCAATTGTTTTTATCAAACAAAGAAAACAAACTTGGAAATGTTAATTTACATAATTATGAACTAATTGATTCTTTTAAAAATAAGAGTTTGAAAGAATTTCCAAAATGCAAAGAATGCGGATACAAAAGATTTTGCCAGACGTGTTTATATAATATAAAAATGGTTGAAACTAACGATGAATACTGTCAAGAAGTGAAGAAAGGTGTACAGGTTTTTTTACAGAACATTTTCAACCTAAAAGTAAATAATAACAGCCGGTATTGCAAATTATTAGAGGAGTATAAAAACTTTTATGCAAACGCTTCATAATGATAGCTTAAGATATTTAAAAAAAGAATGTAAACTTGCCTACACCAATAAAAAAATAGAAATAATTAAAATCTTTGAGATACGGGATAACTCGGAAAATATCATAATTGAAAAAGAAATTTCTATTCCTGAAAAAGCTACTGTTGCAAAAACAGGTGGCATTTCAATCAGCACCAAGTATTTAAATTATCTTTGCTTAGATTTCAACAGACGAAATAAAGGTATTTTAATAATTCATAATCACGATAAGCACAGTATTCCTTCTCCCTCCGATAATTACTCCTTCGAAGC
This sequence comes from uncultured Erysipelotrichaceae bacterium, assembly GCA_964370395.1. GTDB lineage: Bacteria > Bacillota_I > Bacilli_A > Erysipelotrichales > Erysipelotrichaceae > JBGUVL01. Next base: position 1,865 of record CAYJIZ010000024.1, read on the forward strand.
CATAAAAAAAATAATTGATTATTACAATGTCTATCCTTGTGTTTTTGCCATTTACTCAAAAGTTGACATTTATTTCAGAATTGTTTTTAATATAAACTTTGAGCTAGAACTAACGATAAATCAAAATGATATATTCTAATATTTATACTGACTGTATAAATATTAGAATAAAAACAGATGACTCTATTCTAGAAAAAATAATAGTATTTAATTACATCCTTTAGTTAATGTTTGTTCGATTATTCATCTTTAATAAAAACTGTAATTATTGAAATAGTTAACTGTCACTTCCCTAACAAATAATTACTTACTAACCAACTACACTTGATGAATCACATTCAAGTGTTGTTTTAATTTGCTATACTTCATCTGTTGTTGTGCAATAAAGTATGTTATATTGTATTTATTAAGCATGCTTAATCCACTGCTATTACCCAGGTAATTTAATGCAGGAATGGTAAACTTGCAACTCATTTCTCTTAAAAACATTAGCTTTTAATAAAATCAAATTCATAGAATAATGAGATTAGTTTACTATCAATTAGAATACTATTTAATAAAAGGAGAAATAAACATGAAATATGAAGGAGTATGTATTGCAGTAAAAGATGTGAAGCTAGCGAAAGCATTTTATCAAGAATTGTTTGATCTTGAAGTATTTCAAGACTATGGAATCAACGTTTCTTTTGGAGGTTTATCTCTACAACAGGAATTTGACTGGTTAATTGAGGCACCAAAAGAGAGTATCATAGAAAAATCGCATAATATGGAACTGTACTTTGAAGAAGATGATTTTGATGCATTTATAGAAAAATTAAGCCATCGTAATGATATCCAATATCTTGGAGATGGTGTAAAAGAAGCAGATTGGGGACAACGTTCCATTCGTTTTTACGACTTAGATGGACATATTATAGAAGTTGGCGAAAACTTAAAAATGGTCGTAAAGAAATTTCTAAACTCTGGAATGTCGATGGAAGACACTTCAAAACGCATGGATGTTTCGATAGCTGATTTAGAGAAACTTTTAGAATCATAGTGGAGGTGCATTTATGTCAAAAACAGCTTGGATTTTTTCCTATAAACTTAAAAAGAATATTAGTGATAAACACTTTATGGATATTACACAAAAATTACATGATGAAATCATTTCTAAAGCAAAAGGATTTATTTCCTGGGAACACTATGTTCATGATAATGTATGGACAGACTTTGTACTTTGGGAAACCAATGAAGATGCTAACAATGCGACTACAATTGGACAAGGAAAAGAAGTCACTGCAGAATTTTACGCTTGTATTCAAATGAATACTTGCAGAGCATTAATATCTGATCTGGTTAAAAAATACTAAACTCAGATAGATGCTCCTAAAATAGCAGCTGCATAAAACGTTATTACCACTTCCTCAGTTTCTATTGATTTAAAAATAAATAGGTCATCATGCAATATGTTCAAAGAAACTTCAAAACATCATTCATTAAATTAGGAACACTAGTAAAAACGAGTTAGTTATTCTGAAATAGTAAGAGGTAATAAGACAAAAGACAGCTTTTAAAAAAACGTTACTAGGTACTTTTCTAATAATCACCACGATAAATCACAAACATAAAAACTCTCAAGATAGCTCTTGAGAGTTTTTGTTTCATTGCTTGTTAAAGTATCGTTTATGCTTTTCTTTTCTTTAACACTAAGAACATTCCACCAATTGCTACTAATACTGCCCCAATTACGATTGGCGTTGATAAGCTTGTGTTATCTGAATCTGTTAATTGTGCTTTTGGTGTTTCGTCTTTTTCTACTTTTTCCACTTTCTCTTTTTTCGTTTCTTCTTTTTTCACTGTTTCTTTTTGTGGAATATCTTTTTCTACTACTTTTTCTTGTACTTGTTCCCCAATTCCAGCAATAACTCTACCTGTTGTTTCAGGGTTTGGTTGAGTAGGTCTCGGTCTTGTTGGCCCTACCCCATTTCCTGGGTTATTCGGTTTTGTTGGATTGTCTGGTGTTTTCACTAACATTAATTGGTTCACTGCTTTTTCAAACGCTACTTTCACTTTTACGTATTCGCTTGCTGAAACGTCAGGTAAACGTTCTAACAATGCTTTTATCGTGTTATACGCACTTTCGTATTTAGCATACGATTGTTCTGTGTACGCTGTTTTATTCACTTTACGTAATGATGTGATGTAGTCTTTTGCTTCTTTTTGATCAACACAGATTGTTAATTTTTTAGAAGCATACTCAAGTTCGTTAATGCTTTTTGAAATTTCTTCTTTGTTACCATCAACCAAATGCTTTTCAGCTATTTTGATTGCATCTTTTAATTGTACATAACTTGATGTTGTGTAATCTTTCGCATCAAATAACTTCACTTGTTCAAGTTTCATTTTAAGTGCACTAACGTTAATTAATTTCGCATACGCACTTTGAAGTTGTTCTAAACAAGGAGCGATTTCGCTATCTGTTGCATTTTCTAATTTCACAAGTACAGCATCAATTTCATCCATTAATGCTTGGTATGTTACTTTAGTGTAATTTGTTGCATCTAATTGACGTAATGCATCAATGTATGCATTCACTTCTGTCGCATCACCTCTAAACATCAATGCATCTCTCGCTGCTTCTACTTGCGTAATCGCTTCTAAGATTTGTGCTGGTGTTGCTTGAATTAATTTTGCTTTAGCATCCGCAATTGCATCTGCATATACTTTAAATGAATTCGCTGTATACAGAGTCGCATTTGCTAGTTCAAATTCTTCCACTAAAGAAGGAAGTGATTTTACTAAAACCAATGAATCTCTTGCTGTTTTAATAGTGTCTACCATTTTATCAAATTCAGTTGGATGAATTGGTGACACTTTATTTGTTTCAAGCATTGTTGAAAGTGTTGCTTGCCCATCAATTAATGCTTTGAAAGAATTTACTGTATAAAGTTCTTCTGGGTTTGTAATTGTCGCAATGTATGCATCCATTTCAACTTTAAATAACCCTGCAAGCTCACTACTTGTTGGATTGTATACCAAGCTATTTTGTGCACTTGTAAGTTTTTCAAGTTGCGCATCAAATTGCGCTTGTGAGTAAGCATCTTTGTTATCCACCATCGCTTTTGCTTCACTTAATGCTCTTTGGAATGCTACCCATGTTTTAGAAGTATAGTATCTAGCATCACTTACTGCTTCACTACAAGCTTTTGTTAATTGTGCACTATCTCCTTTGATTGCTTTTTCTTGAATTGCTATTGTGATCAATTCGATTGCACTATCTACACTTGTTTGTGCAATCGCTGAAGAATCATATACATATTGTCCAGCTTTTAATGCTGCTTCGTATGCTGCTTTAGACGCACTTGTCCAAGTACTCGTGTCTTCTTTTTTATCCAATAATTCGAATAATGGTTCTTTATTCACATCGTTAACACTTGCTTTTGTAAGCATGAATTCAATTAAGTTAACATTTGTATTTTCCCATTCAATGCTTACATCCAATAATACATTTCCTTCAGGAATCGTAAATGTATTAATGGTTTGGCTTAATGTTCCTAACGTAATTTCTGAACTAGCCACACCTTTTTTTGTACTCATTACTCTCGCTTTTACTTTCGCATTGCTGATAGCTTGTGCACTTTGAATAATTTTCACCGTATTTAACGTAGTATTTTTCTCAGACACTTGTAATGTAATGCTACCTTCTTTTTCTTCAGGTGCAAATGCTGTTGATAAGTTTCCATCTGTTAAATAACGTAACAATGAAGATTCACTTTCTTTCACTGTTGTTTGAATCGTAGGATCATTTGACTCTGGAATATAAGCGCCATCGTTAATTTCAAACTCTTGGAAACGCACCCATTTGTCAGCACCTTCTTTTGTTCTAGTAATTTCAAACTTAAGGTATCTTACTTTTACATTTAAATCTGTTTCGTATTTCGCATTGTAAGAAATTTCGTGAAGTGGGAATACATAGTTAATATCATCTGTATTCGCTGCTTCTCCTGGATTTGCACTGTCTTGGTTACCTAACGTCATAATTGGCGTCCAGTTTTTATTGTCTAATGAAACAGAGAATTTACCATGACGAGTAAAGTCATTTTCCCCATCTCTTACTACTGCTTTAAATGAATTTAAATCAATTGTTTGTCCTAAATCATAAACAACATAACTTCCTTTTACTTGTGAACCTTCGTAAATAGTTTGTGTTGTTCTATCTTTATCAAATACGTATGCAGCTGTTTCTGCATCACCATAGATAGAGAATCCACTAGTTGATGCTAATGATTTTGGTTGCACTATTAATGCATTCACAACCAACTTATCGATATCAAAGGTAACATCATCATTAGTCAAGTTAAGGTAACGTACATAACGAGCGTTTTCTCCTTCGATTGCATTCACATCCACTGGTTTCCACTCGTATCCGTTATTCGAAATTTGTAATGTTAATGCATCGTTTTCAATCGTCGTCAATATTGATTGTAAAACATGAATACGATCCATTTTTAAACCGATGTATTCATTTGGTTTTAACGTTACTGCTTTGGTTGGTTCCAACGTTGCACTACCATCAATCACCAATGACTTAATACCTTTTAACGCATCCGCATTCGTATACGCACTTTGATTGAAGAATACTTTAGATTCTACTCTAAATTCATTCATTTCCAACCAGTTGTTTTGTTTTTTCGTATTTCTTAATCGAATGTATTGTGCCGTAATATTTTTATCAGAAAAATCTTCATCAATATTACGTTTCATAGTATAACTATTTAACTTTGTCCAGTTAACATTGTCCATTGAATATTCTAAATCTGCATTTTGAATGTAGTCATTTCCACCTTGTGCTTGAACAATGTGAACTTTTCCAAGGATGATTGGTTGGCTTAATTTCAATCCAACATAATCCCCAACAAGCATGCTGTCTTTATCTGCTCCATAGCTATTGTCATTTCTTACTCGATAAACAACTTTCGAAGAATCATTTTGATCAATTAAATTCGAATCTGATCCACTGTAAATTCCCCAGTGTTCGCTTCCAGTACGAATTACACTCATACTGAAATCAGGAGCTACACTCGCTGTCGTTTCTACTTTGAATTCACGCATTGCAGGCCATTTGTTACCTGATCCTTTTTCAACACATGTATAACGAACATTTGTTACGTTTTCAATTTGCAATCCAGTCGCTTTCACACTTGATGCATAATCTCCATAAACTTGATTGTTTACTTCATTAAACGTTACTCCATTATCTGTTGAATACAATAATTTTGCTTTTCCAAAAGTATCATCTGGTTTTCCTGTTGTACCATTTAAAATCGATACTCCATACACAGTAGTAGGGACACTTAAATTTACTTGGAAGTATTGTCCAGCTGCTTCATATCCATTATGCCATGCATATGTGTTCGCATCTCCATCAACGATACTCTCAATTTTAGTACCACCATAGAAAGAATTGAAAGAGGAACTTGCGCTCACTACTAATTTTTCTTCTTCCTCATTCACAACACTTCCTACTTCTTTGCTCAATCTTTCTTCTAATAATTGTGCAAATGGAATGATGTGTGTAGAACCAGGTGAAACAAACGTTTTGGTTCCATTAATTCCGTATCGAATTTGTTCTTTTGATGTTTTAAAGCTTGCGCTACCATCCATATAAGCGTTAAATGCTGCTGTTTTTTCGCCTTTTTCAACGGCAATCGCAGCTGCAACAAAATCCTTATTCGCTTTTGCTAATGCTTTTAAAGAAGTAACATAAGATGTCATTTCTGTTTTTAATTTTTCATTTTTTGTATATGTCATAAAAGTATCTGCTGCATCAACGATAACATCCATCTCATGCATCACTTTACCACCCAATTCAACAATCGATTCTTTTTTATTATACGCATTTTTGAATTGGTTTAATAATGGACTTAACTCTTCTGACTCCGCTAACACCAAATAGTGACCATTTGGTTGTGGATTTGACATATGTTTCGCTAATGTATGTAGCGCCTCTGATGCATCTGGTTCCACATATTTAAAAGAATCTGCCCAACTCTTTTCAACATCGAAACCACGTACGTTCCAACTGTAATCCGCTACCGCAAAAATCGCAACTTTTGAAGCTTCTGCTTCTTGCATTGGATTCGTTACTACTCCAGCTAAATCTTCAATATTAATATCCGTGTGTAACAAACTACCTTTACCCATCATTAAACGTGCTGCGTTAATGTCATTTACTGGCCAGTTTAACCAGAAAAGTGGACTTCTACGTTCACTGCTTCCATTTGGTAATAAGTAGCGTTTAAAGTGATCTAATGTTTTTTGTTCTATTGGTTGACATACTGATTCCCCTGTCCAGAAAATTTGCACATCATCTGGGAACCCTTTATCAAATGTAGATAACTCACTGTAATCACCTTGCCATGAATGGTTGTATCCTGCTGGACAGAAAACGGTGTCATACACATCACCTTTTGCTTTTCCCCATTCTGATATTTCAGTCATCATTTTGATAATGATTTCTTTGTCTAAGTTTCCAACATCATCACCTAACACTCCAAATTGACGAACTCCAACACTGTATAATTGTTCGAATTTCGTAATTAATTTTTGAATTTCATTGTCTGCATCTGCAGCATTAAACCCACCCATAAATGGATGTGCTGTCCATACAAAACGTGTTTTTGTATCAATTCCCACTTGTACCATTTCCTGAATTGCTGCTAATTCAGCTGCAGGGTATGGTTGACGCCATTTTGATGTATGGTATGGATCATCTTTTGGCGCAAAGATATAGGAAGTCATCTTAAATTCGCCACCTAAGCGCATTAATGACATACGATCTTGATTTGACCAAGGAACTCCATAGTAACCTTCAATAAATCCACGAATTGGTGTATCTGCATAATCTTCAATCGTAAAGTTACGTAATGTTGAACCATCGATTTGATTGAAGATATGTTTCAATGATGTTAACCCATAAAAAGCAGCATCACTGTTTTTCCCAATCACAACAATTTCATTGTTGTTAGAAATAACTTTATGCGCATCGTTTTTCGCAAAGAAATCTGCATCAAATGCATACTTGTCTTTTGCGTATAAGTACGCATTTCCTGTACTATTATATGTTCCTACAAAGACATTTGTTTTGTTTTCCACTTTTGCAGTAGAATACGTCACCTCTTTGTTTTTCATTCCCATAATTTCCGCTAAACGTTTTTTTGTTGCATCATCAATTGTATCATCGTACACGACGTTCACTTGACTTGGCATAATGTACTCACCTTCTTGGTAAGTAATCGAATGCGGATTTGGGTAAATTTCATACGCTGGCATTTCTGCTTTCAACAAGCCACTTGTTGAAACTTGAAATGCGAAGCTGCTAAACAAAAGCATAAGCGTTAATGTTAATTTACTCAGTTTCATTACCTTTTTTCTCATATCCTTTTTTCCCTTCTTTCAATTGAAGTATTTGATTCACCGCTCTTATCTTCAAACCTCCTTTCACTAAAGAAACAAAAAAGACCACACACATACAAAAAAAGTATGTGCAGTGGTCTCGCCTAATTTAATAGTAACAATCCAAGCTACGATAAGATTCGGTTTTATTAATACAATTTTAATATACAGTAATCTGGTTATGAAAGCAAGCAAAAATGAAAATTTTAAATCTTTCTTTTTTTTGCTTACCATTTTTCTTTTTCTCAGCTAACTAAGCTTATTTTAGAATTCGCTTAATATGCAGTGCCAAATACGTTTTTTCATCTGGCGACAACAAATAATCATAGCGATCAAACACCGTTTTACTAATGCGATTAATACATAAGTTCAAACGGATATCATCTTTTAGCGTCGCCCGTATTTGCGATGTTGTATCGCAAGCATCCATGCTCCCATTAAAAATCTTTTCCGCCAAATACTTTAAATGTGTACATACACGTGCATAAGCCAAACTATCTTCGCGTAAATGAACTTTCATCACAATACGAATCACTTCTAACACTTCTTTGGTAAAAGTAGCTATTTTGGTAGCATTACTCATATTTTCCTTTAAGGAAAAGTTTACGATATGAAGCGCAATGTATCCTGCCTCATCTTCATCTAACATGACCCCTGTCACACTTTTGATGTACTTCAATGCCCATAAACCAATATTGTATTGTTTTTGGTATAACACTTTTGTCTCACTTAAAATAATATTTGGTAAATAAATTCCCTCTTTTTTACGCGCTACTGCGAAAGCGATGTGATCACTAATCGATAAAAAAATCGTACCATCGAAGAGCACATCCAATTCTTTGCTTGCTTTCTCTACAATTTTCTTTGTAATTTCAAAATAAATACTAGGCACTTGTGCCAGCGTTTCCTTAAAGCGATGGTTATTTTCATTTTGTAATTCGTATGTGCGCTCAATTCTTGATTTGTCGACTTGGTCTCCTACCTTCTTTTGAAACCCAACTCCAGAACCAGTTACAATCACATCCACATTATCATCCGTAATTGCTGCGACACTATTATTATTGAATATTTTTAATATTTTCATTGTTAACCCTACCTATTTTTATCACATTAAAATTTCATTCATACAATCGGCAATAAACTGCACCTGTGTTCCGACAATGATTTGCAAACTATGATCACTTGTTTTCACAACTCCACTTGCATTACTAATAGCGAGTAGTCGTTGCTCATCTATGCCTTCCAAAGTTTTTAGCTGCACTCGCAAACGCGTAATACAACTATCTACTTCAACAATGTTATCCATACCACCTAATGCTTCTACATATAAGATTGCCATATCTTCTATTGTCAGATTTTGTGGTACAACATGATTCTCTTCTTTGTTTGTTTCGACCACCACTTGTTCTACTTCTCTTCCTATCGTCATTAGATTATAACGTAATATGAAGAAACGAAACAGGGCATAATATACAATTCCACAACCTACTCCCAATACCAGCAACATAAGTGGTTGATGGGCAAAGGGGGATTTAACACTTAAGACAAAATCGATAAACCCTGCCGAGAAACCAAAACCTGCAATCCATTGAAACGTGGCAGCTACCATCATCATGATAGCAGTCAAAAGTGCATGTACGACAAATAATACTGGTGCAACAAACATAAAAGAAAATTCTAGCGGTTCTGTCACTCCCGTTAAAAAAGAAGCGAGTGCACCAGAAATCAAAATCGATTTTATTTTTTTCTTGTTTTCTTCTCGTGCACAGCGATAAATCGCTAAGGCTGCTGCCGGTAATCCAAACATCATAACAGGGAAAAACCCTGCTTGGTACATACCCGTAACACCCACTACACCACCTGGAACTGATCCCCAAAACTTTCCGATGTCCGCAATTCCTGCACCATCAAACCAAAAGACGGTATTTAATGCATGATGCAATCCAGTGGCAACCAATAGGCGGTTGAAAAATCCATATACACCTGCACCAAAAGGACCTAACAAAGCAATGCTTCTTCCAAATTGTTCAAGGGCACTAAAAATAATAGGCCATACGTAGATAAAAATAAAGGAGATCAGCATTACTACAACACTTGTGACAATCGGTACAAAGCGCTTCCCATTAAAGAAAGCGAGAAACGATGGCAATTGCATCGAATGAAAATGATTGTATAAAAAAGCACTGACACCACCCAATACAATCCCCATCAATGCATTGGAAGAATACATATAACATTTGGGGACATGCTCAACACTCACATTTAAAAACAAAGCAACACTCTCTACTGATAATAAGTGAGTGTAAATCACATACGCAACAACGACACTAATCACAACAATACTACTTTTGTCTTTCGCAAAAGCGATCGCAATCGCAATCGCAAAAAAGAAAGGTAAGTTATCGATGACAGCACTCCCTGTTTGCACAAGCAACAATGCGATTAAACTTATGGTATGTTGATTATTCGGTTCTAACCAATACCCGATTCCTTTTAAAATCGCCGCCACTGGCATGATGGAAACAGCGATCATTAACGCTTTTCCAAGTTTTTGTAAAAAGGCCACAATCACCTCTCCTTTCCTTTTTTAACTCAAGTAGCTATTGACAGAAAGCCATTTACTACATAAAATATTGCTAGTTATGCGCGATTTTAATTCGTATCGTAGTAACCAAGAAAGGACACGCTGATGCACAAAAAATTAACGCAATTATTTCAAAACAACAAACGCATTAGCGCCGTATGTGATGGAACCATCCTTCGCTTAGAAGACATCCCAGAACCTGCTATTGCCAATCGTATGATTGGAGACGGCATCGCTTTACAACATAGCGAGAAAGAAATCTATGGATGTTGTGAAGGTGTTGTCACATTGATTGCTCCAAGCAAACATGCAATGGTTATCACAAGCGAACACGGAGCGCAAATCTTAATTCATTTTGGTATTCATACCAATAAAGAAAACGAACAACATTTTCATCACCATGTGAAAGTGAATGATCTCGTTTCTTTAAACACTTTACTTACGAGCATATCCAGTGAGTATATGCAGCAAAACAATGAAAAACTAATTACTTTTATCGTTATTTTAAACAAAGAGGAACATCCAATTAAAGCGTATACTACTGCCCATTTCGCAAGGAAAGGAAAACTGCTATTCACTTATAAATAGATACTACAAAACGAAGGCTCATTGCGCAGTCTTCGTTTTTTCACCTTTTTGTATTGTAAGCGAATTCCAGCATAAAAAGTTCTTTTTGGCAAATTTTTGTCGTCTCAATAACACTAGCAAATATAGCACTATTTAGTAGCCTATTTGTTTTTCAAATCACACTTCTTATTACTTCTTAGGAACATAAAAAGGGCATGCAAAATCACATGCCCTTTTCTTTTTCATTCACTTTTCTCAATAACCTAAACTAATCACGTGATCTCGCTTTTGCGAAACGCGATAACATTATAATCGAACCTGACATCACCATCAACAAAATCCATGTTGACGTATTTGTATGATCTCCTGTATTCGGACTTTTTGTTTCTGGTTTTTGACTAACTGGTGGCAACTTCTCTTCCTTGCCTTTGTCATCTCCGGGTGTAACATCCTTATCTGTGCCATCACCAGGTTTAATTTCTTCATCTTTTCCTCCTGGTGTAACTCCTTCCTCTGAATCATCCCCATTTGCAACATCTTTAACAGTAAACGAAGTCGTAGCACTACCATCACTAAATACCATTTCTACTAAATATTTTCCACAACTCAAAGTATTTAAATATTCTGGTTTCAAAGTGATAATCGTACTTCCTTTTTGGGCTAGATAATTTTCTTTACCCACAATATTTCCATTGATTCTTACTTCCTTGAACTTATCAAACTCTCCATTTGATTTTAAAACAATCCCTTCTTTGGTTCCTTTGGTCCATTGTGCATCCGCTCCTTCTAACATATCGTAATTGACAGGAACAGGCAGTGGAGTTTCTTTATAAACAACGACAGATTGTTCCTTTCCTACAAAATTTAAATTAGGAACCGCTATATCAACTGTGATACTTTCTCCATCTTCTACTGTTATATCCGAAACTGCGAGCGTATACTCACCACGATTAGAAACTTTTGTTAGTGCTCCTTTTTTTGCTCCAGTTACTGTGATATTCGCTTCTGTTAGAGAAGGCACATAACTATCAAATGTTAATTGTAATTCTGTTGTTGTCTCTTTTCCTGTGACTCCGTTCGCTGTTAAGCCATTAAAATTAAATGTTTTATTATCTAATATAACTGGACCTTCGCCTTTTGGTGTCAATTCATTATTTTTTCCACTTGGAAATTCTTCCTTAGCCCCTGTTACAGTTGCCAAGGGTGCACTTATCTGAAAAATCGAATAAAAAGCAACTCGCACATTCAAAACGGATATGTGACTATTAATAATTAATATGTCACTAGAAGAAAAAACACCTTTACCCTCCATATTGTGTGAATTTTCGATATTTAGAATACTCCCTTCAATCATTGACACTATACTATATACCCCTGACACTTTAATATTTGAGTTACAATTCAACACAATATTAACAACTGAGTATCTTATATAAAGATTACCACTTGAATTCTCCATTCCAGCAACAAATTCGATATTCGAACTTTCTTGTGTATATATATTTATTTCCGCATTATTACACTCTATACTTGCCCTAGGATTTACCCCATATGATTTTTCGTTATATATCCCATATGTATATTTACAATTCAAAAGGTATACATTTAACGTACAATCTCTTAATGTTAATGAGCCATTATACATTATTGAACATCCATTAACATCTCTTCCATCACCACTTCCATATGTATTTAGTGTTCCTTTTCCTTGAATTATGAATGATTTCCCATAAATCTGATGATTTCTTAAAACAGAGTTCACTTCAAATGATCCACTCGTATTTATTATGTTAACAGACCCGGCTGCAAGTTCAATAATTCCACCATCAGCAACTACTAAACCCAAACCTGAAGTGGTTTCAAACGAAAACCCGTTTAGCGTTAATGTATTCCCTACGATTTCCCACTTGTCCGTTTGCTCTGTATATTTCTCCATACCATTTTTATCAAAATTGTATGCTTTCTCAGTGCTACCAATATACAACTCCTTATCTATGAACAATAACGCTTCACTTTCTACTTGTGCTTGCACCTTCATAGGGAAACACACCATTAGCATAGTAAAAACAATAAATAATACACTCACTCTTCGAATCATTCTTCTCATTTTCAAAATTCCCTTCTCCATTTAAACCAACATAATTGGTTATATCCAGTTCCACTATATCGTAAAATGGAAATTTTTTCAAGGAAGCAAAAAAGCAACAAACTACTTACGTAAAAAAACAAGTGAACCCATTTGCTCACTTGTTTTCTATTTGTTTTTAATTTTATAAAACACTCTTTTTATTACGAGAGAAAATAGCTTTTACCCCACGTTTGATGACTTCCATAAAACTTAAGGAACGCACTAATTTATCTGCCGCAATATAAGTATTCATTGCTTTTAAAACATGTTTATTATCACGAGAAGAAAACGAGAATGTTCCATTCGCTTTTGTCACAATCGCAAAACGTGGAATCCATTTGCCTTTGAACATGACCGATGCAGCTACATGATCAATTTCCTCCCAAGGAATTTGAATGTAGTCTTCCACGTTTTTATCATTATAAAATTCAAACGCTTTGTCACCGACCATTACTTTGCCATATGTTGCAACACCCATATAAGAAGTTGCTCCAATTGTATAATCCACCTTTGTGTTCATTGATTGTGCCATGTTGTATCCTCCTACTTAATCACTTAATATGATTATTACATAATTCCTGCAACACGTGCAAGAATACCGATAATAAATAATGCAACGATAATTACGATTGGTGATACTTTTTTACGTAATAACCAGCAGCATAATAATGTTAATAACAATGCTGATAAACCAGGGATTAATTGGTCTAAGTTTTGTTGAAGTGTTGTTACTTTTACTTCATTTAATCCATTTGCTCCTAATGAAGCATATTGTTCTAATGCTGATTTGATTCCATTTGCTCCTGGTTCAATTTTTGCCCAGTCGATAAATGCTCCAGCTGATTGTGTTACTTTTGATACAATTGGTGTAAAGCTAATGCTTACCCAACGTTGTACCAAAGAACCAATGATGAACATCCCTAAGATAGATGCTCCACTTGTAATTTTACCTAAGATACCACCTGACATATCTTTGGCGATAGAAGTTCCTACTTTGTAACCAAATTCTTGTGTGTACCATAAGAAAGCGATACGAATCACATTCCATACTACGAAGAATAATAATGGTCCAATAATACTTCCACTAAGTGCAAATGATGCTCCTAATGCTCCTAAAATAGGACGTACTGTAAACCAGAATACAGGGTCTCCAACTCCAGCCAAAGGCCCCATCATACCAACTTTTACCCCTTGAATTGCTGCATCATCTACTTGTGCTCCATTTGCACGTTCTTCTTCAAGTGCTAATGTAACCCCCATAACTGGTGCTGACACATAAGGGTGTGTGTTATAAAACTCTAAGTGACGTTTTAATGCTTCAATTTGATCTTCTTTGTTAGGGTATAATTTCTTAATTGCTGGGATAATTGAGAATGCCCAACCCCCATTTTGCATACGTTCGTAGTTCCAAGACCCTTGTAGGAACTGGTGACGCACAGCTACTGAAAAACGTTCTTTCTTTGTTAATTGAATTTTTGCCATGTTGTTTTCTCCTTTTCGTTCCTAGTAATCATTTAAGATATCACCAAGTGGGTCTCCATAGTTGGAACTATTATTATCAGAACCTCCACTTGATTTTAATCCTAAGTAAATAAGTGCTAATGCTACACCGATTGCTCCTAATGCAATTAATGTTAATTGTCCAATTGCTGCAAGAACGAATCCAAGCGCAAAGAATGGCCAAGTTTCTTTTGTTGACATCATGTTAATAACCATTGCATACCCAACAGCGGCAACCATACCACCACCAACAGCCATACCACCTGATAACCAAGCTGGCATTGCGTTTAATGCTTCTGTTACAGCACTTGCTGGAAGTACACATAATGCTGCTGCAGGAATCGCAATACGTAACCCTTGCATACAGATTGCTAAAATGTGCCACATACCAATTGCACGCATGTTACCTTTTTCTGCTGCAACATCCATAAAGTGAACCAATGGAATCGCTAATGTACGACAAACCATTGTTAAGAATAAACCTGCTACTGATAAAGGAATAGCAACTGCAATAGAAGTTGTAATTGCATTTGTTACACTTGTGTCTCCACCTTGTAATCCTAATACCATAATAATTGCTGACGCAACGGATGCCAATGCAGCATCTGGTGCTACCGCTGCTCCAATGTTAGCCCATCCAAGCGCAATCATTTGTAGTGATCCACCAAGAATAATACCTGCTTCTAAATGTCCACTCACTAAACCGATCAACGTACATGCTACTAATGGTTGATGGAATTGGAATTCATCCAATACTCCTTCAATACCCGCTAGAAATGCAACGATGATAATTAATATAATTGTAATCATTTCCATGTGATTTTCCTCCTCTAATTATTTTGTTTCTGCTTTTGCTTTTTTCAAGATAGCTTGAAAATCTTCTTTTGAATCCGTTGGTACTTTACGTACATCCATGTTTACTCCTAAAGAAAGTAATTCATCAAATGTTTTCACATCTTCTGCATCCATTGATACTGCTCTTGTTAATGCCACTTTCCCTTTAGAATGTGCCATTGAACCTAAGTTAAGTGTATCCACTTTAACTCCACCTTTGATTGCGCGTAACGCATCTTGTGGTGTTTCAAACAATAACATCGCTTTCGTATCACCGAAACGTGGATCGTTCGCAACTGCGATCATTTTATCCACTGGGATAACATTTGCTTTTACACCCGGAGGCGCTGCTTGCATGATCATTTCTTTACGTAAATCATCTTTTGCTACAGAATCTGAAACAACAATAATTCTTGTTGGTTTCACTGTTTTAGTCCAAGTAGTTGCTACTTGTCCATGCAATAAGCGTGTATCAATACGCGCTAACACATATTTAATGTGTCCATCCCCTACTACTGTTCCTTCAGGGATTGCTTTTGCTCTTGGTGCTCCTTGTTTTTTCGCACCTTCTACTTTTGGCTCTAATGCTTCTGGACTTACTTTCACACCTTCTTTTGCTGTTTTCACAACGTGTGTAGCAATTTCATGTGCTGTTTCCATACTCATACGAGATGCGTATGTTTCAATCAACATCGGTAAATTAAGTCCTGTTACAATTGCCCATTTGTCTTCATGCCCTTTGATTAGCATGCTTGCTTGGTTGAATGGAGTACCTCCCCATAGATCAGTTAAAAACAATACTTGTTCTTTGTCTTCAAAACGAGCAATTGCTTCCTCCATTTTCGCCTTGATGTCTTCAGGTCCATCGCTTGGCATTAATGTACAAGCAGCAACATCCACTTGTTCACCGAAAATCATTGCACCTGAGCGCATAATGCCTTCTGCAAATTCCCCATGACTTGCAAGAATAATTCCTACCATTTTAACTCCTACCTTTCTAAAAAAGTAATACGCATCGCATAAAAAAAGGCAAAAGCAAATTGAGAAAAAATAACATTAAAAAATGTTTTTTTCATCAATTTGCTTTTGCCTGTTTGTTACAGTAACACACTAATGCGTATTCAATTTTTATGATTGAATCGTACCATAGCAAAATGAGAGTGTCAAATCTTTTTGTGAAAAAATGTGATAATTTTTTTGCACTATCCTTCAATACTCGATAAAATACGCTCTAAGTGCAATGCTAGATACCCGATTTCATTATCTGGAAGTTCTTTGTTTAACGTTCTCGATAAATCTTCACATATTTGTTTTGCGTATTCGTATGCAAAAGGAAACTTCTCCTTAGTGAACTCACTAATGTCCATCTGGAGGGCTTCACTCGTATTCAAACGCAGTAATAAAAACTTAATATGATTCATTAAACGCACATACGAAATGGATGTAATATCAATCGTGATATGCAAATCATCTTGTAGCTTTTGAATGCTCTCATGAATAATTCTCGTTGCTTCCATCGATTCGCTTACTGCATTGCTAGATATCGCAGAATGCACATGAATGGTAATGTATCCCACTTCGTCTTCATTAATGTCTCTTCCACAAAGTCGTGTTATGATTTCTTTCCCTTTGCTTGCTACTTCGTATTCACTTGGAAACAACAAGCGAATGTCGTTTAAAAATGGATTGGATGGCATAATATTATCGTCCATTCTTTGTATCGCATAACAAATATGATCCGCCAAAGGTAGTAAAATCCCATCATCGACATCATCAAAAAGTTCGTGTGCTTCACGTAAAATCTCCGATGCTACTTCCAAGTAAATCGGATCCAACTGGTTGATAATCTCGCTTGTATTCTTACTGCGAGAACTGCTCTTTTGCATGACATACTTCTTCGCAGCACTTGGCAATTCGATCTCTTCTTCTGCCTTTTTTGAAAAACCAATCCCCTTGTGCATCACAATAATTTCATCTATTTCATCGCTTACTAAAATCGTGTTATTATTTAACACCTTAATTATTTGATACATAGCTTCTCCTCTTTTCCTTTTATTGTTTTAAAATAACAATCATTTCTTCTCCACGTTTCTTTTTCCCATATTTCTTTTGCATCTGTAATTGTTCCCCAAACTTCGTAAACACAAGTGATAGTTGTGACGATGTGGCATGTTTCTCAATATAATCAAGATCGACATTCCACAACAAGTCACCTTGTTTTACCCGTTGGTCCACTTTCACAAATACGTCAAAACCAATTCCCTCTAGTTTTACCGTATCGGTTCCAAAATGCAACAAAAGTTCACATCCATTGTCCAATTGCAATCCAATCGCATGATGACTTGGATAAATCATCGTAACAAGTGCATCACAAGGAGACACAACCAAACCATTTTCAGGCTGGATCATCACACCATCCCCTAATAGTTTTGCGGAAAACATTGCATCGCATGAGTCTTCAATGGCACATACTTCTCCATCTACTACATTGAAAAGCGTCCCCTCTACTTTACCATAATTTGTCGGTGTTTGTCTGTTTTCACACGACTCATTTGTATTGGCAATGAACTCTTTCACATTCATACAAATATTGGATGCTCTAGGACCAAATATAATTTGTAAAGCATTGCCTTGGCGCATGATTGCTGCCGCCCCTGCTTGCTTTAAAATTCCCTCATTAATCTTACTTGTATCAACCACACTCATCCTTAATCGTGTGATACAACTATCGAGTTCACTGAAGTTTTGGCGACCTCCTAATCCTTGCACTATTTGCAGTGCTTGTGGATCAATTTGGTAATCCGCATTTACCTCTGCTTTTTTCTTATTTTGACGTTTTTGTAACGCTAATAAATCATCCTCATCACCACGTCCAATCGTCTTCAAATCAAAGCGTGTAATCACAAATTTGAAAATAAAATAAAAAGTAAGGAAATAGATGATACCGATTGGAATCATCAACAAATAACTCGTTTTCTCATTTCCTTGCATGACACCAAATACAAAGAAATCAAGCAATCCTCCAGAAAACGTTAAACCAACGGTAATATTCAACATATGTGCTAGCATGAATCCAATTCCTGCAAGCACTGTTTCAATCACAAATAAAATAGGTGCAGCAAACAAGAATGCAAACTCAAGTGGTTCGGTAATTCCTGTTAGTACACAAGTTAAGGTAGCCGAAAGCATTAAACTAGCCACTATTTTTTTATGCTGCGATTTCGCACAGCGATACATCGCTAGCGCAGCTCCTGGTAAACCAAAAATCATCAATATAAATTTACCAGTCAAGTAGCGTGTCGCTTCCGCATTGAAGTGAACGGTACTTGGGTCAGCTAATTGCGCAAAGAAAATATTTTGCCCTCCATAATACATCGTACCTCCAATTTCCATACTTCCCCCGATCGCTGTTTGCCAAAACGGCAAATAGAATACATGGTGCAAGCCAAACGGCACTAGCAAACGTTCGATCATACCATAAATAAACGTTCCAAAATAACCCGATTGGACAATTAATCCACCTAACGAAAAAATGGCATTTTGAACAATTGGCCAAACATAATACATTAAAAAACCAACACATAAAAAAACGACGGCGGATAAGATTGGAACAAAGCGCGACCCTTCAAAAAAAGATAACACACTAGGAAGTTCAATTCGATGGTAACGATTGTGTAAATAACTCACACCTAATCCAACGATAATTCCTCCAAATACACCCATCTCTAAGGTTTGAATACCACAAACACTAACAATGGTACCATCCAACACATTTTTCGCTATGACACCATCGACGATTTGTCCATTTGCAACAAGTAATCCATTGATTGCTGTATGCATGACAAAAAAAGCAATGATGGCAGAAAGAGCGGCTACTTCCTTTTCTTTTTTTGCCATTCCAATTGCAACAGCAACAGCAAAAATAATGGGAAGATTATCAAAGATAACACTCCCTACTCCACTCATCACTAATATGACATTTCCTAAAAAAGTTCCACTACCTAGTACGCCTTCTAATTGCAAAGATGCGATTGTGGAAGGATTTCCAAATGTACTTCCTAATCCTAAAAACAAACCTGCAATGGGTAAAATCGCAATCGGCAGCATAAAACTTCGCCCTAATCGTTGTAAGACCTGAAATAGTTTTGACTTCATCACTTTCTCCGTTATAATCTGTGTTAATTTTACATTTCGTGCTTATCGAAGTCAACTTTTTATCAAAATATAGCAAAAAAAGAATAATTCACATTATTCTCTTCTTTTTCTATCCTTGTTAGTGAGTTTACCAAAGTACTCTATCCTTGCTTATTTTCATAGCGTGAATAGCAGGAAATCACAATTCCATCCATCACGTAATTTTCTTGAAGTGACAAACGTGTAAATGGATAATGATCATGAAACAAACGTCTTCCTTTTCCTAATATAGTAGGTATCCAACCAATGATAAATGCATCGATACAATCTGCCTTTAAAAAGTGATCACATAACTTCGCTCCACCATACAACCAGATGTCTTTGCCCTCCTGCGCTTGTAATGTTTTTACATAGCCAACAATATCTTCCTTCACAAAATGAATGTTATCGTAGTCATCAAGCGTCTTTGAACTAGCAACAATGATCTTCTTATCACTGTATTTCTCATTTGCTTTTACAACACAATCCAAATACGACTGGTATCCCATTACAATATAATCGCAATGTTCAACAAACGACGCTTGGTCAAATTGTTTCGGAGTGTCTTGTTTTGTATCACCATGCCCTACAATCCAATCATATCCACCCTCTTCATCACAAATGTAACCATCCAAACTCATTGCTAAATTCAAAATTATTTTACGCATACAACCACCTTCTTTTTCCTCATTCTATGTTCTTCTAGTCCACATGTCAAATCATACACAATCACAAATCATCCATTTTTTTACAAACAGCATTGACTTTTCCACAATACCGCTCTAAAATGAAATCGATAGCAAAGGAGCTATGCACTTGATTGTGTGTCGCTCCTTTGCTTTTTTTTGTATCACACTTTCAAATTTCAGCACTGAAGGAGGAATCGCATATGTGTGGTTTAATGGCAATACACGATAAAATTGATGAATGCTTATTTTTAAGAGAGTTTAACCAAATCAATCATCGCGGCCCAGACAAAAGTGAAACGTACATTAGTCAACAAGTTATGTTAGGGTTTCATCGCTTGGCAATTATGGATTTGGATGAACGTGGCATGCAACCGATGAAACGCAATGAATACTATAGTGTATGCAACGGTGAAATCTACAATTACCAAAAAATAAAGCAACATCTTGCTAGCAAATACGAGTTCTTTTCAACAAGTGATTGCGAAGTCATTTTACCGATGTATGAAATGTACAAAGAAAAAATGTTCTCTCATTTGGATGGGGAGTTTGCACTTGTGATTTATAACGAAAAAGAAAATACGATGATTGCCGCACGTGACCATTTGGGTATTCGTCCTTTGTTTTATGGCTATTTATACAAAAGTGGTAAAATTGCTTTTGCTTCTGAGGCAAAGGCATTGCATCGCATCTGTAGTGAAATCTACCCTTTTCCTATCGGTACTTATTATAAGGATGGAAACTTTTATCGCTACAACGATTGTACGAAAGTGAAAGAGGTTATCGTTGCGGATGAAGAAGCGATCTGTAAGGAAATCAATACACGGCTTGAACAATCGGTCCTCAAGCGCTTGCACGCTGATGTACCAATCGGTTTTCTACTAAGTGGAGGATTGGATTCGTCATTGGTTTGTGCGATTGCAAGCAAATACAGTGAGCAAGTCATCAAAACATTTGCGATTGGTATGAAAGAGGATGCCATTGATTTGACCTATGCGAAACAAACCGCGAAAGCGATAGGAAGTGAACATACTAGTTTTGTGATTGAACCAGAAGAAGTCATGAAATTATTAAATGAAGTCATTTGGCATTTGGAAACGTATGATATCACAACCATTCGTGCGAGTATCGGTATGTATGCTTTGTGTAAAAAAATCAAAGAAGCGACAAACATTAAAGTGTTGATTAGCGGTGAAGTAAGCGATGAGTTATTCGGTTACAAGTACTGTGATTATGCACCGAGTCCAAATGCCTTTCAAAAAGAAAGCGAAAAACGTTTGCGTGAACTGTATATGTTTGATGCTCTACGTGCGGATCGTTGTGTGAGTGCACATGGCTTAGAAGTACGTGTTCCCTTTAGTGATCGTAAATTCACAAGTTATGTGATGGCGTTACAACCATCTCTAAAAATGAACACACATGGCATTGGAAAGTATTTATTACGTGCCGCTTTTCGCAAAGACTACTTACCAGAAAGTATTTTAATGCGTGAAAAAGCAGCCTTCTCAGATGGTGTGGGGCACTCTCTAGTAGACTATTTACGCTCTTATGCGGAATATTGTTACGATGACAAACAACTGATAAAGGCCCAACAAAAATACAAACACTTGCCTCCTATGAGCAAGGAAGCCCTGCTGTATCGTGATTTGTTTGAAACGTATTTCTACAAGCGAGAACGTTTACTAAAAACGTATTGGATGCCTAATCCAGCATGGCCAAATTGTGATGTGAATGACCCAAGTGCACGCATCTTGCCAAACTATGGAGCAAGTGGATATTAATATCACTTGACAAAAATGTGTTTCGAAATATAATATAGTATTGAACAAAGGTGTTCATTTGTAAGACAGTTTTCCTGTCGACAAGTGACACCTTTTTCTTGTTTCAGCCCATCCCTCTTAAATCTCACATCCCTTACCCAAGCTAGATTTATAACCCCCCGGGCTGAAACATTTTTATGTTATCAAGAAGGAGCGTAGTATGTGTAAATATATATTTGTAAGTGGTGGTGTCGTTAGTGGCCTTGGAAAAGGTATCACAATGGCTGCCATCGGTCGCTTACTCAAAAACAGAAATGTCGCGATCAGCGCGATCAAAATGGATCCTTATATGAATGTGGATCCAGGGACGATGAGTCCTTTTCAACACGGTGAAGTATTCGTCACTGCCGATGGTGGAGAAACCGATTTAGACTTAGGTCATTACGAACGCTTTATGGATGTTGAATTAACCAAATACAGTAACATCACAAGTGGAAAAGTGTACTATGATGTGCTACAAAAAGAACGTAACGGAGACTACTTAGGTTCGACTGTTCAAGTCATTCCTCATATCACAAATGAAATCAAACAAAATTTATATTTGGCTGCTGAAAAAAGCCAATGTGATGTTTTGTTGTGTGAAATAGGAGGAACCGTTGGTGACATTGAAAGCCAACCCTTTTTGGAAGCCGTACGCCAAGTCATTCAAGAAAAAGGCAAAGAAAATTGTTTGTTTTTACACGTAACCTTAGTTCCTTATTTAAGTATGGGTGGAGAATACAAATCAAAACCGACGCAACACTCTGTCAAACAACTACAATCGTATGGAATTATGCCAGATATCATCGTTGCTCGTAGTGATGAAAAACTACCCAAAGATATATTAGAAAAAATCAGTTTATTTTGTAACATCGAAAAAGACTGTGTCATTAGCAATTATAATGTTGCCTCTTTGTACGATGTTGTTTTCATGTTGGAAGAAGCCAACCTGGCACAAATCATTGCCAAGCAATTACACCTTACGCTTCAAGACAATCACATGGAAGAATGGTTAGCCATGTCACAACAAGCCAAAACATGTGACAAACAAGTTCGCATTGCGCTTATTGGAAAGTATGTCAAACTACACGATGCGTACTTGTCGATTGTCGAATCGTTACACCACGCTTGCATTCAAAACCAAACTAAACTTTCTTTGCAATGGATTGATAGCGAACGTTTAGAAAACGAAGATGTCGCTAGTGTACTAAGCGATTGTGATGGTATTATCATCCCTGGTGGATTTGGACATCGTGGTATCGAAGGGAAAATTGAAGCAGCGAAATACGCTCGTGAACACAACATCCCTTATTTTGGTATTTGTTTGGGAATGCAAATTGCCAGCATTGAGTTTGCTCGTAATGTGTTAGGTTATGCCGATGCCAATTCCAAAGAGTTTGATGCTTCTTGTGAGCATGCGATTATCGACTTAATGGAAGACCAAAACGAAGATGGCCAAAAGGGTGGAACGATGCGTTTAGGAAACTATCCATGTACGCTAGATTCCCATTCAAAACTGCATGCGATATACAAGGAAGATTGCATTTTGGAAAGACATCGCCATCGTTACGAATTCAACCAAGCATTTGAAGAAGCATTTATTGAAAAAGGAATGCTTTTCTCAGGTCGAGGTAAATACAATAATCTTGTGGAAGCCATTGAGTTAAAAGACCATCCATTTTATATTGGTGTGCAATACCATCCTGAATTTAAGAGTCGCCCTAATCGTGCGCATCCTCTTTTTGATCAATTTATTGCACACGCTTTACAGCACCAACAATCTAAGTGAGGTAACATATGGAAGAATTACATGAAGAATGTGGTGTCTTCGCTGTCTATGGATGCGAAGATGCCGCAAGTATGTGCTACTACGGTTTGCACAGTTTACAACATCGCGGACAAGAAGCAAGTGGTATTTTAGTAAGAGATCATACCACTTTTCAATTGCATAAGGGCGAAGGATTAGTCAATGACGTCTTCGATGCCCAAAAGCTTCAACAAATGCATGGTGATGTGGCAATTGGCCATGTTCGCTACTCCACTGCTGGAGGTGGGGGTATCGCCAATGTGCAACCGTTATTGTTTCGAACGATGAAAGGTAGCTTAGGCATTGCCCACAACGGGAACATTGTTAATGCCAATAAATTAAAACGCGAGTTAGAAGAAAGTGGTAGCATCTTTTCTTGTACATCCGATACTGAAATTTTAGCGCATTTAATCAAAAGAGAAAAAGGAAGAATGATCGATCGCATCTGTGCTTCATTACGCGCACTTGATGGTGCCTTCGCCTTTTTAATTCTAATTGAAGAAGCCCTTTATGTCGCTCGAGATAAGTATGGCTTACGCCCGCTTTCCATTGGCCAACTAAGCAATGGAGCTTATGTGTTTGCTTCTGAGACCTGTGCCTTTGAAGTAGTGGGTGCCACTTTTGTTAGAGATGTGGAACCTGGTGAAGTCATTCGTATTAAAGACAACCAACTAAAATCAAAACGCTATTGTGCTGAGCTAAGCAACTGTATGTGTGCGATGGAATACATTTATTTCTCTCGTCCCGACAGTACCATTAATGGAATCAATGTGCATACCTCTCGAAAACGCGCTGGGAAAGTTTTATTTGAAGAAGCCCCAGCGGACGTCGACTTGGTCATTGGTGTCCCTGACTCTTCTACTTCTGCCGCGATAGGCTATGCGGAAGCATCGGGTATTCCATACGAAATTGGTTTAATCAAAAATCGTTATGTAGGACGTACCTTTATTCAACCCACCCAACAAATGCGCGAACAGGGAGTACGCATGAAATTATCTGCCGTCTCTTCTATTGTGAAAGGCAAAAAAGTAGTGATGATTGATGATTCGATTGTAAGAGGAACAACTTCAAAACGAATCGTCACTTTATTGAAGGAAGCGGGTGCTACACAAGTGCATGTACGTATTGCTTCTTGTCCTATTGTCCACCCTTGTTTTTATGGTGTTGACACATCAAGCCAAGAAGAGTTAATCTCCAATCGCATGGACAGCAAACAATTATGCGATTATATCGGTGCCGATTCCTTGGCTTTCATTAGCGAACAAGGACTACAAAAAGCCATCTTACAAGACAAACAAGATTGCCAGTTATGTTTGGCTTGCTTCAATGGCAACTACATTAGCCCACTTTACGATTAACGAAATAGTTCTTTGCTTCTTATTTGTTTATTTGTTAGAATGAGAGTAAGAGGTGATGTGACGTGAGCAAATAATCTATGTTTAACATTCGTATTTATTAATAGGATGTATTAGATAATAGATTTTTCTTATGCCACTTTTCATTAACCAATCATAATAAGTCAGTTTTTTTCTATTATCTTTTTTTAGGACAAAACTGACTTTTTATATGGAGGTAACAAATGAAAAACGTAGCATTACTTATTTACCCTGATTTTAGCTTACAAGAAATAGGAGACGTAATGTTTCTCTTTCGTTGGGGTCTCAACTGCAAAACTACCACTTTTTCCACAAGCAAAGAAATTGTGTATTCCGAAGAAGGCATCGGTATCGTACCAGAAAAAACCGTAGACGAATTTCGTAAAGAAGATTACCATTGTCTCATTTTATCGGGATGTTCTAATTTTGGTAAAACATTAGAAAATGAGAAGTTATTTCAATTTCTACATTCTTTCAAAAATGACAACGATTTCATCATCGCTGCAATCTGTTCTTCTCCCTTCTTTTTAGCAATCGCTGGTCTTTTAGACAACAAAAAATTCGTCAACTCTTTATTTCAAGAAGAAAACGAATGTTTGTCCATTATTGACCAAACCAATTTCACTTATCAACCTGTTGTCATCGATGGCAACATCATCACGGCAGTAGGGGAAGCCTTTCGTGATTTCGCCATTACGGTAGCTCGCGCTTGTGGTCTCTCTTGTTCTGACAAAGCACTACAAGGTTTTCCTACTCAATATAAGAAAGAGGACTTCCTTCATCCCCTTCCAAAAGAAGAACTTGAAGAATTTATGAAAAAGGATCTTCTCGATATCGAAAAGAAGTGCAAAAAACTAAAAAAAGCACTTTAATAAGTGCACTAACTCGATTAATTTCCTTGACATAAAAATCCAATTTTCGTATCATTATGCTATGATGAACAATGGCGTTCTGTGTGGGTAAAAGAGTATCTTTTATAGGCATAGAACGTCTTTTGTTTTTAGGAGGCTTGTATGAATCATACGATTGCAGAAATACTAACTTTTATTGAAGAACATGATGTGAAATTTATCCGTTTGGCAT
Organism: uncultured Erysipelotrichaceae bacterium; assembly: GCA_964370395.1. Classification (GTDB taxonomy): domain Bacteria; phylum Bacillota_I; class Bacilli_A; order Erysipelotrichales; family Erysipelotrichaceae; genus JBGUVL01. The sequence continues at coordinate 27,839 of CAYJIZ010000024.1, forward strand.
TTTGCGACGTCTTAGGGAAAAGCAAAAACATATCGGTAATGCCAAGCCAAATCGCGCGTATTTTCAAAGAAGGAATCTTATTTGATGGCAGTGCGATTGATGGCTTTAGCAGTGTTGAGAATTCTGACTTATTACTAGTGCCAGATCCTTCCACCTTTGATATATTGCCATGGCGACCACAAAGTGGAAGTGTCATCCGTTTCTTTTGTGACGTAAAGAAAGTGGATCACACACCTTTCGCGAGCGATTGTCGCTCACTTCTAAAAAACCAATTGGAATTACTTAAACAAGATGGCTATTCCATCATGTGTGGTTTAGAATGCGAATTCTATTTATTCCAATTAGACGAAAATGGCAAACAGACAAAAATCCCTCATGACAATGCATCGTATTTCGATGTAGCCCCTTTAGACAAAGGCGAAAATGTGCGTCGTGACATTTGTCTTACCCTAGAAGAAATGGGTATCACTCCCGAAAGCAGTCACCATGAACAAGGACCAGGACAAAACGAAATTGACTTTCAATACCGTGATGCCCTTACTTCCTGTGATCAATTTATGACATTTAAATGGGCAGTCAAAACCATTGCTGAGCTACATGAATTGGCGGCTTCCTTCTTAGCCAAACCACTACCTAACGAAAGTGGAAACGGTTTGCATATCAACTTATCATTAAATGCACAAAACAAAAATATCTTTTATTCGCAAAAAGAAACGCTGCATGCCTTTGTTGCAGGTATCTTAGCTCACATTAAGGAGATGACAGTATTTTTAAATCCACTTGAAAACTCCTATTTGCGTTTTGGTGAAGACAAAGCACCTAGCTATATTTCATGGTCACACGCCAATCGCAACACATTAATTCGTATTCCTCACGTTAGTGAAGAATATGTACGTTGTGAAATTCGCAGTGCTGATCCAATGTGCAATCCATATTTGGCAACTACCTTATTGGTTGCTGCAGGATTGGATGGAATCACACGCCAACTGCAATTAATGCCGGAAGGTATCAACACACAAGAGGACACTCTTGATACCTTGCCTTCTTCTTTGGAAGAAGCAAAAGAAATAGCAAGCAAAAGTGAATTTATCAAGAATACTCTTCCACAAGAAATCATTGATTACTATTTAAAACAAAGTAATTGTTACTAATCTTATATGTTGAAAATCTTAGTCTGCTCACAAAGCAAAGAAAATTTTAAAGCGATTAAAAATACATTACTTGAAGTCAATCAAAGTGAAGTATCCCACGCAAAACAAAAGGAAGAGGTTAATAAATACTTATCACTATTTGCCTATGATACGATTGTTATCGATTTGCCTTTTACTTCAGACAAACATGAGATTTCCTACTTGTTATCACTACAAGAACGATTTCACGATATCACCATAATATTACTCATTCCCAATGCCCATCTACATAAGATTAGAGAGCGTGTGGAACGCTATGGGATGTTTGTTTTAGGTAAACCAATCAACAAAGATAACTTGTACCAATTATTAAACTTTATTCGCGTTTCTACTTTCCGCTTACAAAAATACAAAATGCGGCAACAAAACCTTGTCGCCAAAATCGAAGAGATCAAACTTGTCGATCGCGCAAAGTGTTTATTGATGGAAAGCGAATATATGAGTGAAGCAAAAGCCCATCGCCACATCGAAAAATTAGCGATGGATTCTCGCCTTACCCGAAAAGAAGTGGCCAAGAAAATCATCGATGATTACGAAGCCATGTAAATTTATTGACAAAATAAATAACCAGGAATACAATAAAATTGAACATGAAGCAAAGGGGCTTCTTCATTTAATGAAGGCCCCTTTTTGCCTTTCGTGTGGAAAGATAGATCCTAGTAAAAACGTGGTTGTGAGGGCCACGTTTTTACTATTCTTATCGGTTATATTTTTTCGTTGATTACCATATCGAAATCAATTCAATTGGAGTATAATAGAAGTAGAAAGTTGGTATTTCATGAACATAAACTTATACAAAAAAATTCTTTTAGTCGACCAAAGTAAAATCGACGAGTCGATCTTAAAAAAATTATCTTATAGCAAACTTGCCTTAAAAGCGCGAATTAGCGACATTCATAATCATGATGTGATAGCCAATCACAAAATGAAACTCGCTCTTTGTTTTGATGAGGAGGATGTCACGTATGCGAAACAACACCATATTCCCTATTACTACATTAGCGAAGATAACCAATTAGACGATGTCAATTTTGTTTCATCACAAGAAGCCATCGCTACGATTAACAAAATTTATAACGCATCCATTAGCTATTATTATATTATTCCAAACGTAACCTACCTTATTTTAATCTTCTTTATTTTTATTCAGGTATACACCGTTATCCCTTATTGGTTAGTATTGTTTATTGCACAATTTATTTTATGCAAATACCAATTACGCAAAGCAATAAGAAGCAATTCAAATTAAATTACACAAACAAAGAAGGAGTGTTGTATAAACTATACCCTATAGAACAGACACAAAAAAAGAAGTGTCATCTATAGGGTATT
>CAYJIZ010000025.1:0-26912 GCA_964370395.1 uncultured Erysipelotrichaceae bacterium
TCACATACACTGTGTGCATGAGGAATTAATTTTGCATCACTATCTGCCATTGCAACGGCTATTTCACATGCATGAAACATATCGATATCGTTACTCCCATTGCCAAAGCACATACTTTCTTCTTTTTTTAATGAGAAGTAATCCAGTACTCTTTTCACTGCACTTCCCTTATCGCATCCTACCTTAACAAGTTCATAGTATGTCACATCACCCCATGGACTTTGTTGTACGACTTTCGCATTGCTTATGTGCTTTTGAAGCTGTGAAAACTGTTCCTCATCACACCACACACATATTTTATGAATGCCAGCTTGCTTTTCATCCAATTGCTCCATATTGCTTTGATAAACAATCTTCTCATTTTCTTGGTAGTACTGTTTCTCTTCTAGACTCATCTCAGCAATGTACTTGCGATTCATACTTAGAAAGATTTCTTCTGCTTGCTCATTCATAAAAATCGTTTCATTGTCCTCCAGCGCTAGTGCACAAGCAAGTCGCTTCCCTACCTTCAAAAACTGAGCGACTTCCTCTTTATTAAAATGATCATTGTATACCACTTCATTTGCTAGTTGGATGTAGTTACCTCCTCCTGCAATTACATTTTCAATCGGCAATTGCATTACGTCTTCTTGAATCGTTCCCATACTTCTACCAGTGCACAAACACAACCTAATATTGTTTTGTTTACAAGTATCGATCACCTCATGAATACTGTTTGGAATTTGTCCTAATTCATCCTTTAGCGTTCCATCTACATCAATAAATAGTATCTTCATTTTCGCTTATCACCTCTTTGCATCCTCATCGTAACGTAAAATGAAAAGGCTTACAATAGCTGTAAGCCTTCTATCAAATCGGTTCGTTGTTTGTCTTTAATTTCACTAAATGAAATTATGTTCAACCTCGTATTGGTACTGAATAATAAGAAGTTCCATCAACAAAAAGAAGGGGGTAATAGAAGCAAACTGCAACTGTTGGTACATTGGTAATTCCAAAGCAGAAGCGTAAATATTATAATCGCAATACTGCGCTAATTCATTTGCCATCATCTTTGTTATGGATAACGTTTTTACTTTCGCAATTCTTAACTTCTTGGCAAGTGTGACAACACTATTGTTTTCCCCTTCAAAGGAAAAGATAAAAACCATATCTCGCTCACTCGCTAATGTTGCCAGTTGTTGCATCATATCATGTCCATGCACATAGTACACTTTTTTATGCAAAGGCAAAAACATCCGTTTGCACTCACTTGCTACTTTTGACATTGCAAAACCATCAGCAAATATCAAAATTTTTTCCGCCTTATTTATTTCTTGAAACAATTGTTTGTCAATTTGCTCCATTAAACGTATCACATTATGGTAATTATCAATTACCATTTTTTTATTATCAAAATTGATCTGTTTTTCACTCATTCGCTCTATTCGAATCATCGACTTAATTTCTTTGTATCCCTTTAACTTTATTTTTTGCGCAAAACGAGTAAGCGCACTTTGCGAAACGTGAATTAACTGCGCAAATTGTTGTATTGTTAATTCTTCGCACTTTGTTTTCGATTGTAAGATACAATTCGCAATGTATTCGTCTACTTCATTAAACAGATGAAAATGCTCATTGATTCGTTTTTCTAGTTCCACAGCGCACCTCCTGTTGATAGTTTAAATAACTTACAAATAAAATATCAATCAACATATAAAATCCTGCTACAAGTTCATACCCATTTTGTGTAGCAATCATGTTTGTTGTAACATGCATATTATGATCACACATACGTGCGATGGTATTGTTTTGCAAACGTGTCATAGATAGGGTTCTCACCTGCTTTGCCTTCATTAACTCAATCACTTGAATCCCCGCTTTGGTTTCTCCTGACAAAGAAATAATAAGAAAGAGATCCTTTGGTTGCATCGTTGCTAATACCATCTCTGCTTCTCCATAATCAAACACTTCAATGACACACTTTTCCACAAAAGCAAAGGTACGTTTGCATTCCGCAGCAATCGTTTTTTGTTCGTTTCCTGTTCCATATACATAAATCGTATCGCACTCGTCGATAAGCTTACAAATCGCTTCTAAGGATACTTTTTCAATGGCATCAACCATACCGTGATAAATCTCACAAACATTCGCAAACGAAATACTTTGCGAAGCGATCGTTTCTTCACTTTCTTGTAGAATCATCTGCAAATCAAAAATGGTAGACAACCCAAGTTTTTGTGCAACACGTAATAATGTCGTTCTTGAAACATGACAAAAGGCAGCCAATGATTGGCTGTTCATCGTTTTGATTTCTTTACGGTGAAGTTTCATAAAGTGCAATAATGTTTGGTCACTTTCATTTAAAACGTCACACGCATTCATTAATTGTTCTAGTTTCATCGCCTAACTCCAAGTTATTAATTATCCATATTATACCATTTATTAAAACAGTTAAATATACTTATCTACGATTAAATCGCAATAAACTCACAAAAAAAGAGCAAACTTAGTTGCTCTCTTCTTTTAATTGTTTCACAAGGTTTTGCACGTTTTCATCAATTTTCGCAATGATTTCTTTAAAGAATGCATCGCTTTTTCCACTTGGATCATCCAATTGCCAATTCGCATCGAATTCTTTTCCAATATAAGGACAGTTCACTTCGCATCCCATTGAGATTGCGATATCTGGTGTAGGAATATCAGCAAATGTTTTACTGTATTGTGTCTTTTCCATATCAATACCATATATCTCTTTCATTAAACGTAGTGCATCTTGGTTAATCTGTGGCTTTACTTCACTCCCTGTGGAGTAACTTTCAAATACGTCACTTCCATAATACTTCCCTAATGCTTCTGCCATTTGAGAACGGCAAGAATTATGTACACAAATAAATGCTACTTTCTTCATTACTTCACACCTTTGTTTTCTAAGATCGCTTTGATTTCTTCTTTCGTCAGTACTTTTCCAAAGCTTACTACTTCTTCGTTTACTACTAAAGCAGGCGTACTCATAACACCATACGCTGCTATTTCATTAAAGTCATTTACATGAATCACTGGAATAGAAATACCCAATTCATACACTGCATGTTTCGCATTGGTTTCTAATGTTTCACATTTCTTGCAACCTGTACCCAGCACCTTAATTGCTACTTCCTCTAATTTTGCTTGTGCTTGGCTCATTGCTTCACTTGAACAATTTCCTCCACAACAACACTTCTTTTCTTCTTCTTTTTTAAATAGCTTCATGTTTGTCCTCCTTTTTCTCATAGTCAAATAATGACATTACATCTAACACTTGCTCATCGTAATCACTTTGTTCAACATACATAAATTTATCTTTTAAAAAGGCATTGATAAGGTTAATAAGTTGTGACATAGCCACTTGCTTACCAAAACAGCGCAAACGCACTCCACAACATGTACAACCACCAACACTATGCATCGTATAGTCGTATCCCGCTTCTTTAAGCAATTGGTTAATCTCTACGATCATGTTAAAATGAATCACATTTGGCATACACTACCTCCTTATTACATCAATAAAAATGCAAACATATTAAATAAATATCCTACAATAATAATACCGACTGTAACAATTCCAATAAAGATAAACAATAATTTTTTCTTAATCGCTTTGGATAACATCACCATTGATGGTAGTGACAATGTTGTAACCGCCATCATAAAGGCAAGAATCGTTCCCAATCCTGCCCCTTTCAGTAGTAGACTTTCTGCTACTGGTATCGTTCCAAAGATATCCGCATACATTGGTACACCAACTAACGTTGCCAAAGGAACAGCAAAGATGTTATCTTCTCCTAATACTTGCGCTACAAAATGCTCAGGAATCAAGTTATGAATCATCGCACCAATTCCTACACCGATAAAAATATATGGTGCTACTTTTTTGATTGTTTCCCCAACTTGTTCTTTCGCATATTGCAAACGTTCTTTTCTTGTTAATGTAGTAGAAGCAACCTGTACATGTTTCGCATGCACAATAAAATCTGCCACTTGGTCTTCTAACTTCATTTTTTCAATTAGTGTTCCTCCGATAATCGCAATGACTAAACCAATGATGACATAAGCCAATGCTACTTTCCATCCAAAGATGCTCATCAATAATACAAGCGAACCCAAATCTACCATCGGAGAAGAGATTAGAAACGAAAACGTTACCCCTAGAGGCAATCCTGCCCCTGTAAAACCGATAAATAAGGGAATAGATGAACAACTACAAAAGGGAGTAATCGTTCCTAATAACGCTCCTGCTACATTCGCCCAAATTCCTTTGAACTTACCAATGATGTTACGGCTTCGTTCTGGTGGAAAAAAACTTTGTATATACGATATGATAAAAATTAACGTCACCAATAACACAAAAATTTTAATCACATCATAAATGAAAAAGTGAAGCATTCCACCTACTGTTTCACTTGTGGAAAGACCAAAAGATTGAAGCATAAAACCAATCCCGTCATGCAACCATTTCATACCTAATATTTGATCTTGAATAAATAACCATACTGTTTCCATACTACCTCACATTCATATCTATCGATATATCATTTTAAATAATAAGTCACTTACATGACTTATTGACAACATCCTTTTGTATCACAAATACTTTTTAGCGACGTTAAGTAATTTTCTAAATAACAAATTCCTTCTTGTGATAAAGAATAGTAGGACCACTTTCCATCTTTTCTTACATTTACCACATTCGCATCGCACAAGATCTTCATATGATGTGACAGCGTAGATTGGCTTACATTTAATAACTCCAATAACTTACAAGCACATAGCTCCCCCTCTTTTAAAGATTGTAAAATCCATAATCGATTCGCATCACAAAATGCTTTAAATCGTTTTGCATCCAATTCTAATTGTCGTTCCATTCCATCACCTCATATCGATGTTCTTCGATATCATAATAAAACACATATCGATATTTGTCAATGTATGCTACAAAAAAAGGAGATTTCTCCTTTTATTCGTAAACAAACACTTGATTCTTACCAAGTTCTTTTGCTTTGTATAAAGCAATGTCCGCTTCTTTTAATTTTTCTTCATAATTTGTTAGTGCACTTTTCACATACGACAAACCTGCACTTGCAGTCACCACTTCATATTTTGATGCCTTATGATAAATTGCTAAATCCTCAATGCTCTGTATTGTTTTTTGCGCAATGCCAACGCTATCTACATCATCTTGTAGTGCAATCACACCGATGAACTCTTCTCCACCATAGCGATAAAAACGAATCGCATTGTTTTTGGATACAAGCAACAAAGCTTCTCCAACCTGTTTCAAACAAGTGTCTCCACTAATATGCCCATACGTATCATTGAATTGTTTAAAGTAATCGATATCCAACATCAAAATAGCATACGCTTCTGTTTCTGCTTTTTCTTTTGCGAGTAAATCTTCAAACAATTTACGTCGATTGTACAAACCAGTTAAAGTGTCCGTACGCTCTCTGATTAATGTTCTTCGATTCAATTCAAAATTAGTAATTTGAGACCGACGCAGTTGTACTCCTAGCATCATCGCAATAATTACAGTAATCATCGTATTAATTAATTCATCAATAATGAATTCCTTGTCTTTGTACATGACAATCAAAATCATATATACAATCGCAGCGATAACTTCAACCAAATTAACACGCCACCAACTATCCAAAATAACGATAGGAACTTGTATCAGCAACAACAATACAATAACACTTGTCGTATCATGTAAAATAAATACACTCACATACGTACATATCGCTATGAGCGTGATGTAACCCACATACAATAAGAAGAGTACTGAATGATTTCTCATCATTTTCTTTGCTGCATAGATACTTAATAATATTAATAAAATAACAAAATACGTGGCACGCATAAAATGATACGATGCTTCAAAAAACGAAACAAAAAGCAGCAAAGAGAAACTTGTAATCCCCACCCACAATAAGCGGGATAACATCTTAGCATTTGCTTTCTCAATGTCAGCTTTGTTTTGTTTTAATATTGTTTCATCCTCTAACCACTTTTGTTTTATTTTCTGCATTCTATTCTACCCTTTATACTCTTATACATTTGTCACAACGATTTGATTGCGTCCATTTCGTTTGGCTTTGTACATGGCACGATCTGCATTAGCAAACACTTGTTGAAACGTTTCTTTTCGTTTCGCATTGGTAACACCGATACTTAATGATACATGAATTCCATTCACATCCATCTTATCCACTTCATGCAAAATTTTATTTGCACTCTCTAATGCTTTTTCACTTAGTGAAGATGGGAAGAAAATCATAAACTCATCGCCTCCAATACGACATACATATTTCGTATCGAAACAATTCTTTAATAATACATCTGTCACAGCTAATAAAATATCGTTCCCACGCAAGTGACCATAACTATCATTTACATACTTAAAGTCATCAATATCCATAATCATCATCATGCAATTGTCTTCTTTGTTGATAACATTTTGAATATCATTTTGAATGGCTTGCAAATGAAATAGTTTTGTTAATGCATCACGTTGTGATAACGAAATCAATTGGTCCATTCGATTCTTTTCATTGGTAACATCTTTCCATATTCCAATGCATTTGATCACTTCATCCCCATCATAAATATAGGAACAGTGAATTTCAATCCATCGCCATGTATTGTCTTCTTTGTACAAGCGTACATCGATAATATTTTTCCCTAATTTTCCTACCAATAATTCTTTTAACTCTCCAACATCATCCAAATGAATATAGTCTTCTCGTTCTAAGTAATTTAGATAATGTGCTATTTCAATTTCTTCTAATGGATTAGTAGCAATGTTATCTTTCTTCGCATACTTCAATATACGATCGTTCACAACATCGTATTCAAACATAACATCTGTAATATTTTCAAGCGCAATACGATAACGTTCCCGCTCTACGCGTAAACTTATTTGCGAATGCTTCAATTCCGTGATATCCATTAAAATACTATTAATTTTCACGTTCCCAAAACGATCACGATATTTTCTACCAGAATCGATTACCCACATCAATGAGCCATCTTTCTTTCGAATACGATATTCCGTTGAATATTCATCACTTTGGCTAAAACAACGATCTACATCTGCTAACGCCTTCCCTAAATCAGGAGGATAACATAAGTCAACGGCATTCCCTTTACTCATTTCCATAAACTCATCATAGGTGTATCCTAACATACGATACAATCCTTCGTTGACATAGTAATACGTAAATTTCTCATCTTCAATACTTCCCTTTAATCCACAATGTGGATTACTATCAAGCATCTGAATGATTTCATTTTTCTCTTTTAATAAACGCAATAGTGTATCATAGGAACGATCGCTTCCTACACTCATTAAACTAGGATTCAAATGATTGCACTCTGCTGTATTAGAAGTATTAAGGTGCAATACTTTAAACGCATTGTCTACTTTCGTAAAAATAATGGTACAGTGTTGGCTAATTGCATACTCACTTTTATTTAAACCAACAATTTTCAAAAAATATGATCCCATAACAACAATCTGTGTTTTACTTTGGGATACTATCTCAAACTTTTCATTTGTTAAAACACAAGATTGAACCGATTGAAAACGATCTTGAAAGAATGCACAAATGGATTCCTTGTCTACCATGACTTCCTTGTTGCTAGCACCTATCCAAGTACAGTGTTCATGTAAAAAATCACTTATTTTATTTATGTTTCTACTAACGTATAAAGTCTTTAAAAAATCATACGCTAGGATGTATGCCATTTTTGTGTTAGTCACGATGAACACCTCTATCCTACGCTTTAATTATACTCTTTTTTTTGCATACATATAGATAGTTTTCGTCGATTATGAAAGTTTTTTTTCACTTTTTTCGCATTGCGATTATATAATTTGTAAACCGCTAATCATTTCCTATTTATTTCCATTTTTTGAAAATACATAACTGTTATCGAGCACCAATTTTAGTATCAAATCTATCATTTTTTACCCTTCTTATGACACGAAATAATTACCCTGTTTGAAACAAAAAAAGATCTTAGTACAAGACTAAAATCTTTTCATTATAATCTATTTATTTTTCATGTGAGGGAACAATAACACTTCACGAATTGTTGTGCTTCCTGTAAGCAACATCACAAAACGGTCAATCCCAATACCGATTCCACCAGTTGGTGGCAATCCATATTCTAATGCTTCTACATAATCTGTATCCATTTCATTCGCTTCGTCATTTCCTAACTCTTTTTCTTTTAATTGGTTTTCGAAACGTTCTCTTTGGTCGATTGGATCATTTAATTCAGAGAATGCATTTGCATATTCACTTCCATCAATGAACAATTCGAAACGTTCAGAGAAACGAGGGTCATCCACATTTTTCTTAGCCAATGGCGAAATTTCTACTGGATGTCCATAAACAAAAGTAGGTTGTTCAATCTTATCTTCACAGAATTCTTCAAAGAATAAGTTAATAATATGACCTACACCTGTGTGGTGTTTTTCAACTTCAATGTTGTGTTCTTTCGCTAATGCAATCGCTTCTTCTATACTCATTTGTTGCCAGAAATCCACACCTGTGTTTTCTTTAATTGCATCTACCATATGCACTCTTGCGAATGGTGCTTTTAAATGAATTGTTTTACCATTCCATTCAATGTCTGTTGTCCCACATACTTCATGCGCAACGGTTTCCATTAACCCTTCACATAAGTCCATCATTCCATACATATCTGAGTATGCCAAATACGCTTCTACTGTTGTAAACTCTGGATTATGGTTACGGTCCATTCCTTCATTACGGAACAAACGACCAATTTCATATACTCCTTCAAGTCCACCTACGATCAAACGTTTTAATGGTAACTCTGTAGCAATACGTAAATAGAAAGGCATATCAAGTGTGTTGTGGTGTGTCGCAAATGGACGAGCCGCTGCTCCACCTAAGATTGGTTGTAATACCGGTGTTTCCACTTCCACCATTCCATTTGCATCCAAGTATTTTTGAATTGCACGAATAATTCTTGGACGTGTTAATGCAATGTGTTTTGCTTCTTCATTCATAATTAAATCAACATATCTTCTACGGTAACGTTCTTCTACATCACTTAACCCATGGAACTTTTCAGGTAGTGGACGTAACGCTTTTGTAAGGTGTGTGTATTTTTCTGCTTTTACACTTAATTCACCTGTATTGGTTTTCATTACTTCCCCTTCAATTCCAATAATATCTCCGATATCACTTTTCTTGAAGATTTCGTATACATCATCACCAACAATTGGTTTGCTCACATAAATTTGGAACTTTCCATCCACATCTTGTAAGTGCATAAAACCTGTTTTCCCTTGTCTACGTTTTGTCATAATACGACCAGCAACTTTTACTTTGATTGCCATATCATGTAATTCTTCTTTTGTTTTATCCATAAATAAAGCACGTAATTCTCCACTCTTATGAGTACGATCAAAACGTTCTCCAAATGGTTGAATTCCCATTGCTTCTAAATCTTTGGCTTTCTCTCTACGAATAACCTCTTGTTCGCTTAATTTTTCCATCTTGTTTCCTCCTATAGCATAAAAAAACTCTCATCCAACACAAGGGACGAGAGTTATTCGTGGTACCACCCTAATTCATAGATAAATCGCTTTATCTATCTTAGTGACTATAAATAGTCGATTCGTATCTCGTGAATCAAACGGTTAGCTCCAAGTCTTTTATTCATTTACTAGTCCACTGTTCTTTCTCACCAACCAAGAACTCTCTTTAAGTTTATCTAGAAACTACTGCACTTTTCATCGCCATCATATAACAATGGTTAGATTATAGTAGTTATCTTACCTTTTGTCAAGAATTCCGTCATAATATCGTAATGAAATAATTTCTATGCTAAATATATAGTAGAATATCTTTTGCGAAAGCGAAGTACGCAATGAGAAAACAGGAATGCATACCACAAAATACTTAGCTGCTTATTGTCTTCTTACTTCTTACTAAAGATTTTGAAACCATCGCTACACCTACTCTAAAATGCCGTATTCTCGCTGGTATGGCTTGTGCTATAATAGTAATAAATAGTGGGAATGAAGTAAATGGAGGAATGGATATGGCAATCGTAGAAGTGAAGAATGTAAATAAGAATTTTGGAAAACAACAAGTATTAAAAAACGTTAGTTTCACTATCGAAGAAAACGAAATCGTTGGATTTATCGGACCCAATGGAGCTGGAAAATCAACGCTTATGAAGTGTTTGGCAAGTTTGGTATTCCCTGATAGCGGTGAGATTATCATCAATGGATTCGATTTACATAAGCAACGTGAAAAAGCCCTTTCTAGTATTTCTGCGATGATTGAAAACCCTGGTGTGTTTCCTTCGTCTAGCGGATACGAAAATCTAATGTACTTTGCGAAAATGCAAAACATTTCAAAGGAACGCGTAGAGGAAGTCATCGCGTACACAAAACTAGGAGATAAAATCAACAAGAAAGCAGGACAATACTCTTTGGGAATGAAACAGCGATTAGGATTAGGCATTGCTTTGTTGAGTAAACCTAAGTTTTTAATATTGGACGAACCTACCAATGGACTAGATCCTCGTGGAATTATGGAACTAAGAGAAGAACTTCGCTTCTTAGCCAAAAATGAGAACATCTCTATTTTGATTTCTTCACATCAATTAGGTGAAATCGAAAAAGTTGCTGACCGTATCATATGTATTAATAAAGGAGAATTACTAGCTACACCGAAGCAGTTGCATCAATTTGATGCTTACCGCATTCTTATCGAAGCGGAAGACATTGAAAAAGCTACTGCACTAACTTTAGAGGGAGCTCGTATTCATTGGGAAAAAAACGAAGCAAAAATACAGTTTACTTCCCTGTCTTTATTAAATGATTATTTGGCATTGCTACTAAAACATAATGTACGTATTCAAGAAGTATGCAAAGATGTTGTCGATATCGAAAGTGTGTATAACAAAATATTTGGTGAAAGCACATGTTAAGCCTTCAAGTAATCAAAGCGGAAATAAGACGTAATGTGAAAAACAAACGTTTGCTTATTATGATTATTACGTTTTTGTGTTTCTTTACTTTTGTTTATGGAAGTGCCATTTCCACAATGAATAGAAAACAATATGACGAAAAATTAAGCATCCCTTTTATCTTTAATGTTTCCCAACAAAAAGCAACACAATTAGAATTTGAGATTCAACATACACCTGCGGACCAAGAACGTCCTGGGTTACGTCAAGAGTTCGAGTTATGGATGGCATTATTAGACAACTATAAAACTTGGACCTATGAACATACACAACTGTCTTATTATGGTTGGGAAAATGCAACAAAGGCAATACATGATTTCAATCAATTACTCTATGAGGGATTTGAAACAAAGGTATACCAAGATGAATTCAAATCACAAGGTTATACAAAACAAGTTGCCAAAGCTAACATGGATTATTATCGTTATTTTTTAGACCATAATATTCAACCCTATACCAATGACTCGCAACCAAACTTCGCGAATTTCATTACGTTGTTATTACGCGACAATGCCTTCTTTCTATTTCTCATTATCGGATGTATTTTTACCATTCAATTAATTAGTTACGATTACGATTCAAGCACATACAAAATACAATTCAGTGCACCAATAAGCAGAAACAAGTTTGTGATGTCAAAAATTATAGCTTCGTTCTCACTGCTACTGATTGCTTTTCTTATCGCACTAGTATTATTTGCTGCCTTACCTATCTCACAGTATGGACTCGGTAACTTTCAATATCCTTACTTAATTGATAACCAAATGGCAACCTATGCAACAACCACTGTATTAGCTATTGTATTAGCCATCGCTGTGCTTGCTTTATACTTAGCGATTGCTTATCTTATCACTATCTTCCTGAGCCAATTTTCCAACGCATTAATTGCGATTGGTTCATTAATGGTCATTGTTTACTTCTTAATTCGCCTTTTGGGTACCACACAATTCTTCGCTTTCATTCCATTGTTTTATATTACGCCTTTTACGATTGCGATGAACGCATACCCACTACATTATGGCATTTGCTTACTATTAACCATAGCCGCAACTTTACTAATCTTAACTCTTTGCGCTTACCAGATGAAACGCAAAGATTTGAAAGGAAGTGAACTATCATGATGTTAGAAATAAAACACTATTTACGTAAACGTAAATTATGGATTGCTCTTGTCAGCGTTATTTTATGTTCGGGTTTGCTTTCTTTTGAGTTAGGTGATAACGCACAAATTGAAAGCAAAGAGAACTTTATAAAAAATATTGCTTTTATGAATTTGGCTTACCAAGCGATGGATGCACAAACAGAAGAAAATATTCAAACGATTGAATTTGATGACAAAGGATTTATGTATTATCCTGATTTTGAAAATGAGTTCAATACTACCTTAGGTGAAAAAACTGAAAAATTAAGTATGGCGATACAAGAAAACGATCAAAAAAAGGTGAATTCCTTAACTTGTGATATCGCCTTAATGCAAGCTGATCGAATGTTGTATATAACAGAAGACGATAACTATGGCTTATACAATCGCAATTACTTCAACCATTACGAAGTCATTCAAAAATTAATAGAAAAACGCGGTTTGCCACGCTATGAAAGAGCCAACCACGATGATGTGATTTATAATTTTTATGGTACAAATGGAATGGATCAAGTACAGTTATTTCCACTATTTCAATTTAGTGCCCGTTTCTATGATCAATTAGAAAAACAAAACATTGATAAATTAACCTATTCACAGGTGGATAGTGGAACACTCGTTATTCAGTTTACACGAAGCTTATTCCCATTCATTCCTATTATCTTAATATCATTATTATTTTTTGATAGCATTAGTGAAGACAGAGACAGTGGTGTATTAAAAACTATTTTATCGCAAGCAAAAGCAAGATCTGTTTACTTAAATAAGAAAATCTTAGCCAACTGCATCAGTGCTGTTCTTATCTTTATTGTTCCTTTTTTAGTCCTATCACTCACACTTGGTCTCTTTGATCAATTCAAGACAATGCAAGCTCCAACCCTAGCGAATGTAGAAGGCGTTACTTCATTTGTCATGTTGGAAAATCCTATGGCAGATCCAATCGGTGGCGAAATTGTACATGAATCAATTGGAATTTCAGATTACATGGCATTACCTGGACCTTCAGGAAGTCCAAATGGAAATCTTGATTTTATTCCAATGTGGCAATTCTCATTATTGTGTATTGTCTTAAGTATTTTCATTATACTATTCTGTGTAATGTTGAATACGTTTCTAAATGTTATATGCAAAAACAAACTAATGTCATTAATTCTATCAATAGGAATCGTAATGTTAGGGATTGGCTTTGTCAGTGCAAACAACTATGCATTATGGTATGCATTTTTGCCTTTCACATTTATGAATCCAGTCCATATACTAAGTGGGTTTTATACATATAGTTATCTCAATGGAATCGTGGTGTTATCCATCTATTCCATCATCCTATATGGATTAAGTATCTTCTTCTTTAAAAGAAAAGACATTGCATAAACACAAATCAAGTAACCTAACCGCACCACACAGTGCGGTTTTTATTATAAAAAAAGATATGACGTGTGCCATATCTTTGCTATTTACATGGAGCGGGTGATCAGAACACAATGCTTTGATTTCATTCAAAATCATTCATAACCAAAAGGTTAGTATTAATAGGTTTTCGTGTGCTGAGTACATGTATAACGCATTATCATTTATTTTAAAAAGTTCATTATATCCATAAAATCTATTTTAAAGGATTCATGGGCTGATTTAGCATTCTTTTTTTTGCTTCAGCAACAGTTTCTGATTTTGGGTTAGATGCAATTATATACGTTTCAATAATATTTCCATTTTCATCTGATACTACAAATTCTGAATTAGGAGGACCACTTATAAATCCTCCTTCAGGTAATTGTAAAACCAATTCCGAATCATCTAAACCACTAAAATATAAATCAAGCCATTCTTTTGTATATAGCTTATTTTCGTCAACATTGTTTTTAGTTACTGAGGCTTTTGTATGCATTGGTTTAATACTAAGTGCATAAGCAAATAATATTAATGTTAATATAAAAATACATAAGATTATTTTTTTGTATTCAATTTTCATATAATTCATAAATGTTTCTCCTTATTTCAAAAATTTATTTCATTGTTTATTTTTGTTGAATTGAAATAATAATTTAGACATTCTATATTTTAAGTATATGTTGTTCCTATATAGAAGTCAATAAGCTAGGCGTGTAATAACATACTATCAATTTGATTAATCATTAGAATTTTAGCTCCTTAATTTAGTGTAGTAGACAACCTATATTTTTTAAAAAATAATAAGAATCAAGAGGAGCTTACAAGTATGATACTATTTTTATGCTTATATAATGAAATTAATAAAGTTTTTAAAATGGCGAATTTAATTCACTTCCTTTGGCAAATTAAAATTAGAGAAGTTATTGTTAGAGTGACTTTAGGGGAGCACTTTATTATATGTTACTAAAAAAAATTTTAGAGTTTTCACATACAATAAGAGTTCTCTATACTTTAAAAATCCTAAAAAAAGGAGATTACTATAAGTGTTTCTACCCAATAATAATTTCCTTTCAAACAACCTAATTTCAAAAAATCAAGAAATTCATAAGCAATTATTAATCTTTATTGGCAACAATATAAAACGTACCATATATTGGATTATAAGTTTGATAAAAGCTCCACCTAAACTGAAAATTTACATTCCCCTCATAACCACTAGGAAACCAATAATATTTGTCTTTTTGATCCATCGGTTTACAACTTATATTATAAGGATCTAATTTAATACAAACGTTCCCTGTGTCTACATATGTACTCCAACGTAAATATCTACCTGTGAGTTCTGCAGGAGCAAATAAATATCCTCCTGTTCTCCAACCAGAACCACTAAAAATATTAGACCTGTAAACTTGATCAAATCCCAATCTCATGTTTTTTTGCGGTATTCCAACTCCTCGAATATTAACTTTGAGATCCGTATCATTTTCTTTTGCAATTATTTTTTCTAACTTTTTTTCTTTGTATTCCTTTACTGATATTGACTTAGGGTCAGTTTGAACATTGTATTTTTCAATGACAACATTCGGATTGTTTAGATCAAAAACTTCAAAATCTCCTGGTCCTGTAATAACTCCGCCATCTTCCAACTCAAGAACTAAGTCAGTTTCGCTTAAATCACTAAATTGAGAATCTAATATTTTCTTTGTCTCCCTTATTTCTTTTTTTTGTGTTTGTTCATCCTTAATGTTATTTTTGACTTCTTCTGTAGCATAAATATCTCTAAAAGAAAATATTGAAAAACAAAATGCAATTGCAAAACCTAATAGAATAATCTTTCTCATATTAATTTTTTTCATGGTTTTTACCTCTTCCATTTGTCTTAATCAAGATAATTTAATTATAATTTATTGTTTTATTATATACAACACGTATTGAATAAGAGGTTAAATTTTTGAATAAGATACACTTTTACTTTTTAAAATGTTACTTTAATTCAAAAAACTAAAAATTAATTATTAGAATGATTAATCTCATCCAAAAATACTGTAACTTAATCAAAGATGTTTATTCTATAGATTACAATGATATAAGATCAAACTGATTGTGCAGTTTTAACTATATCGTTTATGATATATAAAGGAATTTTTTTATATTGAATATTAAAGTAAAAAAAATAAATATTAATATTTTGTAACTTGTTGATTGTGTTAATAATTATATGTATTTGTTTAATTTGCGCAAATATTTTTAACTTAAAATTCTAAATTTTTAATAATAATGTTGATGAAAATAAGGTATATACAAAAGAATGGCTTGATTTATATTTTAGTGGTTTAGATGATTCGGAATTGGTTTTACAATTACCTGAAGGAGGATTTATAAGTGGTCCTCCTAATTCAGAATTTGTAGTATCAGATGAAAATGGAAATATTATTGAAACGTATATAATTGCATCTAACCCAAAATCAGAAACTGTTGCTGAAGCAAAAAAAGAATGCTATTTAAGACCATGATTCCTTAAAAAATAGATTTTGTGAATATAATAAACTTTGTAAATTTTAAAAACTACTGAACTATATATGTAGCTCAAGAGTTTTTGTGAAAGTGAAAAAATGTGTGAAGTAATGCTCCAATTGTTGATTTTTCACAAAAATTATACATTGTAGTAAATCAAAATACCTATCAAAAGATAAACTACATCAATGGAAGAAGTAAAAAATATTAAATTTGATAATTTAATACTAAGTGAATGAAAATTTTATTAAGACAATTAGAAATTGTTGTGTTAATATAATTTTATTTTTTGTTAAATACATTTATTATCAATTAATCAAGACTCAGTTTATTCATCCAAAAGTAATAATAAGCATATATAAGATAATAACATACAAGATTTAATGCATTTAGCAGTTGCACAAATGAATAGCTCTGTTAGTAAATCTTAAAACACACGATTTAATAAAATTATCCATAAATCCCCATCGCAAGAAATTGATAGTGTATATGGATTCGTTAAGAATTATATAATATATCGCTAATACATGAAAAACAGCATATGTATTAAAACATAAAACCCAGATTGAAATTGAAATAAAATCTGGGTTTTAATAAGTTCTTCTTTTCTTTGCTGAATTTTCTTAATTAGTACATAACAGGTAATTTTTTATATTTCTGTAATAACTTTTTGTTTTATAAAATTAATAAAAGCACGCCCTGCTGCTTTCAATTGCATTTGACTAGCCCTACTGATTTTATTGCGTATTATCGAAATTATAGGGTCATCGGAAGTGTAGAAATCCACTTTTTCCTGAAGAATATTATAGTCCATAGAAATTTTTTTCATAAAACTTGTAAATCTATATTTATATTCTTTGTCTGGACCATAATAATAATTTATTAAAACTCCTGATATTACTGAGGTTGTCGATTTTTTGAGATTATATATGATATTAACTGCGTCTATATCTGCTAATATATCTTGATATGAAAAATTTGTATTTTGTGCATCGTAAGACCCCATTAATTCAAGTGCATTTTGATAACA
This sequence comes from uncultured Erysipelotrichaceae bacterium, assembly GCA_964370395.1. Lineage (GTDB taxonomy): Bacteria > Bacillota_I > Bacilli_A > Erysipelotrichales > Erysipelotrichaceae > JBGUVL01. Next base: position 17,109 of record CAYJIZ010000025.1, read on the forward strand.
TTCATCATCTGTATTACCTTTAATATTTTCAGCATACGTCACTAAATCACCAGCCCAACCAGCAAAATCATTATAAATTGTATCTTCTTCAGCAGTCTCATATAAAAGTGTATTCATGACTGCACACAAATGTATAGAGCCTATACAATATCCCGTATCTGGATCATATAAATCTAAAGGCACTTTATAGTTAAGTGCTTTTTTAGCCATCTCGTAGAATTCTAAATCCATGGTTCCTGCAGTAAAATCCCATAAACTAGAATTATATTTTTGATACCTGAAAGATTGTAAGGTTAGTAAATTAGCTGTATTTCTATCTTTTTTATAATCATAAGCACAATTATAAACTTCATGTATTTGTTCAAATAACGTTGTGTTCGCATCAAGAATTACAGAGCTTCCACTACCAACAGTGGTGATTCCTGAATCTAAACCAGATACAGCATTATTATCAACTTCAAATTCACCAACAGAAACTGTAACAATTTGATTGAATGACCAATTACTTGGCATAGGAAAACCTAAGTTACCACTAAATCCAGTAGACATTCCACTAACAAAACTATAAGTTGTATATCCACAATTTGATACTATCGTACATGTATTTCTTGCACTATAAATACCTGCACGAAAATTACCATCGGATCGTAAAACTTCTGATATCGCTTTGAAATGTGGTACAACACTGTTGTATAAATCACCCTCCATAATATCTACATCAACTGCAAAATAAATTACAGTTCCCTGTGGAAAGTGAAAACTCTTCGCTGTTTCAATCGCAGCTTTAGCATCAACTCTTCCTTGTGTTGAGTTAAAATAACTAAGATCATCTGCCCATGTTTGGTATATTGGAAATATGTGCATTTTATTTTCTAAAAGAAGATTGATTTCTCCAACTGTCAAACATTTATCCATACCATTGATAATTCCATGAGTGATATAGCGACCAACATACTCATATCCATATCCTTTTAATACATTTATCCTTGATTGAGTCAATGGTGTAGCACAATCACATCCATTAACATCTCTATACAAATCTCCACAACTTAATAATAAATATTTCATTAATGACGCATTCGCAATACCTGTAATCGGTAACGCCATGAAGGCTTCAAATCTCTTTATTGAATTGAGGGTATAACTTGAATCAAATTCTGTTGGAAATTTTTGAATAGATGTATATCCATTTATATAAAGACACCAATTCAAAATTTTTGTAAAGGCATTGTTATCACCAAGTTTTGGAGTAATCCAATTAGCTGAAGTAGCTGGCCCAAAAACACCAGTTGCGGTTGAGATAGGTAATTTTTCTTCTTTTTGAATAGCAAAAATAATTCCAGTTATAGTATCGCGTTGACATATTCCATCACATGCTACATATTCTCCAATATAATCAAAATAATTTCTATTTAAATTTCTTTGAATTTCAGCTATTAGACTAAGTCCTCCGTAATCATTTAAAACTTTGAATTGTTTCATAGATAATAACACTTTCCAAATTGGAAAAGTAACATCACCATTATTATTGCTTAATCCCATATCAATCTTCATAAGTTTAATTGCAGATCCACTATCATTCATTGTATGAATACCTGATAGCAATCCTTTTCCTGCATCATATCCTTTGCAATAACAAGCACCTTGAATAATCATTATTATATTACTTGGTTTCGCATTTTCATCACATTTAATTGTGCCTAATGCTTTGATTGCAGCGGTAGTAGCAGGTCCAAAAACTCCATTAGGGTTCGTTAATCCTAATTCAATTTGTAATGCTGCAATAAGTGCATCTATAGTATCTTGACCTGGTTTTCCATTTGCAACTAAAGAATCAATTGGGTAATTATTTTTATTTTTATAAGTTTCTTTAAGCCATTTTTGTGTATTTAAAGTATAATCGTCCATTATATTTTTGCATGTTTGATTTAACATACTCTCCTCTCCATTAGTCTTAATTAAAACAATTTCATTATAATTTATTGTTTTATTATAAACAACACGTATTGAATAAGAGGTTAAATTTTTGAATAAGATACACTTTTACTTTTTAAAATGTTACTTTAATCCAAAAAACTAAAAATCAATTATTAGAATGATCACATCTCATTCAAAATTGCTGTAAATTGTTCAAAAAATGTTTATTCTATACATTAACAATGATAAAGGATCAAACTGATTGCATAGTATCTAAATTATTAATTTGTTTCAAATGTTTCCACTAAATGTAACAAAAAGGTATTACCCTAAAGACTAAAAGCTTCTTTTGTTTCTGATGTTTGAAAAATAGAAGTATTATTTTCTATTATTTTTTTCGATTAATTAACAAATTTATCCCACCTATGTTATCTTATTGATTTATTCTCTAATTATAGATTCGTTTTTAAGTAATCTTAACAACAAAGTATAGGCGTTGGAGTATAACAACACTTTTTACATTTTTTACATTTAGGTTGTAAAATAATATTTTTATTCTCATATATAATTGTATCAAAAAGTAGACTAATGTTTTTTAGGTATTATCTACTTAAATAAGATCACTTCTTCGTGGTTATTCTCCAATTAATAAATTTATCTATCCCAATAATGATGAGGAAAATTGCAAATGAAATAAACAAATTTGCAAAATACAAATGAAAGTTACAAGCAACATATGGTCTGATGTTATAATCTATATATTTAGTAACTGTATTGTAATCATAAATTGCAGTTAATACTAATGAAATATGAAATAAAAATTGAAAAATTATATAATAAAGCGCATTATTATTTTTGTTTTTTTGTTTATAAATGATAAGAAGTATAATTGACAAAAACAGGCTTAAAATTATAAATATCATTAAAAATACTTCTTCATTTTCAAATCCATTCAAACTTTTCCTATAGAACTGATATTGATTCGGATGTGTTTTTTTATTAAATATGTAACTAAATACATAAAATGTCCAGTACCAAAATAAAGTAATAAATAAAAACACTATTTTTAGAATTCTATTTTTCATGTTTTTATCTCCCTAGTCTCTAATCCTCACAAAATAATGGATTTCGTATGTTAAGCAGTATTCTAAATGCTTATATAAATAATACTTTAGATGTATATTTTTTTAAAGGCTTACAGTATAAGATACATAAAAATTGAATAAAATGCAAATAGTTATTTTTTTAAGTAATAAGAAAAGACTTTGTAGCAACTAGAAATTTTTTTTTACGTCGTAGCTTTTTCTTTATTTTATGTAATATTATATATTATATGTTAGGATGAATAGTTTGTTTTTTATTGTGTTTTTCGTATTTAAATAATTAAATTCAAATTTTTTATAAGTCTTTTTCAACTGAATTATAAAAAAAAGAATGTTGTCATTTAAATATACAATGTTTAAACTGATTCTAAGTCAATATCAGTAAAGGAATATAAAAAGAAAAGTTAGAGCTTTATAAGATAACATAGATTTTTTATGCCATTACTTAATTTAAATAATGTATTTTTAATTTTCTTTTATTGTTTCTTCATCAAAAGCTTCAACTAGTCTACCTTTTTTCGACCATTTGAGAAAAAGATAACAGTAGGTGTTTTAGTAGCATTAAATTATAATATGTAATAAAAATTTTCAATCCAGGTAAATTAAATAAATATTCAATAATTTTTGACTTATGCATATTGTTTAGCATTTCTAATTTCATCAATATATATTTTTTTTATTTTTGATTGTTGCACGAGCTATTTTGATTAACCGTTTTTGATTGACACTTAGCGAAATTCCTTCTTTTCCTATAACTTTATGATAACCAATTTCTAATTTTTATTATCTTTGTTAATTAAAGTTGTTCAAAAATTGTATTAATTTTTTTAAATCTATATTTTTTTCTAATAAAATATTGTCTAATAAAGATGAAGATATTAATTTTTCATCACTGTTAACAAAAATCACATGATTGATAAACTCCTCTTTACTAACGCTATTAATGTCTAAACCATTACTTTTGATGATTCCAGAATCAGGAACATACAATCTTGCCACTAATTTTCCTAACATTGTTTTACCTGAACCATTGAATCTGGTAATACAAATGGTTTTATTAGAACTCGAAAAAAATTTATTTAACTTAGCAAAAAATAACGGCTCTCAAACGAAAACAAAGTGAGAAAGTTCAATTGTTGGATGATAATTAACTTTAGGAAATTTTTTAAACCAAAAGAATCAGTATTACTATTTATAAAATCACATAATTAATCTTGTTCAGATTTTCCTTGATTAATTTATGATTGAACATTTGCAATGCTAAGTAATGGATTAAGCATATATCCTAATAAGGAATTATATGTAAGTAGGACTTCTGCAGATATCTGTCCATTTATGATTAATGCTGCCTCTATAGGAAAGAGAAGAAGATTAAACATTTCTAAAAAATCGTTTGATTCCTACAAATTTTGCATCAAAATTTAAAAGTTTGTTTTTTGAATTTATATTTTCTAATAAGATCCTAATCTCTCTTTCAATAAAGGAATCTTCTTGTTGATATTTGTAAATCAATGCCTTATGAAATTTAAATTTACAATTTTTTATGATTCTTCCTGCATTATAAACAATAGTGTCGTTTGAATTTAAAACTTTTGGCGAAAATACTATAGGTTTGTTTAAAATGGATTTAACTTTTATAATATTTTTACGTAAATTATCTATCGATTAGGTTAAAAACTTCATCTGAATCTATTAAAAAAATTCATTCTTTTTTGCATATGTAATGGTATAAATACGCGCATTAGCAAATTTATCATCCCAAACATAATCATAAATTCTGATAAAAGAAAACAATTTTTTTATTATATCTACCGTTCTATCTGATGATTCTATATCAACAACTATTTCATCATCTTTGTGAAGCTTTTTAGTGTTGGCTTCTAAGCATCTTTTAATAACTCGTTCTTCGTCTTTATAAATAATTTGCATAGAAATATTTGGATTTTTCATATTAACCTCACTTAAATTTATTGATTAAATCCCCAAAATATTATGTGTAGAATCAATAGTGAAATATTGATTCACCGTGTTGTGAAGAGACTGATAATCTTATTGAGAAGAAAACGTATACAAAAAACAGATTCAAGTGTAAGAGAATGTGTTTTACTGAATGTTTAGTAGATGAATTGTTATATTAAAAAAATATTTAATTAGGTTTAATTTATACAGCGAAAATGAATATATATTTACTGACTTCTATAATAAAGAACCGAAACCTATAGTAAGACAAACACTAGACAGAACATTTAAGCTAATTTTAAAACATATTAAAATTGAAAAAGAAAGTATTAAAATAAACTGGATTGAAAGAAATATAACAAGTCATGAAATGAGAAGATCCGCATGTGTATACCTTTTGGAAAAAAGTATGGAAATTAATGATGCTGCCATTTACTTAAGACATAAAGATACTAAGAGGGTATAACAAGTATATAGATTATTTGTAAGTCCTAGAGATTTTGGATTAGAAAGAAAAAACACTAATATCTTTAAAAAAAAATCCCTTAAGCGTTTTGCTTAAAGGACTTTTACTATTTACATGGAGCGGGTGATCAGAATCGAACTGACACAATCAGCTTGGAAGGCTGAGGTTCTACCACTAAACTACACCCGCATATTTTTATTGCAAGATTATATTATAATAAATTTAAATAAATTGCAAGTAAAAAAACCTACAACCATTAAAAAAATGTTAAATTTGCTATTACATATTTCTATATTTTTAGATAATGCTATAATAGAGGAAATATGTTTTGGATAGGAGAAAAAAATGAAATTAATTGTTGAACAAATCGAAAAAAAATTTGATAAAAAAATCGTTTTAGACAAAGCGAGTTTTCAATTCGAAAAGGGGAAAATTTATGGTTTACTTGGTCGAAATGGTGCAGGGAAAACAACATTCTTTAACTGTATCAATGAAGACTTAGATATTGATGGAGGACACTTCTACATCGAAGACAACAATACCAAACGAGACATCACTTCTGATGATATCGGATATGTGTTGTCGACACCGATTGTCCCTGAATTTTTAACTGGTAGAGAGTTTGTAAAGTTCTTTATGGACATCAACAAGCAACGTATCAACTCTACAAAAACAGTAGATGACTATTTGGATTTTATGAAAATAGAACGCGACGATCGCGATAAGTTAATGAAAGAGTATTCGCATGGGATGAAAAACAAAATGCAAATGCTAGTTAACTTCATAGCGAACCCTTCTATTTTATTATTGGATGAACCTTTGACATCATTTGATGTTGTGATAGCAGAAGAGATGAAAAATATGTTACGTAGCATCAAGCATGATCACATTATTATTTTTTCAACACATATTATGGAATTGGCACTTGGTCTATGTGATGAAATTGTTATCTTAAACAATGGAGTTATATCAGAAATCGAAAAAGAAAACTTAGACAATGAAGAATTCAAAGACAAAATTATCGAATCATTGAAAGAGGAAAAAGATGATAGCACTATTTAAAGATACCTTTAAGTTAAATATGGCGATTCTTACTAACTCCATTATTTATCGCCTACGCAAACTTCCACTTGTGAAACATCTGGTACCAGGAGAATTGTATGGGAACGAAGGAATCAATGCCTTTGTTATTATTTTAAGTGTGATATTCACCCTTCTTTCTTCCCTATTTTCCTTAACTATCTATTTGATAGGGGTTGTGTTATTGGCTCTCGTGTTACAAGAAAAAGCAGTAAGTGATTCTTTGCTATTCTTATTTTTCTTTATCACCCTGTTTTCATCCATTCACTACAACCGTAGTTTTTATGCATCAAAAGAAAAATACTATGCCGTTGTATTAATGCGCATTGATGCCAATAAATATGCAATGATGGATCTAACGTATCGACTTTGTAGCAAAGCCATTTTAAGTATTATCATTTTAGCGATAACAAGTATCTTTGTATCCTTCCCCTTCTACTATGGTATTATCTATGCAGTTTATTATCTTACAATGAATATCATAGGAACTTATGGCATTGCGTTAATCTATAAAAAAACAAAAAGAATTCTTACTGATAAATATATCTACAGTGTTATTTCGATGGTTCTTATGCTTATCTGCATTGTTTTTATGCAAATTGCTATGAACCAAAACTGGTTTGTCATACCACAAATCGTTTATATCATCATCGCAATTGCACTCCTTCCAATCAGTTATCACTGCTATAAAAAGTTAGAACAATCACGCGTATTCGTTAGTATCTACAAAAAGAAATTAACACTAGAATCCGTAATGTTAGATGTCAACGTAGCAACGACTTCCATCAAGAAGAATATGGCAAAAGGAATCACTAATGATGTTTCCATCGACCATTCTAAACATGGTTTTGACTTCTTTAATGATGCTTTCTTTCGCCGTCATAAACGAATCTTATTTGATTCAGCAGCACGATTTTCTCTTGGTTTTGCCTTACTCTTTGGAGTGAGTTGTGTCATTCTTCTTATGGTTCCTGAAGGCAAGGAAAACATTTCACTAATGATACAAAACAATATGCCTTGGATATTAATGGCTATGTACTTCACCAACCGTGGAGCAAAAGTAACCTTAGCAATGTTTGTTAACTGTGATGCCAGCATGTTAAACTATCGATTCTATCGTCAACCGAAAGTGATCTTATCTTTATTCTCACAACGATTAAAAACAGTTATCTTAGTTAATATGATGCCTTCCCTAGTGATCTCCATTGGTTTGATCGCTATGCTTATTGTAAGCACAAATAACTTTGAAGCAATCGATGCCCTTCTTATATTTATTTCTGTTAATGCCGTATCTGTTTTCTTCTCAGTGCACCATTTAATCTTATATTACTTGTTGCAACCATACGACATTAGTTTACAAGCAAGAGGTTTTTTATTTAATACGATAAGCACGTTAACTTATATTGTTTGTTACAATTTTATGGATGTGGAAATTCCTTTGTTTCCCTTCACCATAGCAATCATTATCTTTAGTGTTATTTATATTATCGTATCGCTTGTCTTAGTTTATCGACTAGCACCAAAAACATTTAAGATCAAAGTATAATAATGAAACAAAAAGTAAAATCACCAACAATGATTTTACTTTTTTATTTATTTAGGCTATGATAAAAAGCGAAAGAGGTGAGAAAATGAGAATTACTAAATAGAAGGGCATAAATCATAACATTTATGCCAACCAATCAAACATAATAGGAGGAAATAAATGTTAGAACTAAAAGACGTAAGTATCGCAATTAATGACAAGCTCATTATTGCGCATTTAAACGTGACGATTAATAAGTCAGATAAACTCGCCATAATCGGTGAGGAAGGAAATGGCAAATCCACATTATTAAAAGCAATAATGGGAATTGCCGATTATGCAACTCTACAAGGTAGTATCATTTCACACAACCATAAAATCGCATACTTAAAACAAGCATTAGAAAAAGAGGACCTTAAGAAAAGTGTCTATCATTTTCTGTTTGAAAACGAGGAACAATACTATCATCAAATTAATGAATTTTACGTGACCCTTTCTTTGCTGTCACTCGATGATTCCATCTTAGAAAAAATGATGGATGTATTATCTGGAGGAGAAAAAGTAAAAGTTCAGTTACTAAAATTATTACTTGAAGAACCTGATATTTTATTATTGGATGAACCAACCAATGATTTGGATATCCCAACGCTAGAATGGTTACAAACATTCATAAACCAATCGGATTGTGCGATTGTATATGTATCGCATGATGAAACGTTATTGGCAAACAGTGCCAATCGCATTTTGCATTTGGAACTTCGTAAAAAGAAAACAATGCCTTTTCATACTTTAGTGAGTATTGATTATGATACGTATATTAATGAGCGAATCTACCAAATACAGAGGCAAACACAAATTGCACATGGGGAAAAAAGAGAGCACCATAAAAAGGTTGAGAAACTAACAAGGCAAATGCAACAAGTAGACTATCAACTTAATACGGTATCTAGGCAACAACCACACGCTGCTAAAATGTTGAAACGTAAGATGAATGCAATGAAGGCACAAGAGCGAAGAGTGGATAATGAAGTACTAAGTGAAGTACCTGATGTGGAAGAATCCATCAATTTGTTTTTTGCGCAAGTTCACTTACCTTCAAAAAAGGAAATCCTAAACTTACAACTTGATGCTTTGCAAGTCGCATCGCATACCCTTTGTAAGAATATTCAATTACAAGTATATGGTCCAAAACACATTGGTATTATCGGTTATAATGGTGTAGGAAAAACAACCCTTTTAAAAATGATTTACGAACAATTAAAAGCAAGAGATGACATTCATGTAGGATATATGCCACAAGAATACGATGCCTTATTGTACCAATACGAAAATGCGGTTGACTTCTTATGCAACGAAGGAAAAAAAGAAGAGGTGACAACGGCACGTAAGTGTTTAGGTAACCTAAACTTTACTCGAGAAGAGATGACAACAAGTTTAGACTCGTTAAGTGGTGGTAGTAAGGCTAAGTTAATCTTACTGAAACTCATCTTAGAAGGATACGATGTACTGATTCTAGATGAGCCTACTCGTAATGTAAGTCCTCTGTCAAACCCGATGATTCGTGATGCACTAGCTAACTATCAAGGTTGTATCATCAGTGTTTCCCATGACCGTAAGTATTTGAATGAGGTTTGCGATACCTTATACGAATTAAAGAGAAATGGATTATTTAAAATTTAATAAAGCAGTTGCACAAAAAAATAAACTATACCCTAAGTCAAGGACATAAAAAAAAGAAGGAGAGTAATCATGAA
>CAYJIZ010000026.1:0-25756 GCA_964370395.1 uncultured Erysipelotrichaceae bacterium
AAAAAATTATGTTTTTAATTTAAGTTATCAAATATTATTAGTACTTACGCCATTAATTACAACACCTTACATTTCTAGAGTTTTAGGTCCTGAAGGAATAGGTACATATAGTTTTATGGATTCCATAGTTTCATATTTTGTTCTTTTTGCTACTATGGGTATGACGCTATTTGGTCAGCGTGAGATATCATACTACCAAGATGATAAAGAAAAAAGAACTGAAGTCTTTTGGAATACCAAAGTTCTCAGTTTAATCACTACCATTATTTCACTAATTATTTATTTGTTTGTTATTTTTAATGAAAGTAATCATATTTTATATATCATTTTTGCAATGAATATTATTTCTGTTGCTGTTGATGTCAGCTGGTTGTTTCAGGGATTAGAAGAATTCGGAAAAATAGTTTTTCGTAATCTAATTTTCAAAATATTAGGAATTATTTTCATATTCGTATTTGTAAAAACAAGCAATGACTTAATTGTTTATATTTTTGGGACCTGCATATTTATATTACTTGGTAACGTCTCACTTTGGTTCTATTTGCCAAAATATATTAGTAAACCAAATTTATTAAAAATAAAACCTTTTATGAATATAAAAATAATTGTTTCATTATTTATTCCCACAATCGCTATTCAGGTTTATACTGTTCTAGATAAAACAATGATTGGAATAATAACGCAAAATGCATTTGAAAATGGATATTATGATCAAGCGATAAAAATTGTAAAAATAATATTGATATTAGTAACTTCGTTAGGCATGGTAATGATTCCTAGAATTGGGTATCATTTTAATAAAAAGGAAATAGAAATTGTTAAGGAATACATGTATCGGGGCTATCGGTATGTATGGTTTTTGGGAATACCTATCTGTTTGGGATTAATTGGTATTTCATCTAACTTTGTCCCTTGGTTCTTTGGTGATGGATACGAAAAAGTAATAGTTTTATTAATGATTTTAAGTTTATTAGTATTAGCAATTGGTATTAATAATGTTACAGGAATGCAATATCTGATACCTACAAAAAGGCAAAAAACATTTACTTTTACAGTAATTATAGGAGCAATTACAAATTTTGTTTTAAATTTGATTTTAATTCCAAATCTGCTAGCTGTTGGTGCTGCAATTGCATCAGTAGCAGCTGAAAGTGTAATCGCGATATCACAAATCTATATTGTTAGAAAAGAGTTATCTCCCAAAAAAATTATCACAAGTTCTTATAAATACTTACAAGCAGGACTTGTAATGATGATATTTCTTTCCATAGAATCATATTTTTTAAACTCCGGAATTATTAATACTTTGTTAATGATTATCTCAAGTGGATGCATTTATTTTATAACTTTATATGTCTTGAAAGATGATTTTTTTATTGATAATTTAAGAGTTTTCATAAGTAAAATAAAAAGTAAAAAGTCATAACATAATAGTTATTCTTGTAGGGAGTTTTTAATAACAGAAAATATAGATTGATAAATTATATTTGCTTTTTTAAGTCTTAATATTCTTACGTTATATTAATAATTTGCTTGCTAAGTATTAGCAACAATGAATCTATACTTGAATTGGATTGCTGTTTTCATAAAAGACATTAGTGAAATATTTGACTGAAAATCGATTTGTTCAAAGTAAATAGCTGTTTTCATTTAATCTTTTGGTGTTGAAAGCATTATATGAGGATAAGGAATACTAATGCCTTCTTTATCAAACGCTTTCTTCACTGCAATACGCAGATCGGACAACATCATAAAACCAGTACTGTTGTCTTTGGAATACACAGTGGCTCTTAATTGAATGCCACTATCTTTAAAACTAGTACACAAGACAGGAATAGCGACAACGTTGCTATTCTTTTCTTTTTTTGTACGAGTGTCAATATGAGCAGGGTGCAAGACACATTGTTCTTGTATAATCTGAATTGCCTTATCAATATCACTTTCATAAGAAATATCAACATACAAATAATTCGCTTTTTTGTCTGGTACATTTGAAACGTTCTCAATAACAGCATTATTCATAATTGTATTAGGAATAATAATTTGTGTTTTTTCAAGTGTTTCAACAATCGTATGCCTTAGTGTAATATCAATTACTGTCCCAACTACATTTTGTGCTGGTATTTCAATAAAGTCATTTACGACAAACGGTTTATAAGTATAAATCATAACCCCGTTTATAATGTTGCTAGCTGCTTCTTGCGAAGCGAACCCAATTACTACAGCTAAGATACCCCCACTGGCTAACAATGCAGTGGCAAGCGTCTGTAATGGCTTTATTTGCGCAAATACGACACAAAGCATAATAACGATTAAGATACTCTTTTTGAAGCGCATCGCCATCTTTAAATTATGTTGGTACTTATTTTTAACATAAATATTCGCAAAATGATTTAATACGAGAACCACTATAAAAACCAAAAGAATGGAAAGGGAACTATTGATTAAACCATGTTCAAAAATACTATCTAATTTCGTATACATTTCTTTCATAATATCACCTGATTATTATTATACACTAAACGTATTTTAAATTGCGAAATACTAACAAAAAGATTATAATTAAAGTACAAATTTTTCAGTAAAGGAGTTGGTCTTATGAAGGTTGTTATCGCATGTGATTCTTATAAAGGATGCATGAGTAGTAAAGAAGTTTCATCAATTATGGAAACAGCCATTCATCGTGTGGATGAATCAATTCAAGTAGAAAAATTCCTTGTCGGTGATGGTGGCGAAGGTACGATGGATGCTTTTTTAGCTGCATGTGGTGGAGAATACGTAAGTGTGTATTGTCGTGATACATATGGTAAAAAAATCAATACTCGTTATGCCTTACTTGGTGATAAAACCACGGCGATGATCGAAGTGGCGAGCATCTTGGGATTAACCATGTACAAGCGTGAAAAAAGAGCACCGCTTTATTCTTCAAGTTATGGAGTAGGACAAGTGCTTTGTGATGCGTATCGCAAAGGTTGTAAGAAAATTATTTTATCCTTAGGTGGTAGCGGTAATGCCGATGGTGGTATGGGTATGTTAGAAGCATTAGGAGTTCGTTTTTATGATCGAAACAATATGCGTCTAAAAGGAATGACGATTAATTTAGAAAAGATTGCGAAAGTGGATACGAGTCAACTTCTTGATTTTTCAAATATTGAATGCATCGCTGCGTACGATGTGAAAAATCATTTGTTAGGAGAAGAGGGAGCTACGATATTATATGGTAAGCAAAAAGGTTTGTTTCCTAATCAAATTCGACGCGTTGAAAAAGGGATGAACAATTACTGTAATCATATGCTAGAAGCAGGTTATGATTTAAATCGTTTTGAAAGTGGAGGAGCTTGTGGTGGATTGAGTGCTGCGTTTCAAGCATTTCTTCATGCAAGTGATCAAAATGGATTATCTTTACTATTCTCTTACACCAATATTGAAAAAGCAATTCAAGATTGTGATTTAATCATCACAGGAGAAGGACAAAGTGATTACCAAACTAAGTATGGAAAAGTTCCAACAGGAGTGATAGAAGTTGCGAATAAATATGGAAAACCTTGTGTTTGCATTAGCGGCGCTTTAGGGTTAAAATATAAAGAGTTGTACGAATTAGGTTTTATTGGAATTTACAGTATAGCGGATCGTGCAATGAGTTTTGTTCAGGCAATTGCCGGGGCAAAAGAAAAGTTAGAAGCAGCAACGTATAGTATAATAAAAACAATTATGTATTTTCATACAAAGGAGGATTCATGAAAAAATTAGGAATGGCAGTTTTTGTCGCTTTCGTACTAATCGTGAGTGGTTGTAGTAGTGACAAAACACAAATGGATAAGTTTGATGGAACACCACATATTTTCATTTATGAGAATGGTGATATGATGGCTAGTATCTCACCAGCAAATGTTGAAGATGGTCATGATACTTATTTTGAATCAACAGATAAATTCAATGGATTAATGGAAGATTATGACTTGCTTGAAAAAAATGAAAAAAATGGCGAAGTAAAACAAATTGATTATGAAACATTATTAAAAAAATGGAAAGATGACAAAGAAAAGTTCATCGTAATCATTTCGCAAACAGGATGTGGGCATTGTCAATCGTTCAAAGAAAACGTTCTTGATGACTATGTGAAAGAGCATGGAATCACTGTTTACGAGTTGAACATAACAAACGAAAAAGCGCCTAGGGATACGTATCTAGCGTTACAAGAACTTGTTGAAGAATAAACAAAGAAACACCTAGTGTTTCTTTTTGTTTTATGTTAGAATATTAATATGTCAAATGAAAGAAAACGAAATTTCTTGCTGAAAATTTTCATGAATTAAGAAAGAAGTTTCAAAAGCGAAGGAGGAAATCACATGAACGAATTAGAGAATAATGCATTGTTCTGGCAAAAAGTTGACGCAATTTACTTATCTAGTAAATTAGAAATTGATCGACCTAAAAATACATGCCATTATAAATATTCTAACTTAATCTATCCTGTTGATTATGGGTATTTAAAAGACACGACAGGTTCTGATATGGAACCGATTGATGTGTTTAAAGGATCACTTTCCAATGTACAAGTACAAGCAGCTATTATGAGTGCTGATATCTTGAAGAAAGATTGTGAAGTGAAATTAATAGTAGGATGCAGTGAAGAAGAAATCTATGATATCTTAGTCTTCTTAAACCAAACTGATTTTCAAAAGGCAGTGTTAGTAAGAAGAAACAATGAAGTACCTGAATGGGGAAGCAACGATTAAGCAAGGCAACTTGCTTTTTTATTTGCTTACGATATCGTATGCGTATTTCATTACATGTTTTTTTATTTGCGATATAATGAAGTGGGAAGGTAAATAAAGTGAAAAAGATAAATAAAGTATTTGGACAGTTTTTTTCGTTAGAAGGTAGCTTGTTTCGTTATTCATTAAGCTATTGCTTTTTGTTTGCGTTGTTACCAGGGTTGATTGTTGCATTATTGTTGTTTCAATTTTCCGTTTTAGGTGTAGATGAATTACTTGCCTTTTTGTACCACTATGTACCAGAGGACTTAATTAAGCCATTTGTTAATTATATTATGCAAACGGATTATTCATCCGTTATTGCCCTTGTAGTTGCAAGTGTAGTACCTTGTTTTGTAGCAAGTAAAAGCTTTTATTCATTTATGCTAATAAGCGCTAAGGAAGAAGGATTTGTCACTTCTAATATATTAATCAGAATTAAATCATTTGGGCTATTTGTAGTATTCTTGGCTTCCATTCTAGGAATTTCATTAGTTACACATTTATTAAAATTACATCCATCCTTATCATTTGGAATCGGGTTAGTTTTATTGTTTTGGTGGTTCTATCGAATGTTGTCATTTGAAAAGCGTCCTTTTCATTATGGCTTCTTAGGAGCAGCCTTTTCCACGGTGGCGATTTTGATTGTTTCCTATGGGTTTATCAAGATTGTTTCTAAGTTTACTTCTTATAGTTCAATGTATGGTCCCTTAGCAAGTTTAGTTATGCTATTTTTGGTTGTATATGTGGTATCATGCGTGGTATACTTTGGCTATTGCTTAAACCTAATCTATGGAAAGCATAAAGAAGTGATTCAACACAAAAGTATGTGGTTTTATCGTACTGGTGAAGCAATCATCACAAAAGGAAAGAGCTTATTATTCAGAGGAAGTAAAAAATGAAAGTAAAAGTAGAACGAATGGGTATTAACGGGGAAGGGATAGCCTTCCATAATCGTCAACCAATCTTTATTGATGGAGCATTACCCAATGAAGTTGTCGATATTAAAATCATCGATAAACAAAGAAAATTTTCAAGAGGACAAATCATTAAAGTAGTCGAACGCAGTGATGCGCGTATTCGTAAAGTATGTGAGTATGCAAATGACTGTGGTGCTTGTGCTTTAATGCATGTGAAATACGAAAAACAATTAGAATACAAATACGAGATGCTGAAGGAAGCATTAATAAAGTATGCGAGAGTCAATCCTAAAAAGATTGAAAAAGTGGTAGCGAATCCACATCCATACGAATATCGTAATAGTTTTAAATTGCCTTTTTCGATGTACCAAAATCAATTGGTATGTGGTTTGTATAAACCGAATACGAACTATTTCGTGCCAGTAAAAACATGTGGAATTCATGAAACTGGTTTGGAAAGAGTAAAGAAACAAATACTGAAAGTATTAAACAAATATGAGTTTAGTGCTTACAAGTACCAAACAAAAACAGGATTACGTACCTTAATCGCACGTGGTTTTGACAACAAGTTCCAAGTTTGTATTGTGAGTGGAAATGATGAAATACCACAAGAATGTATTGATGAGTTAATGCAAATTGAAGGTATGGTATCGTTATGGCAAAACATTAATACGGTAAAGAAAAGTGTTGACCTGTTTGGTAAAGTAATGGTGCATTTGGCAGGGGATCGTTTATTAAGCTTTTCATTAGATGGCTTGCAATTAACGCTTTCACCAAAATCATTTTTTCAATTAAATACAACACAAGCGAAAAACTTATACGCGAAGGTTGCTTCTTTAGTGGACCATAATGCTGATTTTATTGTGGAAGCATACAGTGGAATCGGAGCGATCTCTTTGTATATAAAGGATAAGGCGAAAGAAATTCTGGGAATTGAATACATTAATGACGCCGTTTCAAATGCCAATCAAAATGCCAAACGTAACAAAGCAAAAAATGTTTCTTTTGTATGTGGTGATGCGGCAAGCAAGCTAACATTGTTATCAAAGAAAAGAAACATCGATGTATTGATTGTGGATCCACCTAGAAGTGGGTTGGATGAAGCAATGTTGGATTGCATCATGCGAAGTAAAATAAAAAAGATTATTTATATTTCTTGTAACCCATCTACATTAGGAAAAAACTTAAGTGTGTTACAAGCGAAATACGAAGTAGAATTAATCACTCCTTATGATATGTTCTCACAAACACCGCACGTAGAAAGCGTTATTTCACTATATCGTAGAAAATAACAAAATAAGAAATGATTAGAGATAGGCTAGAAGCGTATCTCTTTTTTTATTTCTTAATGGTTTCCTTAATGATAGGTAGGCAATGAACAAGAGAAAACCTATTTTATTAAATGATTTTCCCTTTGAATAGAAGGGCGAGAAGCTTTCCACGTTGCTTTTTTGTTAAGAAAGAAGAGAAAAGAAGTAAGTTTGTAGAGTTATACTCAAAAAGTATAGCTGTTTTTTGATAAAATATTGCGATAAATATTACAAATATAGAAAAAGTGCTATAATAAGCTTATAGACATACAAAAAATGGAAGAAATAATACGGTGATAAATAGGGATGCGAGTGTTGTTTTTTTCACATAAGCGTAAGAGGGATAAGCGTATGAAGGAAAGTATTAATCATTTCGGTGTTGATCCAATTTTCATCTTTCAAGCCTTAGCAAATAATAGTACGGACTATATTTACTTGTGGAACTGTAAAGATGATACGTATCTTGCTTCTGCAAATCTTGCAGAAGATTTTGGTGTGCCAGCAAAAGGTGGAAGTTTTCGAAAAATGGTAACAAGCCGTATTTATGCGAAAGATTCAAATCGAGTAACGGAAAAGTTTCATGAAATTACTTCTCAACAAAAAGTGAAAATGGCATTGGAATACCAAATTGCGAATGCAAAAGGAAACTACGTTTGGGTGAGTAATCGCTCAACGGTGCAATACGATGAGAATGGCGAAGCACAATTAGTCATTGGTGTGTTACATAATTTAGCGTTTGATGGAACAGTGGATAGTGTCACTGGACTTTTAATGAGCAATAAATGCAAAGAAATTTTTGATTTAGTAAGCCAAAGTCGTTTGCAGATGCAAGGAAGTGTGATGCTACTTGGTATTGATGACTTTAGCACGATTAATACTCTAAATAATCATATGTTTGGAGATCTTGTATTACGTAATATGGTACAAGGTATTTTGTCGATGATTGATGACGATATGTATATGTATCGCTTTGATGGTGACCAATTCTTAATTGTAGCAGACAAAAAGACAAAAGAAGAAATGCTAGTATTGTATGCACAGATTAAAGAATTCACAACAACGACACAGCAGTTAAATGGAACGACGTATCGCTTTGGTGTTTCGGCAGGGATAGCTTCTTTTCCAGAAGATGGGTTCACATGGATCGATATTGAGAAAGCGGTGTCCATTGCCTTAAAACAAGCAAAAGCAGATGGAAAAAATCGTTGCGTTACGTTTACAAAACAATTGTTAGCTGATCGTATGCACGAACAAACATTAAGCAACTATTTAGCCAATAGTATCGATCAAGGATTTGTCGGATTTAAAACGGTGTTTCAACCAGTGTGTCATACACAAACATTGAAAATTAAAGGAGCAGAAGTATTGCTTCGTTTTGAAACGCCACAACAACAATTAATTAGTCCAATGGAATTTATTCCTTTGCTTGAACAATCACAATTAATTATTCCTGTTGGGTTATGGGTTATGGAACAAGCCTTTATCGCTTGTCGAGAATGGTTACAGTTCTGCCCAGATTTTGTGATGAATATTAATGTATCGTATATTCAATTACGCGATATGGACTTTTGCGATAAGGTTGAAACATTACTTAAGAAATACGATTTATCAACAAAACACATTACGTTAGAATTAACGGAAACCTATTTTATTAGTGATGCTCCAAACATTAGAGCATCCTTAGAACGTTTACAAGAATTGCATTTACAAATTGCAATGGATGATTTTGGAACAGGGTATTCCTCTTTGGCACGTTTGGCTGAGTTTAATGTCGATGTAGTAAAAATTGATCGTGCCTTTGTACAATCCCTTCATAAGAGTAAATACAACCACGATTTCATCGATTCGGTTGTGCGTTTATGCCACAATGTAGGAATGAAAGTATGTGTAGAAGGGGTTGAAACAAGAGAAGAACAAGCGAGTATTAGTTTGTTGAATGTAGACTTTATTCAAGGATTCTACGTATCGCGTCCGATTTCTAAAGAAGACTTCTTTACGCGTTTCTTACGCCAGCCATACGCAAGTGAAAAATTAGTCGTGAAACCCGATATGCAATTGCATCATGAACGTATTGTGAAAGACCAGGATGTGTTGTTGGCAATGATGGATGCTTGTCCATTAGCCCTTAATTTCTGGAATCGAGAGTTTGAAATCGTCGCATGTAACGAAGAAGCATTGCGGTTGTTTGAAGTTGCTAGTTTAGATGAGTTCCGCCGTAATTTCTTTCAATTTTCTCCAGAATACCAAGCGGATGGTATTCCAACAGTGGAAAGAGCTGAGCGTTTGATTAACGAAGCATTCAAAGGGGTGCAACAACGTGTGTTATGGACACATTGTAGCTATGATAATGAGATTATCCCAGCAGAAGTGACACTTGTTCGTATTCCTTATATGAATGATTATATCGTTGCTAGTTATACTCGTGATATGCGTAATCAAGTGATGATGCAAAATCGTATTAGACAATTCAATGAACGTACAATGGCTATTTTAGATGCCACACCACTTTGTGTAAACTTATGGAATAAAAGATTTGATAACATTATGTCAAACAAAGAAGCGATGACTTTATTTAATTTAAGTAGCAAAGAAGAGTATCGAGAAAAATTCTTTTCACTTTCTCCACAATACCAACCAGATGGTCGATTGAGTGATGAGAAAGCAATTGAGAAAATTAAACTAGCATTTGAAACGGGACTTACCCAATTTTTCTGGATGCACCAAGACATGGAGCAAAATGAGATACCTTGTGAAATTACGCTAGTAGAAATTGAAAGCTTAGATGATGATGGTGGTTCCATGGTGGCTGGTTATACACGTGATATTCGGGAACAGTTAAATGCAGAACGCATGCGAGTGCAAGCGAGTGAACGTATCCAGGCAGTACTGGATTCGATGCCATTGTCTTGTGTCTTAATCTCGATGAGCCAAGACATACTTGACTGCAATCAAAGTATCGTAAATTTATTTCAAGCGAAAAGCAAAGCAGATATTATCGAAAACTTTTATACTTTTTTCCCATTAAAGCAACCAGATGGTTCCATTAGTGTGATTAAAAAAGACGAAATGTTTGCGAAAGCATTTCGAGAGGGTAACCTAACATTTGAATGGGTGTACCAATCCAGTACAGGAGAAAATATTCCTTGTGAAGTAACACTGTCAAAAGTTGTGTTAGAAAAAGAAGAAATTTATGTAGCATATAGCCGTGATTTACGAGAATTACAAAAAACATTAGAAATTAATGATCGTCTGTCAAAATTAGCTTACTATGATTTGTTGACAGGAGCGGCTTCTCGACTTCGTTTTATGCAAAAGTTAGAAGAGAATTTCAAGAAGTTTGATGTGAAGGATGATTTCGCATTAATCATCTTTGATCTTGATTACTTTAAATCAGTGAATGACACATATGGACATGCGATGGGTGATATCGTTCTTCGCAAAGTAGTAAAATGTGTTGAAAGTGCATTACCAGAAGACAGTATTCTAGGTCGTTATGGTGGGGATGAGTTTATGATTCAATGTTGTGGTTTAAGCCAACAACAATTACTTGAAATGATGCAGGAAATTGTAAAGGAAGTAGAACAAATCGAATTCTTCCATGAAGACATCAATTTTACGACTACCATTAGTGCAGGCGGTTGTATGAAAAACATGCACGATAAATCATTTAATGATATGTTGAAACGGGCGGATAAAGTTCTTTATGAAGTAAAGGAAAAAGGTCGCAATAGCTGTATGATTGAAAGATAAAAAGAGTTCTAAAAAAGGACTCTTTTTTGTTGGAAAACAATTATTTTTATTTGTTTTTCTATAATATAAAAAAAGACTGTTTTCTTTTTGTTTTGGTATGATACGATAAGTTTGAAACAAAGGAGAACTACCGTGAAAAAAATTGTGAAAATATTACCTTTCTTCGAACCTCGTATGTGGGGTGGAGGAAAACGTCTAATTGAAGAATTTCATTATGTAAGTGATGTAGCTCCAATTGGCGAAGTATACAATGTTGTCGCTTTGAAGGGACATGCAGATTGTGAAGTGGATGGAATGAATATGACACTATCGCAGTTGTACCATTTGCATAAAGATTTCTTTCGATGTGAATGCGAAGAGTTACCGATTCGCGTGAATATTTTGGATCCGATGGACCAACTGTCAGTGCAAATTCATCCTGATGATGCATTTGCGAAAACGTATAATAATGGACGTGGAAAACCTGAAGCTTGGGTGATTTTGGATACAAGCGAAGATGGATTCATCCAATTTGGGCATCATGCCAAAAGCAAAGAGGAATTCATCGAGAAAACAAATAATCGTGATTGGACCAATTTATTAAAGTATTTAAAAGCGGTGAAAAATGGTTTTATCGATATTCCAAGTGGAACATTACACGCGATTGGAAAAGGGGTATTAACCTATAATATTTCACGTAATGCCGATTGCACATTACGTCTATATGATTATGATCGTATTGATCCTAAAACAAAACAAAAACGTGAGATTCAACCAGAAGCAGTATTTGAAAATGTAAACATTCCAGATACTTCTACGCCATTTGTAATGTATCCAAGCATTCATGAATTAGGAATTGATGTTACACGTTATGTAGATCAACCAGGGCTTTATACATTGATGCGTTTGCAAGTGAAAGAAGCAGGTAAGTTCTTACATGAACCGTTTGCTTTTTATACTTGTGTAGAGGGAGAAGGGTATATCAATTCCATGCCGATACGCAAAGGGGAAACACTATTGGTACCACAAGGTATGGGATGGTTGTATTTCAAAGGTGAAATGGACTTGTTTCTTGCTTCTTATCGTAATGAAAAAAGTGTTTTTTAAAACACTTTTTTTGTTTTGTGGTATAATTACGCATAAAGAAAGAAGGGTTTGATGATGAAAACACTTGGTTATTATAATGGTGAAGTGGATACACTAGAGAATATAAAAGTACCGATGCTAGATCGTGGTTGTTATTTTGGAGATGGTGTTTATGAAGCGACACTTGCTAGAAATCATCATATCTTTGCGATTGAAGAACACATTGAACGTATTTTTCAAAGTGCTGGATTAGTGGATATTAATATTCCTTGTACAAAAGGAGAAATGAAAGCCATCTTAGAAGAAATGGTACATAAGATGGATGACAGCGAAGTACTTGTGTATTGGCAAGTAACAAGAGGAACAGGAATTCGTTCCCATATTTATACAAAAGAGATGCAGGGTAATTTATGGATTATGATTACACCAAAACAGATTGCAGGTCGTGATCGTAAATTGAAGTTAGTCAGTATGGACGATACACGTTATTTGCATAACAATGTGAAGACGTTAAATTTAATACCTGCGGTTTTATATGGTACAAAAGCACACGACCAAGGGTATGATGAATGTGTATTGCATCGAAATGGACGTGTGACAGAATGTTCGCATAGTAATTTATCTATTTTAAAAGATGGATGCTTTATCAGTGCACCTTGTGATGAGTTGATTTTAGGTGGGATTGCTCGTAAGCATTTAATTGAGGCTTGCCATCATTTGCACATTCCTGTGAAGGAACAACCGTTCACATTAACACAATTAATGGAAGCGGATGAAATTATCGTGTCTAGCAGTGGTAGCTTATGTGCCTATGCCGAAAGCATTGATTCCATTCCAGTAGGTGGAAAAGATCGCGCTTTATTTTTAAAACTACAAGATTATATCTACAACGAATTCTACGAAGAAACAAAATAAATATTTACACATAAATTTCACATTTCCTACATGTGAATACCATATATTCACGTTATACTTGCTAGTATTGAAAGTAGGTGAATGCATGGAAACAATGAACACAAAGGTAAAGAAATCATTCAAAGGTAATATTCCAGCAATCGTATTTTATACATTAGCTGCTATCTTTGTACTGTATGGAGCGTATATGATTTATTCTGTATATGATTATTTGGTAACGTACTACGCTAACTACAATACAACGATGTCAGCACAATTAGGTGATACAATTCAATATTTTATTGCGAATTGCAGCCCTTATTTTGTATATGCTGTTCTATGTTATGGACTTGGAACGATTATGCAAATGGTAGTGGGATTGAAAAAGAACCTATTGCAATTACCAGAAATGGAACCGATTGTGCAAGTAGAAGAAGCAGAAGAAAAGTAAGGAAATCCTTACTTTTTTTGTGGGAATTGAGTGGTATCAATAATCGTTGTGCAATGTGGATGTAACCACAGAAAGGAAGCAGGTGTTTGCGTGCTGATCTTTTGTGAAAGAAAAGATTCGTACGCTTCTTCTTTGTTGCTTCCACTTACTAACATCAACACATGTTTCGCTTCAAAGATGGCTTGCATTCCAAGTGTTAATCCATACTCCAGTGGTTGGTTGCTCGCCATTGCGTGTGTTTTTGTTTTGGCGTGTAATTTCGCTTTGTGACAGGGTAAGGTTAAATAATCATTTGGTTCATTTAAACCAAGGTGTCCATTCATCCCTAATCCTAATACTAAAACATCAATGGGATTGGCTTCGACAAAGTCTTGGACCTTTTTTAATTCTAGTGTTTCATCGCTAGGTTGTGTCGCAAAAGAAATCACTTCTTTTGGTGCCATATAAAGTTTAGACAAGATATGCTTTTGAATAAAAGTAGTACAGGTCGCTTCGCTGTTTTCATCAATTCCATACCATTCATCCAGTTTAACAAAACGAACTTGTGAAATATCAATTTTTTGTTCGTTGATGGTTTGCACCATAATTTCGTACATACGTTTTGGTGAACCACCAGTCGCCAGTGCGATAATTGCATCTTTTTTATGGCGAATCGTATCCAAAATTATCGTTGCCCCATCTTGTGACATCTGTTCGTAATCGTGTGCATTAATAATTTGCATAATACCCTCCTTGTTTCTTATTTTATTATAACAGAAGGGTAAGCTAGTTTCTTCACTCAATTGATTGGTGTATACTATAGTTAGGAGATTTTATGAAAACAAAAACAAATTTTTATGCTATTTTTGCTTTTTCACTTTTTGTTTTGTTGGCTATTCTTGTGCAAAATGGAATGAGTAAAGGGTTTGATCAAAGTGTGTATACGTTAATCATTCAAATGAAGTCGGATACAATGACTTTTATCATGCAAAACATATCGCATTTAGCGAGTGGAGGAGCGGTTGTCTTTTGGTTTGTTGTGTTGCTTGTGTATCGCTATAAAGCTTCTCTTGTCTTTATCGTTTACATGGGTTTGAATGCTTCCATTGGACAATTGGCAAAACATATTTTTATGCGTCCTCGTCCTACTATTTTACGTTTGATTGAAATTGGCGGCTATAGTTTTCCAAGTGGGCATTCTTTATGTGCGATGGCGATGTATGGGCTCTTTATTTATTACCTAGCAAAATGCAATAATAAAAAAGTTTACCACTATGGCATTATGCTAGTGTTTGGACTTATTATTTTACTGGTGGGAATCTCACGTATTTATTTGGGTGTGCATTATGCAAGTGATGTAATGGGTGGATATTTATTGTCGCTTAGTTTCTTGTTTTGCTTTCAAAGCATTGTTGCTAAGAAAAACACCAAATTGTTTTGCGCCTAACTTATTTTATAGTATAATGATTTGAGCGAAAGAAGAGGATATAACATGAGTGAATTTTTACCAATAAATCGTGAGGAAATGTTAGAAAGAGGTTGGGAACAACCGGATTTTATTTATGTAAGTGGAGATGCTTATGTCGATCATCCTTCCTTTGGTGCTGCAATTATTTGTCGTACCTTAGAAAGCCATGGATTTAAGGTGTGTTTTTTAGCGCAACCTAACTGGCGTGATACAAACGATTTTAAGCAATTTGGAAAACCACGTTTGGGTTTTTTAATTTCAAGTGGAAATATTGATTCGATGGTGAATCACTACACAGTAGCAAAACGCCGTCGTACAAAAGATAGTTATACACCAGGTGCACAAATGGGCAAGCGTCCAGATCGTGCAGTGATTGTGTATTCACAAATGGCTCGCCAAGCGTATCCTGATAGTGCCATAATTATTGGTGGAATCGAAGCGAGTTTACGTCGTTTGTCGCATTATGATTATTGGGACAATAAAGTGCGTAAGTCAGTGATTATCGATGCCAATGCGGATTTATTACTGTATGGTATGGGGGAAAACAGTGTCGTAGAAGTGGCAGAAGCGCTAGATAGCGGTATGTCAATTAAGGATGTTACGTACTTAGATGGAACTGTCTTTAAGACAAAAGATCTTTCCCTAGCATTTGAACCAGTAATGTTACCCGCATATGAAGAGGTGGTTCGTGACAAAAAGGTGTATGCAGAAAGCTTTTTAATTCAATATATGAATACTGACCATTACAATGCGAAAACACTAGTAGAACCTTACCAAGGTTGGTATGTAGTACAAAACAAACCGAATCGTCCACTTACGCAAAGTGAATTTGATCGAGCTTATGGTCTTGCTTATACTCGTGATTACCATCCTTCTTACAAAGAACATGTCCCTGCCATTGATGAAGTTAAGTTTTCACTGATTTCAAATCGTGGCTGTTATGGAGCATGTAACTTTTGTGCACTGACATTTCATCAAGGACGCATCATTCAAAGTCGTTCGCATGAAAGTTTACTGGCAGAAGCGCAAAAGATGGTTTGGGATCCACAATTCAAAGGATACATTCATGATGTTGGTGGACCTACTGCAAACTTTAGAAAAACAGCTTGTGACAAACAGACAACACATGGAGCATGTCCAACAAAACAATGTTTATGGCCAAAACCATGTAATAACTTAGAAGTAACGCATAAAGATTATTTGCAATTGTTACGAAAATTACGCGAATTACCAAATGTGAAAAAAGTATTTGTCCGCAGTGGAATCCGTTATGATTATTTGATGTATGACAAAGACGAATCATTTTTTAAAGAGTTAGTTCAACATCATATTAGCGGGCAATTAAAAGTAGCACCAGAACATATTAGTGATCGCGTGTTGGATAAAATGGGAAAACCAGGAAGAGGGTTGTACCAAAAGTTTGTGGAGAAATACTATCGTTTAAATGATGAATACCACAAAAATCAATTTTTGGTACCGTACTTAATGAGTTCCCATCCAGGAAGCGATTTGGCTGCTGCCATTGAGTTAGCGGAATACTTACGTGACATTCATCACCAACCAGAACAAGTGCAGGACTTCTATCCTACACCAGGTACGTTAAGTACAGCGATGTATTATACAGGAATCGATCCACGTGATAAAAAAGAAGTATATGTGCCAAAAAGTGCACATGAAAAAGCAATGCAACGAGCGCTGATTCAATATCGTAATCCTAAAAATTACGATTTGGTTTATGAAGCGTTAGTAAAAGCGAATCGACAAGATTTAATCGGTATGGGAAAACAATGTTTAATTCGACCAAGAAAGAATAAAACAATGCATTCTCAGTACCAAAAAAATAAAAAACCGTATGCTACAAAAAAACCAAGAAAGACTTTTAAATAAGTCTCTCTTGGTTTTTTTTATAAGGTAATTTCAATATTTGAAACTTGTGGAGGAGTATGAAAACGAATCGGCATCCGCGATGTACCTAGCCCACTATCAACATACAAGTAATGCGAATCATCAAGTTTGTATGTACCTTTGGTGTAGGGACTTTCGCTTGTGTTAAATAGCGATTGTAGGAAGGGAATCGCAACCTGTCCTCCATGTGTATGACCAGCTAGTATTAAATCAAAGGGATTATCTTGTAGCTGTGTGACGCTTTCTGGTTCATGTGTTAATAAAATACAATAATCATCTGTACTTGTGCATGAAGTAAGAAGGGAAGAAGGAGCAAAAAAACCCATTAAGTAACTATCGGAACCAACAAAACGAATCTTCTTTTGTTGGATTGTGATATGTTCGCTTTCATTGCGTAATACTTGAAACTTCGCTTCTTCCATTAGCGATTCATAAATACGAATGGCTCCACCGCCATAATCGTTATTACCAAATATCGCGAGTTTTGCATATTTCGCTTGCAAGCGTTGCAAGCTTTGCACCACTTGTTCATACAGTTGGTATTTTGCATAGTTTTCAAACAAATCGCCAGTAAAAACAATGACATCTGGTTGCAGCTTATTGATTGTATCAATATGATCATTAAATTCCTCTAACGTATAATTTTCGCTGAGTTCAATGTCAGAAATTTGGACAATACGTATTGTACTTTGGTGCGGACTTGCTTTTTGAAACGTGACATTTTCAATTTTGAATTGGTGCGTTTCAATTTTTGTCGCATACACATACAGCGCTACAAAAGAAAACAAGACGAAGCAACTTATAAGTAGGCTTACTTTTTTAATGTTCATTAATAGTGGTATACCTTTCGATATTTCAATACAAAGTAAAGAGACATGGAAATTGCACATACTTCCGCAATCACTGGACCAATCCAAATACCGTCCATACCAATAAGTGTCGATAGACCTAATAAAAATAAGGCTAAGAAGACAAAGGTACGAAAGAACGATAATAGGGCAGAAATCTTACCGTTGGATAAAGCAGTGAATAGTGCACTTGCGAATACATTGTATCCTTTTACTAAATAAGAAAAGCAAAAGATACGCATTCCCACAACCGCAATTTCATACACGACTCCTTCGTGTGCGAAAAAGGAAACAAGTTGTGGCGCAAAGACGAAAGTAGCAAAACACATAACGCACCCTACAACAATCGAGAAACGAGTACTAATGTTTACAATCTTATGCAACTTCGCATAATC
Organism: uncultured Erysipelotrichaceae bacterium; assembly: GCA_964370395.1. GTDB lineage: Bacteria > Bacillota_I > Bacilli_A > Erysipelotrichales > Erysipelotrichaceae > JBGUVL01. The sequence goes on from CAYJIZ010000026.1 coordinate 17,743, forward strand.
GTGTCGACCGTAATTAAAAGCGATAATTGGTGCAATTCCCATTGAATAACCTAAACTGATAGCAATCAATAAGAAATCCAAATACAAAATGATAGAGATGGCGGCAACGCCATCTGCTCCCATGTAGCGCATCATTAAAATATTAAATAGATATGTTGTCACACTTGCAGATAAGTTGGATACCATTTCTGATGAACCATTTGTTAGGGTTTTTCCTAATACTTTTAAATCGATTTTAGGTTTCACAAAATAAAAGTTATGTTTTCTTATAAAGAAGAAATACAATAATGCATAAACAGCAGGAATCGTGTACCCGATTCCAGTGGCGATGGCAGCGCCACTTATACCCATATTACAATACTTAATAAAAACATAATCTAAAATAATATTAGTAACACCACCTAATATAGTTACGATTAAACCGATGTTAGGTTTTCCATTCGCAACAAAAACGCTTTGAAAGATCAATTGAATTAATCCAAATGGAATAAACATAAGCAAAGGGCGTGCATACGCCATACAGTAATCATAGATGCTTGCATCAGCACCAAGTAATGTGACTAGCTGTGGTAAAAATAATAAACATACGATACTGATTAAAACACCAAATACTAATGCAAACACAACAATAAAAGTTAAGTTTTCATTGGCTTCTTGTCGTTTGTGTTCACCAAGTTTTTTGGCAATGATAGCACAAATACCCGTACCTAGCATTGTTCCAATCGCGATTACTACACTCATAATCGGATAAACTAGGTTCACTGCAGAAAAGGCATGCGTACTAATTAATTTCGCAACAAATACCCCATCAACCATGGTATACAGTGACATGATCACCATCATTACAATGGAAGGAAAGGCAAATTTTAATAGGGAAGAAAAATGGATTTCTCTTGCTAATGAATTACTCATTGTTGATGACCTCCAAGTTCATTTGTGCCATATCTAATAATATGTTCACAAATAGTTTCATTTCTTCTTCACTATATTGTTGCTTTAATTTTGTTTCTGCTTTTAGAAAAATATCATCGTATAATTTCATTGCGTGTTTTGCTTTCTTTTGCAAGCACACATAAAAGATACGTTTGTCTTGTTCGCTTTGTTTCTTGTAAACGATGCCTTGTTTTTCTAATTCATTAATTTTTAAAGTGACAGCCGACTTTGTGATGTTCAGTGCTTTTGCGATTTCACTTACCGTACAATTCTCCATTACGGAAATGACGTTAATGTAAAGAAGTGTATGGTAGGAAACACCATTTAAAAAGTCATCGCTGTTTAATAATTTCAGTTCATACAACGACATCTTGTAATAAAAATGTTGAATTTCTTGTAGTAGTTTCATGGTAACCTCCTTGATATAGTTAAGTATATTTAATTAAGTTTACTTAACTATATTAACTTTTCTTCGTTTTCTTGTCAAGTAAAGCAAAATGTATCTTTCTTTTTTTTGTTTCCTTGACTATAATAATATGGATGGTGCGCAAAGAAACTTGCGAGAATAGGGAATAAGGTGCGAATCCTTTACTGTCCTAGCAGCTGTAAGTGTGACGAAATGAGAAACCACTGTACGAAAGTATGGGAAGGTTCAAAGTAGAAAGAACACGAGTCAGAAGACCTGCCATTACCTATTTTATAAATGTCTTCTAGGGGTAAGACAAGAAAGAGAGAGAAAAATTGAATCAAAAAACAAAACGTATTGTAGTTGCCATTGTGGCACTAGTCGTAGTAGCACTGGCTATTACATTTGGAGTGAAGTATCTTGGGGGAACCAAAGGGGAGAAAGAAATCCAAATTACGATTGTCGCAAATGACAAAACATTATTCGATGAAAAAGTCGATACTGATGCAGAAAAGTTATCACAATTATTGGATGAGTTAAAAGAAGAGGATACCATTCAATACGAATCAAAAAAATCAACATATGGTACCTATATCGTTGGTATGGGTGGCGATAAGTTAGTAAAAGAAAATACAACAGCTGGTAAGTTTTGGGTATACGACTCAGACAACAATAAACAATGCAAAGATGCAGGATTTTGTGATGCTGCCGATGCCTTGAACATTCAAGATGGGGATCACTTTGTCTTTACGTTAGAAGCGTTCTAATGAAACCGTTATTGCATTTTATCATTTATGCACTGTGTGCCGCAATCTTAGTAGTATCAAAAGAAATGCTAGCATTTTTACCCAATGTTGAGCTTGTCAGCTTTTTCATTATTTTATTCGCATTAACATTCACATTAGAAGGAACAATCTTTATCACGATGGTATTTTGCTTGTTGCAAATGGTGTTATATGGTGTTGGTTTATGGACACCCATCTATTTCATTGTTTGGCCAATGCTTGCTATCATCACAAACCGTTTGCGTTTTTTCTTAAAAGATTACCATCGATGCGCAATACTTAGTGGATTGTTCGGGCTAGTCTTCGGATTTCTATTTTCCATTCCTTACTTTGTAATCTCATTTGAAATGGGATGGATCTACTTTATTAAAGGAATTCCTTTTGACTTAATACACGGAATTGCTAATTATGTTATTATGGCATTGTTGTTTGATAAAATGATAAAAGTGATGGTACGCTTACAAAAACAATATCCAGGAATATAAAAGGCGCTGATTCATTCAGCACCTTTTTTTATTTGATATAGTTTATTAAATTTGCATTTTCATCAATAAATGGTTGAAGACTACTGTCTTTGCTTGTGAAAATGATGGCAACACCAGGTCCATGTCCTGATGTATAAGAATCCGAATGGACGATTACCCCAATGCTACAACTTCCTTCTAAATAATGTGGTCCATTGTGGCAATTGTGATTTTGAATGGCAACGAAATCACCAAAACGCAATGTATCCAAATGGTATTGTTCGTTTGCTTTTTCATCTTGAGTCATGATGTCATAATCACCACTGACAATTTGTGAAACACCTAAACCAGAACCCATTAAGTAGGCAGGCACGATATGTGTTACACCTACGTGCAAGACACCATTTTCTTCCTTCGTGTTTAACTTTTCTAATAAGGAAGGATCGATGTTCATCACTTTAATCGATGGATAATCCAATAAAGATAATCCGGTTCCAAATCCTTTGATTGCGATTTTGTCATCGACGTTTAATAAATCTAATGTTTCTTCATCAAAATAAATAAAGACATGTTCTACACCACCATGTGTACCAGTTACGATTCCTTTTTTTCCTTTGGCATCACCACTGATTACTTTTGCTTCGTTACCAACACAGCTAAAAAGATTAAGCGCATTGTTTTCCATTGTATCTCCATTTTGTAAACTTACTCCTGGTTCCACATGGTCACCTACTAAGTTCATACAGTTATCACCAATTTTAAAATTGTAAGTGATTCCTCCTGTTCCTGGAATAATGCGACCTTGGTTATCGAAACCTACACGATGGCTCCCATTATGTCTTGGGTGATGTATTCTTCCTTGTAAAGATTGCATCACTAATTGTTGCTTGTTTGTTTTCATAGTACTCCTCCGTATGGTATCATTATATCATGTAATTGAAAAAAGGTAGGTGAAGATATGCTTCATTTTCATAAGTGCAAACACGAAACAATCAAAGAAATACCAGTCTATAATACGAAGGATGTACAAGACTTACACCAAAAAGTATTGCAAGCATCCAACAGTATGGATTTTGCGAATGGTCTTTCGTTGAATGAGCGTAAGATTATTACACATTTAGAAACATTTTCGATTAAAATGGAAACCAATCATTTTTCGCTGTACTTAATCCCGGTTATCGTGGAAGGGAAGACGTACCAATTTATTGTGGATACAGGAGCGCAAATTAGTGCGATCTTAAGTAAACATAAACAATTGATTGATAAATACAAAACAACAAGTACCATTCCTGTGAAAAGTGCAGGAGGTAACCAGAAAGCGATGGATACCATTTGTTTGGATACGATGTTTTTGGGTTCGTTAGAAATACAGAAACAAACACTGGTTGTCCTTGATGCAGCAAGTTTCAAAGTTCGTTTTCTAAATAAGGAGCTAATGCAATTTGATGGTATCATCGGTTGGGATATCTTATCGCAAATTGATTTTGAAATGGATACGAAAAAAGGACGTTTCTCTTTAATCCAACAGGAGTCGTACTTTACATACTGTAACTTAGTCGAAGCGCTATTTCCTGTTGTGATCGTATACGATGAAAACAAGAAGCCTGCCATATTTGGAATTGATACAGGTGCGAAAGTAAGTTGGATTAATGATGATTATGCGCTTGCTAACAATTTAAAAATCGTAAAGCAGAGCAATGGTTTGAATGTTGGAGTGCATGGATTTGAAAGAGTTAAAATAAAATACATCAAAGAATGTGTCTTATCGTTTTTTGAAAGTAAGATTACATTGCAAAATTTACGCAGTGGAGAAACCCAAGTATTTGTGAATTTACATTTGGATGGAATCTTTGGTAATGAAATCTTCAAACAAAAGAAAATTCAATTTTTAAATAGTAAAGGAATCGTAAGAATAATTGATTAAAATGTGCTATAATACACATTATTGAAAGGATGGTAATCAATATGATAAAAGGTCAAATTACAATGGAAAATGGAGCAGTGATCCCATTTGAATTATACGAGGATGCAGCCCCAAAAACAGTGGCAAACTTTGTGAAGTTAATAAAAGAAGGGTATTATGATGGAAAAACATTTCATCGTGTTATCCAAAACTTTGTTTCACAAGGGGGATGCCCAAATGGAAATGGAACAGGTGATTTAGGATACACAATTCCATGTGAAACAAGTAACAACCCATACAAACATGTACCAGGTGCATTGTCTATGGCACACCGTGGAAAAGATACAGGATGTTGTCAATTCTTCATCGTACATGAAGCACAACCACACTTGGATGGTGTGCATACGGTATTTGGTAAAGTTGTTGATAACATGGGTGCAGTACGTGCCATGCAAAATGGTGATGTTATGAGCAAAGTTGAAATTATTGAGGAATAATAATGAGTGATGCGAAAAAACTCGGAATTCCATTTCTTGTTATTTTTATCGGAGCGTTATTGCTAAAAGTACTGTCGATGTACCTTTCGCCAATTATGAATGATACACTAATCAAAATTATTACGGTAATCATTTTATGTTTGTTTGGTGCAACACTAAATATTGCATTTCATAAACACAGCAAAAGTGTTTGGAAAAAAGTAGTGGCAGTATTGGTTATTTTATTCCTATTGTTTATGGAATTAAATTTATTCACGTTTTCTAGTATCGCAGATGTATTCGCTACTTTTGGTATTACATCTATGTTTCTTCAGTTGCTATACGTATATTGTGGATATTTATTGGTGGACTAGTATGTTACAACATATATTCACCTGTGAAAACTGTAAAAAAGAAATGCCATACAAATTGGTGCGATTCAATTCACGAGTTACATGCCCACACTGCCATACTAAATATTTTGTAAGTAAGTCATATTTAGTATATATGCTAGAGCTTGTTTTCTTGTTTATCGTCGGAGCGTTTCTTTACAGTATTCTACAAAGCGTTAGCACTATGGATGAAATTGTGAAGATGGCAATCATGGTGGTTGTGCTATACGTGTTGTTTGCGATCTTAGATATTATTTTAGACAAAGTATTTCGATTAAAAAAACTATTCATCTTAGTAAGAAGAGATGATAAAAAAGCATAGAAAAAAGAGTGCTAGGGAGGCACTCTTTTTTCTATGTTTTATAAGGGGATAGAAATGTATGAAATATAATAGGGGTTATATTCATACGGCAAGGTATTATGTCCTTGCAATAGTAGTATAGTAGATACAAAACAGATAATTATATTAGAAAAATGTGAAAATGTGTGATTGCGAAAATGGCTTATTTATGCACTATTTTGCAAAATTGTCAAGGAATTCACTAATGCTATCACACGATTCAAAATAAGCCAATGAAATAAGGCGATATGGAAGTATTGACTGGTTTGATTGTGTGGTGATGATACAAAAATTAGGTATTTTGTGAACTTTACTTTATTTTACGATTTTTTTTATTTTTTATAATATATAGAAAGAAGAAGAGAAAAATAGCATTCAATTCTTTAAAATGAAAGCGTCAAGCTACCTTTGATTTTGGTATATTGTAAATAAATTAAGAATTGTTTGCGCTTCGTCAAAGGGTGTGTTATACTCAACGCATTGCGTAAAAACAATAGAAAAGAGGTACTATGCGTACATTTGATGAACTTTTAGAAGTAGAATCGTTGCGTAGAGCAGTGAAAGATATAGGGTATGAAATCCCAACTGAAATTCAAAGTAAAGCGATTCCTTTAGTTAAAGAAGGAAAAGATATGATTGCAAAGTCAAATACAGGAACTGGTAAAACAGCTGCATTTGGTTTGCCACTACTAGAAAAAATTATTAACAAAGAATTTGGACAAGCTATCGTGGTATGTCCTACAAGAGAATTGGCACTACAAGTGCATGAAGAATTAGTAAAATTTGCGAAATTCGCAAAAAACATTAACATTGTTAGTGTGTATGGTGGAGCTCCAATGGATCGCCAAGTGAGATCATTAAAAAAAGGTTGGCAAATTGTTGTTGGAACACCAGGAAGAATTTTGGACCACACAAGACGTAAAACGATTCGTTTAGAAAATTGTGATTGTGTTGTTTTGGATGAAGCAGACGAAATGTTAAACATGGGTTTCAAAGAAGACATTGAAACAATCTTAGCACAAACAAAAGAAGGTCACCAAACCATTTTATTTAGTGCAACAATGCCAAAAGAAATTCGTAGAATGGCACAACGCTATATTAAAAATAGTGTTGAAATCGAAGTAAAAGCAAAACAAAACACAGTAGAAAAAATCAAACAATTCTTCTACGATGTAAGACGTGATGAGAAAACCAAAGCGTTAAAACAAATTCTTGCCTTTTATGAGAGTGATCTATCAATCATTTTCTGTAATACAAAAGCAAGAGTAGATGAAGTAGTAGAAGAATTAAATAAAATGAATATTAAAGCGATGGCTTTGCATGGTGATATTAAACAAGAACGTCGTACTAAAATTATGAATTCATTTAAAAAAGCGAGCAAAGCAGTATTAGTAGCAAGTGATGTTGCAGCAAGAGGAATTGATGTGAATAACATTGATTTGGTTGTTAACTATGATTTACCACAAGATAACGAAATTTACGTTCACCGTATTGGACGTACTGGACGTGCTGGTAAAGAAGGAGTTGCGGTTACTTTTATTCAAAGTGGTCGTCAATTTAAACAATTAAGAGACATTATGAAATACACAAAAGCGGACGTGGAAAAAAGAGAACTTCCTTCAGGTGAAGAAATTCAACTTAAGAAACGTGATCAATTACGTGCGCAAGCAATGGAAATTGCACAAAATGGAATTCACCAAGAAAACTTACAATTTGCGAATGAGTTAATTCGTGATGGATTAAGTGTAGAAGAAGTGATTAGTGTGCTTGTTAATTTAGCGAATGGTGGAAATATGCCATCTGCTCAATCAAACAAACAAAAAGCAAAGAAAAAATCACAAAACATTGAATTGAAATTCTCACTTGGGAAAGCAAAAAATATTTCTTCACAAGATATTAAACAAGCAATCGTTGGAAACTGTGATATTAATGAAAGTGATATTGCTCACATTGATGTAAGAAGACAGTATAGTATTGTTATGGTAAACAAGTCATCTGCACATAAAGTAGTAGAAGATATGCACCGTGCAAAAATCAATAATAAACGTTGCGAAGTATACTATTACAAGAAGGAAAAAAGCGAAAATAAATCAGTTAGAAGTTAAGAGTTAGGAAGAAATTCCTTTCTCTTTTCTAATAATAAAAAGAATTAAAATTTTTTTTCAAAAACATTGAAAAAAGGCTTGCATAAGGTAATCATTTTTGTTATTATTATTAAGCGTCATAAAGACGTATGTGGTTAACTAATCGCGCCAAACTAATGCGCCCATAGCTCAACTGGATAGAGCGTCTGACTACGGATCAGGAGGTTGTGG
>CAYJIZ010000027.1:0-22615 GCA_964370395.1 uncultured Erysipelotrichaceae bacterium
CCTTTATGTTTAACGTTGCTTTTTTTAACTCTCTACTTTACTTGGACCTTGACAATATATTGCTATTTAAATATTGGGGATAGGACAAACGTTTTCAAAAAACAGTGAAAAGAAAAAGGACATTAGTCCTTTTTTTGCTCGCTTACATATGCCATTCTTTTGAAGACATCTAAAACTTCTTCCAATACTTTACAACCATCTTTATAATGATAATCTTTAATCAATCTATTTTTAAACGTAGTGAAATACTTTTTAACAGCACTATTTACTACTATTTCAAAGCTAGGATTAACATAGTTGCAGTTACTCATAACTAGCAATTCCAAGAAATCATAACGAATTTCTTTATCATCTGGAATTAATCCATCCTCTAAACTATTCTCGATCATGATTTCCCAAACTGATGGAAAGTATTTCTCTGTGGTAACAAGTTTTGTAACTCCATAAATAGTTTCAATAACAAACTCATCTTTTGTGCCAACGTAATAGATGTATTTTATGACAGCACGTATAAAATGATAAACATACTCAAGTTCGTTCATATTAAAACCATCACAATGTCGAGAAACATACTCTGCAAAGTTGTCTACTCTAGTCATTAATAAATTGCCTTCTTCATCACACATAAAGTGTCGCAACTCTGGAGTTAATAAATCAATTCCTTTTGAAACTTCTTCTGATAACTCGTTAAATCTAATCTTGTTTTCTTCCATAAGTCTTTTCCTCCAATAGCCTTTTGGCTTCCCGATTTAACGGGATATTATAAGGAAACAAATCTCTTATGTTTATTTCGTTGCAAGTAGTTGTTGAGGATTGCTTTTGGAAGACAAAATACAATATTATTATAGCATAATAATTTAAATAATAAGTCTCTAATCACACTTTAAGTCATTTGTCTTTTCATTTGTGATTTCATTAAATTCTTCTATGTTAACATCCCCAATAGGTCTAATTTTTTTCTTTTTAGAAATGTTGTAATACTCAAGTAAAACCTTTTGCATTGCTAAATCATGTTCTCCAAATAATTCTTTGACTGTACTATAGTTTTCTTGAATAATGCTAAACTGCTCATCAGTTAATTTCCTGCCTTCCTCTCCTTTTAATATATTTAATGTTCTAGCAATTTGGTTTAAATTACTAGCCACATTACTCATAAGAATTAATAGCGGTTTTGTATCCTTAAATTTCACCTCAATAAATTCTGGGCGCACTACTTGTTTGATTATAAAATCCGTTTTGGTACATTGGTGATAAGATACCGCCTGTTCCAAATATCTTGCCACATCTCCATTGGCTCTAAATGAAATCATTTTTGTTTTGTTTTGCATATGTTTGTTCTCCTTTCAATGCAAGGTGGAAATATTTCCACCTAAATAATATGGGGTGTGGGGCTATGCCTCACATTGTAGTATCATAGCGAATAAGCGACGATACTTTGTAAATGTAATACAAATACTTGGAACAAGTTTTTGTGTCATACATTTACTTGGCTTGCTATCCTAATAAGTCAAAATTTCACTAAAAAACAGTCAATTAGTTTGACTGTCCTTTTCATCATAATATTCATGTAATTCAGTAAAATATGCTATTCAATAAAATACATAAATTTGATAATATACAACTCCTTAACTTTCTATTAGGAAATTGAATACAGTTTCCCCAACTCTTTCAAAAGTTAGGGAAAGCCGTTTCAATAAATAATGCTTAAATCGAATCCGTTCTACAGTTTATATTCATAACACCTGCACTACATAGTACATTGGCTCATTAGCGTCTTTTCCTTGCCTCTTGTTAAGCGTTACGTTTCCACAACTATGTATCTGATGTACATAGGCTAACATCCACCCTGTGCTTCTTTTTTATGGTTGCGAGTTTTTAGCCACGAAAGTCTCGCTGACGGTTTACACTTCCGAACGAAAAGTAGTTTCAACCGAATGTACTTTTTGACGCTGGCTACATTTCACCTAGACTTTTCCTTTTATTTGGGTGGATTATTCTGCCAAGTAGTTTCCCTATTCTTTTATGAATAGTGAATTTTTATACCAAATTTATACCACTTTTGTATTTGGATATAAAAAAACACCTATTTCTAGGTGTTTATTGTCTAATGGCGCCTAAAACAGGACTCGAACCTGTGACCTAACGGTTAACAGCCGTTTGCTCTACCAACTGAGCTATTTAGGCAACTGCTAGATTATAATACCATAAGCATTCGCCATTATCAAGTCCTTTTTCTTAAAAAATAAAAAATATTTTTTATTTTACTAGGTTGTATAAATCGTCGTAATTATTCCTATTTCCAGCAATTACACCGATTGATTTTTCATAGCCCCAAACATCTGGAGCAATCGCATCAATAATGCCTCCTGCTTCCTTAATAATCGTTGCTGCTGCACTGTAATCCCATGGTGCTAAACTCGCTTCATAGAAAGCATCATAACGACCACAAGCAACATAACATAAATCCAATGTTGCACTTCCACTACGACGTAAATCACGTCCATGAATAAATATTTTCTTTAAGTTATCAAATGTGATATCCGCTTTTTCTTTTGCGTACGGTGCTGTTCCTACCACAACCAAAGAAGAAGTTAAGTCATGATCATTTACCGTAAGAATTTTACCATTCAAATAACTACCATGTCCTTTTACTCCAACAAACGTTTCATCCAAATAAGGATTGTAAACAACGCCAATGAAACCTTTGCCACCTTTTAATAATGCGATTGAAATACAACTATGCTTTAAGTCATAAGCATAATTTGTCGTTCCATCAATTGGATCTACTACCCAAACAAACCCATCATCAAATTCATTCGTATCACTTTCTTCCGCAATAATCTTAGCTTCTGGTACGATGCGTACCAAACGGCTTAGAATATAATCTTGTGATTTCACATCCATCGTTGTTACGATATTCGCAACATCCCCTTTTTGACGAATACGAATATCATCACGGTGCATAATTAATTTTCCTGCCCCATGTGCTACCTCTATCATTTCATTACATATCTTCTTTAAGTCCATAACGATACCCCCTTGTTCTAGAGTACAACAGATTTTTATTTAATACAATTAGAAATCAAAAAAAGCTACCTATACAAAATAGGTAGCTTATTCATAAAAGAAGCAAAGTATAGCGGAAGATAGGAAAGGGAAATTGGTACTATACTTTGCATAATTATTCTATAAGTAATTTAAGAAAATTTCAATTAAAACAACCACTTTTTTTTATTTTTACGCAATTTTTCACTAATTTACATAAAAAACGTCATCATTTATTTGTTTCATTTCTATTTTTTCTAAGGCTAACTTGCCCGATTCTTGTTTTCAGTTAAACAACTTTCAATCGATTAGCAATCTTTTTTAATTTATTATGATCAAATCCTATTCTCAGCTAGCTAGCGCTGCGTCTAAGACACCAAACAAATGCAATCGTAAAGTTATCCCCTTATGAATCAACTCCTCTCACAATGCGTGCATGACACAATGGAAAGAAGGCTATTTTTTTGGCTAACTAAAGGCATAAAAAACAAACAAAAAAAGATAGAAAAAAAGTTCCTCTTACGAAGAACTTCATTTTTTATTGGTGACGCGTACGGGATTCAAATATGCAAACATTTCAAAATTTTATATATAGAAAAATTGTTATACTTACTTACTTTTAGTTAGATATAGTTCATAAAATATTTACTAATAAAATTTAATCTTCTCAAAATATTCTCAAAACATTGATTTCTGTAGCAACATAATGTATAATTTAGTTGCTACAGAAAGGAGGACAATAAATGAGTGATACAAAACGAGGTAGACCAACTAACTCTATTAAAGATTATATGTTGAGAGTAAGATTAAGTGAAGAAGAAATTAAAATGCTAGATTTACTTTGTCATGTTGATAATAAATCTCGTTCTGAATTAATTCGTCATTTGATTGTATCTGCAATTTATTCTGAATATGCTAATACAACAAATAATAATAATTACGAAGAAATTCATTTAAAAATTAAAGAACAAGAAGATTTAATTAACTACCTAGAAAAAGAGTATCCTTTAAAAGATGCGATTGATAAAAAATAAAAGTAACTCGCTTCATCTTGGCGGACTAACGAGTTACTGCCCACACTAAATAAATAGTGCATTAATATTATATCATTAAAGCAATTACAATGAAATATTTTAGTGCCTCTTTATGTATCTATCGAATGTAGCAAGAGGTTTTTTTATACCCTAATATTTATTTTTTTGCGATTACATTGTAGGGAATAAAAAGGGTAAATGTAAGAGCGCATGCTTTGTTTACAAAGCAAAAAAAATAAATATTCATTTCCCTCTATTGAAAGGATATTAACAATGAATAATATTAAAATTGATTTAAAAAACAAAATTTACATGTTGCGATTTTTAGCTAAGAGATTAAAAAGAATTGTTCAAAGGTTTGATATATTCGCAAAGTGTTTTAAGTATTAACGTTTCATCGTTTTGGCGCATTGCTGGTGCAAGCGCCAAACGAGTCCGTTATCTTATACACTGCGTTACGACTTTGATATATTATGTGGCTTATTACTTGATATAAGCCACATAACTACAGCAAGAAACAATAAATGAACAATATCATAAAATCAGAAAGCGAAGTAATAACTTTCATAAACCAAAAAGTTAAGTTATTTAGTAATGGTTATATTGAAATTAGAGATTATAAAAAATGTATAGTTAAAATTAAAAGTGGATATGAAAAAGTAGATAACGATTTAATTACTTTAGGTCGTTTATCTGCAAACGAGTTAATCAAAAACAACAAAGAGATAAGAGAAGATAGTTTATACCGAAGTAGGAATATTTTAATAGACTATGTCAACGAAAACGAGGAAATCTTTAAATCATTTATAACTTTAACTTTTAAAGAAAACATAACAGACCTAACCTATGCAAATAAGAAATTTAATACCTTTGTATCATCAATGAGAAGAGAGTTTAATAACTTTAAATATATAGGTGTTCCAGAATTTCAAAAAAGAGGTGCAGTACATTATCATTTACTTACTAACTTAGAAATAGGTAGTGAATTTATACCGATTCAAGAGGGGAAGGAAAATATGTATGATGTGAAATTTTGGTCGTATGGTTATTCCTCTGTTTTTAATTTAACAACTACCGATCATAACTTTAATGTTGTGGCATACATTTTGAAATATCTATACAAGGATTTAGATAATCGACTATTTGGTAGAACTAAGGTTCTGAAATCAAATAATTTAAACAAACCTATAGTTATCGAATTAGAAAATAGTTGCAGTAATTATAATTACGCAAAGAATTTTCTCATTAGTAATGATATTAACTATACAGAAAAAGAAATAATACCTAATCAACAATATGCAATACCATTCACGCTGACAACATGTAAAATTTCTAATGAAAACATTAATATTTTAAAAGAAGAATTTATAAAGAAAGGAAAAAACATATGAAAAATCAATTAACGTGGATAGAGCGTTATAAGTTATCTATCAGTGAAGAATTAACAGTAAGAGAAATCATGCATTTGCGTAACATTAGTCAACCTAAAGCATTAGAAATCAGAAAAGAAGTAGTAAAATACTGTTTACTAAATAATATCGAAATAAACTGTACTAAAGTACCAACAGAAATAGTTTTAGAAGTAACATCTTTAGGAGTAGAATACTACTATAATAAGATGTTACAAGAAATCGAAATAGATAAACTAATTAAAAGAGATTTGTGTCATGTCAGTTCATAAAGATAAAAATAATAAATGGTATGTAAAGTACAAAAACAAAACAAAAAGAGGTTTTAATAAAAAATTCGAAGCTGAACAATATGAAGCTAAACTTAAATTATCTCAATCAGTTATAGGTGATGAGATTAAACTATATACAATTATTGATGATTATTTAGAATTAACCGAAAAAAGACTCACGCATGGCTCATACACTAAAATAAAAGGTGTATTAAATAAAACAATTAAAGTCTATGCTAAAAACAAAGACATCTCAAAAATTAATGAACTAGACTGTAGAAGTTTCAGAGAGAATATACAAAATTTAAACTACTCTACAGCTCATAAAAATTATATTTTAAATTGTTACAAAGCTTTATTTAAGCATGCAAGAATATACTATAAAGTTTCAAATAACCCAACTTATGTATTAGAGTCCTTTAAAAAAACTTTTGATGAAAAAATGAAAAATAAAAAGAAAGAATTAAATATATGGAACGAGAATGATTTCAATAAATTTATAAGCCAAATAACAAAGAATAATTATAAACATTTATTTATACTACTGTTCTATACAGGTATGCGTTTAGGTGAGGCTCTGGCATTGAATTGGAACGATTTCACTAATACCACTATTTCTATTAATAAATCGCTTACACGCAAAACAAATAAGGGCACATATGAAATTAAAGACACCAAAACCGTTTCTAGCATTCGTGAAATCGACTTAGGATATAACTTATCTGAGATACTTAAATTATATAAAGAAAGCGAAGAAAAAATTTGTGCTTTTAATAATAATTGGTTTATGTTTGGAAGAGTTACACCTCTACCTTATACTAGTATTGAAAGAGAAAAAGAAAATGCAATAAAAAAAGCGAATATTAGAAGAATACGAATACATGATTTTAGACATTCACATGCATCTAACTTAATCGCTAAAGGTGTTAATATTGTTGCTGTAAGCAAACGTTTAGGACATAGTGATATTAATATGACACTAAGCATTTACACACATTTAATGAAAGAAACAGAGGATAAAATTCTTAACTATATTGATAGTTCTTCTCAAAATCTTCTCAAGAAATAAAAAAGCCCTTTTAATAAGGGCTAATTCTTTTATTGGTGACGCGTACGGGATTCGAACCCGTGAATGCCGCCGTGAAAGGGCGGTGTGTTAAGCCGCTTCACCAACGCGCCACTTGCGGCTTGTACTCAGCGAGTACATTGATAATATTACCAAAGTAGAAAACCAAAGTCAACAAAAAACACAAAAAAAATAAAAAAAGTTTTTCTAATGCTCTCACACATTTTCAAAATCTTCAAAAAAGCCTTAAAAATAAGGCTTTTTGCATATTTTCAAGGAGTTAAAATATTTCGTGTTTTTTCCATTTTCAAAGTTGCAATTCTCATAATTTGTCACTTTCTTACAATTTATACCAACAAAAAAAACATCCTAAGTTTTCACTTAGAATGTTTCATCCTTATCCTAACAATTTCACAAGAACCGCTTTTTGCGCATGCAAACGATTTTCTGCTTCATCAAAAATTTCATCAGCGTGTGCTTCAAACACTTCATTTGTGATCTCTTCCTCACGATGAGCAGGCAAACAATGCAACACCATAGCATCCGCTTTTGCGAAACTCATAATCTCAGCATTCACTTGGTACACATTCTCAAATGCTTTCTTTCGTTGTTCCGCTTGTGCTTCGTCTCCCATACTCGCCCATACATCTGTCACAACAATATCTGCCTCTTTGGCAGCTTCTTTTGGATCATGGCACAAAACAAAATCGGCACTCTTGCTTGCTTCTTCGATAATTTTCGCATCTGGTTCATATCCTGCAGGCGTTGCAACACTAATTTTCATTCCCGCTTTTAACGCACCTACAATATAAGAATTACACATATTGTTTCCATCACCGATATAACACATCTTTAATCCTTCTAACTTCCCTTTGTATTCACGAATGGTCATAAGGTCCGCTAAAATCTGACAAGGATGCGCATAATCCGTTAATCCATTAATGATTGGGATACTTCCATACGTTGCCAAATCTTCCACATCTTTTTGCGCAAACGTACGAATCATAATCCCATCCAAGTAACGAGATAACACTCTCGCTGTATCTTGGATTGGTTCTCCTCTTCCAATTTGCATATCATTCGCATTTAGAAACAAAGGATACCCACCTAGTTGTTGCATCCCTACTTCAAAGGAAACACGTGTACGTGTACTGGCTTTTTGAAAGATTAACCCCAACGTCTTATTTTTTAAATACGGTGTGAAAATACCTTGTTTCACTTCTGCTTTTAACGTATCTGCCAAATCTAAAATCCCAATTAATTCTTCTTTGCTCAACATGGCAATACTTAATAAATGTTCCATTACGCTACCTCCCATGATTGTAACACTTCTTCTAAAATCGATAATCCTTCTTCGATTTCTTCCTCACTCATCACAAGTGGTGGAAGCAAACGCAAATTATCTTTTGCGGTTAGAAAGATTGCCCCTTTACGAATGCACGCATTCACAAGCTCCTTACTGTTAACTCCATCCAGTTCAACACCAAGCATCATTCCTAATCCATTTACTTTTTTCACGTGCGCCATTTTCTCAATGCGCGCTTTCATCATTTCCCCTTTTTTGGCGATTGACTTTAAAAATGCATCATCTAATGTATCAAGCACAACATTGGCACCTGCACAACAGATTGGATTTCCTCCAAATGTTGTTCCATGATCACCATATTGTAATACTTCTTCTACTTTACTATTCATCAAAACCGCACCGATTGGTAATCCATTCCCTAATCCTTTGGCACTTGTCACAATATCAGGATGAATACCGTATTGTTCATAAGCAAACAAACTTCCACATCTACCCATTCCCGTCTGTACTTCATCGACGATTAATAAAATGTCATTCTCATCACAAATCGTTTGTATCGCTTGTACAAAATCCTTGTTTAGGGCAATAACGCCCCCTTCACCTTGCACCATTTCAATCATAATGGCTGCTGTACGCTTATTCACACTTGCCTTAAGTGCTTCTATTTGATTGGCTGGCACATGTTGAAATCCTTCTAGAAAAGGCCCAAAGTGTTGATGAAACACTTCTTGCCCTGTCGCGCTTAGCGTGGCAATGGTACGTCCATGAAACGAGTTTTCTAAAGTGATGATTTCATCTCTTTCTTCTGCGTATTTCGTATTGGCATACTTTCTTGCTACTTTGATTGCTCCTTCGTTTGCTTCCGCTCCTGAATTCGCAAAAAACACCTTTTTCATCTTACTCATAAAACATAATTTTTTCGCTACTTGTAACATTGGTTCACTGTAATACAAATTAGATACATGCGCTAAACAAGCTGCTTGCTTGCTAATTGCTTCCACCCAAGCACTTGCGTTATGCCCTAATGCACATACCCCAATTCCACTTGTAAAATCCAAATAACGATTGTTCGCATCATCGAATAAGTAACAACCTTCCCCTTTTTCGATGCATATATGATACCTAGCATACGTATGTGCGACATACGTATCGTCGATTATTTTAAACGCTCTCATCATTTCTCCTTTACGATTAACGTTCCTACACCTTCATCTGATAATATTTCAATCAACAAAGAATGAGGAACCCTTCCATCGATAATACATGTTTTATGCACGCCTTGCATTAATGCCTTAATGCAACAATCTACTTTTGGAATCATCCCTTTGGCAATGACACCCTCTTCCTTCAATTGCTCCACTTGTGCAATCGTTAACTGCGGTAGTAAACTGTCTTCCTCTTCAGGATCTTCTAATACCCCTGGAATATTACTCACAAGAATCATATTTTCCGCATTTAACTTACCAGCAATCGCCGCTGCTGCCAAATCTGCATTAATATTATAGGCATGACTATGTTCGTCTCCACCAACACTAGCAATCACGGGAATGTAACCATGTTCTAACATATCCAAGATCACTTGTTCATTGATGTGCGTAATTTCTCCTACGTATCCTAAGTCCTTGTCTCCTTCGTATTTTTTCGCTTCGATCAAATTGGCATCCAAACCACAAATACCAATTGCTTTTGATCCCGCTTTGGATACCAAAGACACCAATTCCTTGTTCATTTGACCAGCTAATACCATCTGTACCACATCCATCGTTTCCTCATCGGTATAACGTAATCCATCTACAAATGTCGCTGTTTTATTCATCTTTGTAAGCATCGCGTCAATGTTAGGACCTCCGCCATGTACTAAGACAACCTTTACCCCGATTTCCGACAACAACACAACATCGTTAATCACATTGCGTTTTAAATCCTCATTCAACATTGCATTTCCACCATACTTGATGACGATAATTTTATTATTGTACTTTTGAATATATGGTAACGCCCTTGATAATATCGTTGCCTTTTCTACTGCATTTTTCATCCTCATTCACCCCTTTGCTTACGTTCGATAATCACCATTTATCTTTACATAATCATACGTTAAATCACATCCCCATGCGGTTGCATCAAACGTACCATCTTTTAAATCCACGATGATTTCGACTTCACTTTCTTTTAAAATTGACAATGCTTTCGCTTCATCAATACCACTGTCACTGCCATCATTTACACCACGTCCATTTTTGCACACTTGCAAACTTCCCTTGACGCTCGCTAATGTCACATCGATTTGTTCAACTTCATATTGTGCATCTGCATACCCTATCGCACATAAAATTCGTCCCCAGTTCGCATCGTTTCCAAACATCGCACTCTTAAACAAAGAGGAACAAATAATTGATTTCGCAACTTGTTTCGCATCTTTTACACTTCTGGCATGCAACACTTTACAAGTTAATAGTTTGGTTGCTCCTTCGCCATCGTGAGCTAGCATTTTAGACAATGCTTCACAAACCAAATACACAGCTTGTTTCAACACTTGGTAGTCTTCGTTCTCACTTGTTATCATTGTATTCTCTGCCATACCATTGCACATAATACTTAGCATATCATTCGTAGAAGTATCCCCATCTACACTTACCATGTTGAATGTATCATCTCCCACTTCTTTGATTAATTTCTTTAATAAAGTTGGTTCAATCGCCACATCACTCGTAATAAACGCCAACATTGTCGCCATATTAGGGTGAATCATTCCACTTCCCTTTGCAACTCCACCAACGTGACACACCTTACCATTCAGTGTAAATGACAACGCGTATTGCTTTTGGTACGTATCTGTAGTCATCATCCCACTAACGCAATCAAAGCTACCGTTTTCATTTAATCCTGCTACTAACGCATCCATATGATCCACAATCGGTGCCAATGGCAAAGGTTGTCCAATCACTCCAGTAGAAGCGATAATAATATCGTTTTCATCGCAACCAAGCGACGCCGCACAACAAGCACTCATCGCATTGGCAATGTCTTCTCCATCAAGATTACACGTATTCGCATTCCCGCTATTCACAAGCACCACTTTCGCATAACCATCTTCAATGTGTTGTTTGGTGATCGCAATCGGCGCTCCTTTTACTTTGTTTTGTGTATAAATCGCCGCTGCACTACACATCGTTTCACTAACAATCAACGAAAGATCTTTTTTACTTTTATTTTTACGTATGCCACAATGCACGCCATTGGCTAAAAATCCCTTTGGTGCACATACACCTTTGTCTACTTTTTGGTACATACATTCCCCTTTCTAAAACGATGGAGCAATCATTCGCAAACCGCTGTCCTCTTCTAATCCATACATGATGTTCATGTTTTGAATGGCTTGGCCTGCCGCTCCTTTTACCATATTATCAATCGCACTTACCACGATTAACGTATTGCTTCTTGTATCAAGATGCAATGAGATATCGCAATAATTACTGTACTTAACAAACTTCAAATCACTGCATTGCCCAAGTGGCAATACTCTCACAAATGGTTCATCTGCATATGCTTGCACATACCACTCGTGTATTTTTTCTACACTTACCACTTCTTTTAATGGCAAGTAAATCGTCGAAATAATCCCACGGTTAATCGGCAACAAATGTGGCACAAACGTAACAAGCACTTGTTTGTTTGCGACTGCACTTAACATTTGTTCAATCTCCGGAGTATGACGATGTTCTGCCACCTTATAAGGTGCAAACGCTTCATTCGCACGAGGAAAGTGCGTGTTTTCTTTTGGCTCTTTTCCCGCTCCTGTGGTACCTGATTTCGCATCAATAATAATATGTTCACTATTTGCAATCTCTTTGGTAATAATCGGATACATCGCTAATGCAATCGAGGTTGGATAACAACCTGGATTCCCCACAATCATTGCATCCTTAATTTGTTGTCTATTGATTTCACTCAATCCATACACACTTTGTTCATGAAGCGCTTTTTCCTTATAAGTTAAGTGATACCACTGCTCATAGTCCGCTTCCTTAACCAAACGGAAGTCAGCACCTAAGTCAATAAATCGTTTGTTTGCTTCATTACACTTTTTCGCAAGTGGTTCACTCACACCATGAGGAAGCGATGCAAATACCAAATCACTTTTTTTAATCACATCGTCTTCGCTTTCAAATACCGTATCACATATCGTATACAAGCCAGGATATAACTGGCTAATTGGTTGTCCTATATAACTTCTCGCATTGATCCCTACAAGTTGTACATAAGGATGATGCAACAACAAGCGTACTAGTTCTGCTCCACCATATCCACTTGCACCGATAATACCTACTTTTATCTTGTCCATCTAATGCATCTCCTTTAGTTTTTGTAGTGTTTTCGCAATGTGTGCTTGTACTGTTGTTGGGGCAGGGCCACCGACAACACAACGATTGTTCACACATGTTTCAAGTGAAATCGCATCATAGATATCATCTTCAAACACATCACTTGCTGCTTTGTATTCTTCCATATCGAGTGTTTCTAAAACTTTTCCTTTTTGTATCGCATAATTGACTAATTTACCAATCACACCATACGCATCACGAAATGGCATTCCTTTTTTGGTTAGATAATCTGCACAATCTGTCGCATTAATAAATCCTTTTGCTGCTGCATTACGCATATTTTCTTCTAGCACACTACACGTTTTCAACATTGGAATAATGGTTGTTAAACAAACCTTGATGGTCGCAAAACTATCAAACAACAACTCTTTGTCTTCTTGCATATCTTTATTGTAAGCAAGCGATAGTCCTTTCATCATCACAAGCAAGGCTTGTAAGTTACCAAACACACGTCCACTTTTTCCACGTATTAATTCGCATACATCAGGATTTTTCTTTTGTGGCATAATGCTAGAACCAGTCGCAAACGCATCATCTAATTCAATAAACTTGAATTCCCAACTGCTCCATAACACCACTTCTTCACTCAAACGAGAAAGGTGCATCATCACAATACTTAGTGCACTTGCCATCTCAATCGCAAAATCGCGATCGCTCACACCATCTAAGCTATTGTTGGATACTTCATCAAATCCCAATAATTGTTTTACGTACTCACGATCAATCGGATACGTTGTTGTCGCCAATGCTCCACTTCCTAGAGGCAACACATTACAACGTGTTATCGCATCTTGCAAACGCGAGATATCACGTAAGAACATTTCACTATATGCCATCAAATGATGGGCAAAGGTAATTGGTTGTGCTCTTTGTAAATGCGTATACCCAGGCATAATCGTATGCGTATGTTCGCTCGCCTTATGGCATAACACTTCAATAAATTGTTGAAGCAACCCGATGATTTCTTCACATGTATCCATCGCATACATTCTAAAATCAAGAGCTACTTGGTCATTTCTACTTCTTGCCGTATGCAATCGTTTCCCCGCATCACCACAACGTTTGGTTAACTCCGCTTCAATAAACATATGAATGTCTTCTGCTTTGTCATCAATTTCTAACACTTGATTTTCAATGTCTTCTTGAATCGCCAACAACGTCGCAATGATGATATCTTTATCACTACTAGGGATGATTTCCATTTTCGCCAACATCGTAACATGTGCAATACTTCCCTTAATATCATGCGCATACATGCATTGGTCTACCGCGATAGAGGAATTAAAATCATTTAATCGCTCATCCACTTCTTTATTAAATCTTGCATCCCATAGTTTCATATCGTTACCCCTTTTTATTTTTTGTGTTTCGCATCCTGCATCGCTTTCACTTTAATTGGTAATCCAAATAAATTAATGAATCCAGCAGAATCATTTTGATCATAAGAATCGTCTTCACCAAAACTTGCAATTTGTTCCGAATACAATGTATTTGGACTACTCATACCCGCTGGTGTAATGTTCCCTTTATAGATTTTTAACTTCACTTCTCCATTTACGCTTTCACTCACTTTGTCCACAAATGCACTTAGTGCTTCTCTTAATGGTGTAAACCATTGTCCATTGTATAAAATTTCTCCAAACTTAAGTGCAATTTGTTGTTTGTAGTGTTGTGTTTCTTTATCCAGTGTAATCGTTTCTAACAGCTCATGCGCTTTGTATAAAATCGTTCCACCTGGTGTTTCGTACACCCCTCTACTCTTCATTCCTACTAATCTGTTTTCAACCATATCAATGATTCCAACCCCGTTGCTTCCACCGATTTCATTTAACGCAAGCAATAAGGCTTGCCCTTTCATCGCTTCTCCATTTAATTTAGTTGGAATTCCTTTTTCAAATGTTAACGTTAGATACGTTGGTGTATCTGGCGCTTTTTCTGGTGTGACACCCATTTCTAAAATCGCATCGTAATTTGGTTCATTCATCGGATCTTCTAAATCCAATCCTTCGTGTGATAAATGCCAAATATTTTTGTCTTTTGAATAATTTGTTTCACGATTGATCTTCAATGGAATGTTATGTTTTTCTGCATATTCAATTTCATCTTCTCTCGACTTCATCTCCCATGTTCTCCATGGTGCAATGATTGCCATTTCTGGAGCAAATGCTTTTACTGCTAATTCAAAACGAACTTGGTCATTCCCTTTTCCAGTACAACCATGGCAGATAGCATCTGCCCCTTCTTTAATCGCAATATCAACCAATCCTTTTCCAATGATCGGTCTTGCGAATGCAGTTCCTAATAAATATACATCTTCGTATTTCGCATGTGCTTTTAAACATGGAAAGATATAATCTTCCACAAACGCATCTTTTAAATCTAAGACATAACACTTACTTGCCCCACTCTTCAATGCCTTTTCTTCTAATCCTTCTAACTCATCCTTTTGACCAACATCCCCTGATACAGCAATAATTTCAGGATTGTTGTAGTTTTCTTTTAACCATGTAATCATAACTGACGTATCCAATCCTCCTGAATACGCTAATACAATTTTCTTAAATTCTTTGTTTGTTGTGCTCATCTTGTTTCTCCTCTTTCATATCTTTATTTTCGCTTGACTACTAAAAAAAGCGCCCTGGAAATTACTCCAGAGACGCTTTGTGTTTACGCGGTACCACCCTAGTTGCCTAATCATATTAGACCTCTTATCCATAACGCAGATGATGCGTTCTATGCTATGTATTCACATAGAAACTCGTAGGTGCGTTTCCATTTTACTTTTTCTAGCAACCTTTCACTCTGTGTTGCCTCGCTAAAGAAATCATAAAATGTACTCTCCTAGTCAACGATTTTTTATACTATACTCTATATGTTAACAACGCTATGAAACAATGTCAACACATTTCTGAATAAATTTACATTTTATGAAACAATTTTCAAAAAAAGACTGTTGTCGCATTATTGCGAAACAACAGTCTTGTACACTTTCACTTCGTATGTTTCAATATCCACTGGCTTACTATAGTAGTACCCTTGGATAATATCGCATGATAGTTCTGATAACAACTCTTTTTGTTCTTGTGTCTCTACCCCTTCTGCTACCGTCTTAATATTCAATTCTTTCGCCAACATAATAATGTTTGCCAAGACGATTTTCGAACGCAAGGAATCATGTACATCCCAAATAAAGCTACGATCTAATTTAATCACATCAACACTAATGTTTTTCAATAAACCTAAGGAACTGTAACCAACTCCGAAATCATCCATTGCCAAATGGAACCCTGCATCATGAAGACGAGTCGTAAATTCTTCTAACATTTCCACGTTTTCAATCATCGCTGTTTCCGTCAATTCAATCTCTAAGTATTTTGTCGGTACTTGGTATTGGTTACTAATGATGCATAACTCTTGAATAAAGTTTACATTTTTTAAGTGCAACGTGGAGAAGTTAATCGAAATCGGTTTGACTTCCAATCCGGCATCCAACCATTTTCTTACGACCTCACACACTTTCGCAAACATGTACATATCTAACTTTATAATAAATCCATTCTTTTCAAAGATAGGAATAAATTCATTTGGATACAATACATCTTCGACACCATCTTGCCAACGTACTAGCGCTTCTGCTCCCGCTAAATTTTGGCTTCCGATATAATACTTCGGTTGTAGGTACACTTTAAACTGTTCGCTCTTCAGTGCAAACTCCATACGATTTTCAATTTCTTTCTCACGAATACGCGCATTCATCAAACTTCGATCATAATCACAAATACGTAAATCTGCTGTCGTCTTCGAAATACGATGAGCAATGTTTGCACGTTCGTAAGCAACATCGATATCACGTACTTCACCATCCATGATGTAACGTCCATAACGTACTCTAAAATCGTAATTGTACTTCGCTGCAACCTGTTTGTTCAACAAGTGTTCAAACGTTGCATAATCCTTATCTAAACCATCTGCATCCGCATACTTCTTCAAGATGATAAACTCATCTGCCGTGACTCTAGCAAACGCTTCTTCTTTGCTATCAAGCAACATGGAAATAACATTTGCCACACCTTTTAAAATCGTATCACCTTCACGATAACCATAAATTTGATTAAATACATTAAACCCTTCAAAGTCCAATTTAATTAATACGTACTTTTGGTTTGGATGCGCATCTAAAATATCTTGGCTCACCTGTTTGAACTTTAAGAAGTTCGGTGTTTTCGTTACAACATCCTCAAACGCAATCTTCTCTAATTTCTTAGTATTCTTTTTACTTTGGTAAATAATGTACCCTAGCAAAGTAAACAACATCAAAGAGATGAAACCAAAAATAAGCGCATTACGCGTAATCATCGCATCCGATTTTTGGGAGATGACATATTCTGGCACCACCGTTACTTCGTACCAATCGTTAATGTCTACTTGGTTAAATGCAGCCACACGGTTAATGCCATTACGACTGTATTCAAACGTTCCACTTTTCTTATCTTTAATCAATTGCTTTACTTCATTAATTTGTTCATCACTTGAACCATTGCGTTGCATTTCCAAAAACAAATTATCAAACTCTGTTAAATTATTTTTGTGTTCTTCATCATAAACAACAACGTCCCCGTTCTCCTTTATAATATAAGAGAACCCTTCGCCATCAAATATTTCTACACCAAGGTAACGCGCTAACGCATCGCCATCCTTGTAAGCGACCACTGCTCCTTCAACCTTTCCATCAACATTTAAAGGAACGGCGTACACATTTCCATAGATATCATTTTGCTCATCCACAATACGATTCGAAATGTATTCTTTTCCTGCCATCGCCTTCTTATAATAGGTTTGTTCTGCGACGTTAATCGAATACCCTTCACTGGTATACAACATTCCTTCTTTGCTGACAAATCCTAACCACTGAAAGCTTCCAGCTTGGCTATCCTGTTTCAACGTTTCCACGATGGTATCCGCATCACTTAATTTAAATTTTTCTATTTCTTCACTAATCTTAACTAATATACTCATTTCACTATGTAGCATATTATTCACATACTCGCTATTTTGCTTCGCAATTTCACTTAAGTATTGTTGGTCTTGCAAGATCACATCTTTTTTAGTGCTACTAATGAAGTAACTACCAACCAACAAAACCGAAACCAAACAAAGCAATGAGCCAATGATAATATAACTCTTCTTAATTGTTTTTCTCATCTTCATCTCCTAACCTATCTTTTATTATGTTTTTCTTTAATGTTCGTCATCGGACTATAATCAAATAAAAAATAAATACAACACTTGTTGTATGAATACATTCCCAAATACTACACCTTTTTCCATCTAACAATATAGCATAAGTTTCCAAAAAAAGGTATCACCCATTTGGCATTATATTTGAAATCTTTGGAATTTGCGAATGATTTACCCTAATTAATCGTATTTCTCGATTTTTATTTCCATAAACTTCCATTAAAAAAGAGGTGTAACCTCTTAGACACTTATAAATCTAGTCTATTTTGTTACCACCTCTTTTTGTATCTACTTGAAAACCAAATACAACAAGAATCCTGCCAACATGATCAACGCAATCGCAATGATTGTATTCGCATATGTACTGGCATCTTCTTTGATACCTTGGTTTTGTTGAAAAAAGCGTTCTTCGTTTTCTTTTTGCTTTCTTCTCTCTTCTTCATTGTAATTTCCCATTGTTTTTTCCTTTCTTACCCTCCTATTAATACGATAATAGAAAGTGTTTCAAAAGTAAACTAAGACGAATGAAATTGGCATTTTTGGTCGTTTTCACGGAAGATTCGTCAATTATTCGTTGTTTTCTTCAAACGCTTGGGGAATCAATCGTTGCGGTTTTTGTTTTTGGTAACGATACACAATAATGCTAAGCACACTGCATACCACCAACATCATTAGGAAATACCCCATTTCTACTTGAATGGAAGCGGAGGATTGGCTAATTACCTTTCGAAAGCCATCCACACTATACGTAAATGGCAAATAAGGATGGATGGCTTGGTAGATCGCAGGAGACGTTTGCAATGGATATGTTCCTGCGCTACCACCTAAATTAATAACCATAAATACCAGCAATAAAAATTCTCCAATCTTACCACTCAGCATACTAAGCAATGTGATCAATGACATAAATGCAAGTGCGACAACAATCGCAAATACAAAACAAAGCAACAATTGTTTTGGTGCAAACCCATTTAATATACATAAGCACGCTACCATTAATATTGCAGCAACACTAGCTACAAAAAAGGAAACACTCGCTTTCGCAAGCCAAAAGCGTACGATTGATTTGGCATCTTGCACCCCTTTGGACAAAGGGTACATCAAAGCAAATGACAAACATGCCACATAAAGGGCAACACTCATCATATAAGGAGCCATCGCATGCCCGTTGTTTTTCACTGTTGAAATCTCATGTTTTTCTAAAGCAACTGGTTGTGCTAGCATCTGTGTTGTTTTATCACTCGTTGTCAGTTTACTTTGTTTTGCAGCATCATTCAAATTAGTATACAAGCTTTGATTGGCACCATACAGTTGACTCATCCCCTCTTGTAATACTTGTGAACCTTGTTTCAACTGTGCGCTTGCCGAAGTGAATTGTGGAGCGCTACTCGCTAAGTTTTGTGAACCACTTACTAAGTACGCCCCTTTCTCTACCAATTGTTCACTTCCTTGGTATGCTTGTTCGCTACCTTGTTGAAGCGCTTGTACCCCTTGTGCAAACAATGAAAAGTTATCTTGTAATTGTTGCGCACCTAATTGCAGTTGTTCGCTTCCTTCTTTTAACGCAGTTGCGTTACTCGCAAGTGTTTGCAATGCATCATTCACTTGTACCACACCATTTACATACGCTTTTGCCCGTAACACAAAACTTTGTTCTAGTGGTAAAGTTTGCAATTGTTGTTGCTTATCATAATACGTCCCACCATTCATAGAAGCATTCAATTGTCCTGTTACCACACTTATTGTTTGTTGAAGTTGCTTTACTACTTCCATATCTTTGCCTGCTTGAGCAAGATCATTGGCTTGCATATGTTCTTCGTACAAAGCCAATTGCGTATTCATCTGTGTATTCAAAGAAGCAAGCAAAGCACTTGCTTCACTCATCTTCGAAACGCCATCTAATAATGCTGTATTGTTTTGATTAAGCGTTTGGCTTGCTACACTTAATGAATCAACCCCACTTGCATACGATACCACACCATTGTTTAGTGAAGACGATGCAGTTTTGATCTGTTGCAAACCATCACTGAACTTACTTTGCTCAACAACTAGTTTAGACAACCCTTCTTTTAATGATTGCAGTCCATCATGCAATGAGAACACACCTTTATCATAGGCTTGCACACCAGCATTGAGCTTTTGGCTACCTTCCTCAAAAGACAAACTAGCACTTTCTAATAATGCCATATTATGCGTAAGCAATTGGCTTCCTTGTTGAAGCTGTCCGCTCGCATTCATTATTTTAAAAGAACCCTCACTCGCATCGCCAAACCCATTCGATAATTTTTGCACCTGCGCAAACATCGTTTCTCCATATGTTTTGGTTACGGAAGCAGATATCGCTTCTTTCATTTTTTGAACCGCACTCTCATCCATCTTAGAAGCAATGTAATTACTTCCAGGATTGGTTGTATACGTAAGCACCATCTTCGTTGGATGTGCTTGTAATAAGGTAGTCGCATTTTTCGAAAAGTCCTTTGGAATCGTTACAATCATCGTATACTTTTGATCAGCTAATCCCTTCTTCGCTTCCTTAGCATCAACAAAATGGTACTCCATCTGTTTCTCTTTCTTTAAATTACGAACAAGCTCATCCCCCACTTGCAATTGTTTTCCCTCAAAATCGACTGACTCGTCTTCATTGACAATCGCAACTGGAAGTAAGTCTGTTTTCTCATAAGGACTCCACATGGAACCCAAAAAGACACCTGCATAAATACAAGGCAAAACGATAATTGCTACTAATACTACCTTAAACCATGTATTGTGCTTAAGTTGTCGCCATTCTTGCTTCACCATACTATAACCTTCTTTCTATCATAGATATTTGCTATCCATAGATATATAATATCTATGATAGATTATATGCCGATTTCATAAAAAGTCAACTCAGAGGATACAAAAAATAAAAGATTTGGTAAAATAAGAAAGAAGGTGATGATTATGAAAATTAGACAAAGCTTTGAACAGGCTATTTGCATTCTATTATTAATAAGTAAACACGAAGGGGCGATGAAAAACCATCAATTAAGTGAAATCTTAAAAGTATCGGATTCCTATTTAAAAAAAGTGACTCGCCAACTTGTCGTAGCAGATTTAATTCGCTCTAAAGCGAGCAAAAGCGGTGGCTTCATCTTAAATAAAAAGGTAGAAGACATTAGCTTGCTCGCTATCTTTGAAGCCATTGAAGGAAAAGAAAAGTTTATTGAAACTACGCATTTAGTCGAAAAGGTATTTGATGACACCTTACCTGTTAAAGAAATTGAAGATGTTATTCTATCCCATTTAAACAAGGCAGAAATGCAATACAAGAAACAACTGCAAAAGATCACACTCGCACATCTTATCGCAGCAGCACACAACAAGTCTGCATAACAGACAAAAAGGAGCCCAAAAGCTCCTTTTTTTATTTTTAATGAGAGAGAGTTTAAAACATGTAATTTTATTATTAATGATCTAAATGTTTACTCGCAACGATCATATCGATGGTTTCTTCATATAGATTGTCGTATTCCATAGGAAGCAATCTTCCTATTCCTTGCCAAAGTTGTTCTTTCCCTTGGGCATTCAAATAATCAATCACGACTTTAGAAAGCTTCATTTCTTTCCATACATTTAAATTAATGATTTTCGTGTCGACATAATCGGTATAGATTTTTTCAAATGCATCTACCAAAGGTTGTTCTTTGGGATAGCTTACTTGTTCTGTTAATACATAGTAAGCATAAATAAATCTCGTTTTTACTGATTTCATAAGATACCTCCTGTTTCTTGTACCTTAATTACTTCTTAGCTGTTTTTGCCTGTGTTGTTTCTGTGTCGTTTGGCATCATTGTGTAACCTTTTGGTAATGGGTTTTTCTTACGCATAATCGAATAGATTACAAATGGTGCAGCAATCGTAACAACGAAACTAACACTCAAAATAACCAAATACTCACTTGCTGCTCCTGGAGCTGTCAATTGAGAAGGTGGGACAAATGAAATTGCTAATGCAAAGATAGATAAGATCAATCCAACATAAGCCATTACTAACTTAAAGCCTTTGCTCTTTGAAATTTCAAATGTTCTTTTTAATTCACCATGTTTTCTAATCAACTTAATGTAAGCGATAAAGAAAATGATGTAACCAACAATATATACAATTACAGTTAATGAAATTGCGGTAAAGAAGGAAACGTTTGCTCCTCCACCACCAAATGTTAATACGGCAGCCCAAATAGTAACGATTGCACCTTGAAGCAATAAGAAATTAGTAGGCACGCCGTGTTTGTTTGTTTCAATTAATTTCTTTGGTAACAAACCTTTTTGTCCAGCGTTTAACATACCCCAAGATGGTCCCACTACCCATGCAGATACTTCCGCACAGACACCTAATGAAATTAACACCGCAATGACTTTTACGATCCAATCCATTCCAGTTCCAAAGTGAGCGATTAACCCTTCAAATCCTTGGATTACCCCTGTTGATAATCCTAATTGGCTTGCTGGTACAACGGCACCGATACTCAATCCACCAATCGTATTTAATACCATTGCTAAAATAACAAGAATAATGATAGCTAATGGATAGTTACGTTTTACGTTTGTCATTTCATTTGCATGTGTTGCCGATGCTTCAATACCCGCATACGCTAAGATAAAGGAAACAAAGACTACTAATGTATCCACTTTTGTAAAGTCTGGAATGAACGTAGACATATCTAATTTCATTAGACTTGTTCCACCAGTTGCAAAGAACGCAATGGATAACACAATTAAGATAATCGCAGGAATTGCGATACCGAATATAAATCCAGCTTTTGATTAAACTATACCCTATAGAACAGACACAAAAAAAGAAGTGTCATCTATAGGGTAT
>CAYJIZ010000028.1:0-22163 GCA_964370395.1 uncultured Erysipelotrichaceae bacterium
TATACGCTTCCTAGTTCTTTGTAGATGTACAACATCTCATTTAAGGTTTCGTTGTATTTTGCATTTTCCTGAGGAAGTGCATTTAATACACTCTCTAATTTAGCAAGACGATATTTCCAAAGTGAATAAAATGCAAAATTTTTATTCATTTGACGTCCAAAACGAATTTCTTCTTCGTTTAAGACTTCGTCTTTCTCACAAGTGAACACAATCATCTGATAGTAATGTTGTTCTTCTTTTAAAACAAATTCTTTTTTAATTTTGAATTGATGTGAACTTATCCACTGGCGTAAGCTTTCCACATCAGTATTAGACTGAATAATAAAGGTACGACCTTCACGCCATTTTTCTGGATGGTTATTTAAAATCTCTTTGATTGTTTCAAATCCCATTCCAGCAATAACAACGTGCGTTACATCATCTTCTACGCTAGCTAAGCCATCACTTAAACATAAAGTGATTTGCTTATTTAACTTATAATATTCGATATTTTTTTGTGCCTGCTGCAAAGGTCCTTCATTTACATCGCAAGCATATGCTTTTTCACATTTGCCATCAAGTACTAATTGAATGCATAATTGGGCATGATCACAGCCAATATCAGCAACAATCGCTCCCTTGTCGACACAATGTGACAAAGCTAATAAACGCGTGCTTAATTTCATATTACTGACGATCTACAAAATCTTTAAGACGTTTTGAACGTGTTGGGTGTTTTAATTTACGTAATGCTTTCGCTTCAATTTGACGAATACGTTCTCTTGTTACGTTAAATTCTTTTCCCACCTCTTCTAGAGTTCTTGTACGTCCATCGTAAAGACCAAAACGTAGACGAAGTACTTTTTCTTCACGTTCCGTTAATCCTTGTAGAACCGTGTTAATTTCATCTTTTAATAGTTGGTTGTTCGCATATTCATCTGGTGACATCGCGTCTTTATCTTCAATGAAGTCACCTAAATGAGAATCGTCTTCTTCCCCGATTGGTGTTTCTAAAGAAACTGGTTCCAATGCGATTTTTTGAATTTCACGCACTTTTTCAGGAGATATGTTTTCCATCTTCTCAGCGATTTCTTCTGCAGATGGATCTCTACCTAAATCTTGTACTAACTGTCTTTGAATACGTGTTAATTTATTAATCGTTTCAACCATATGAACTGGAATACGGATTGTTCTAGCTTGGTCAGCGATTGCTCTAGTAATCGCTTGACGAATCCACCAAGTTGCATATGTTGAAAACTTAAATCCTTTTGTATAATCAAATTTTTCAACCGCTTTCGCAAGCCCCATGTTTCCTTCTTGGATTAAGTCTAAGAAAAGCATTCCACGACCTACGTATTTTTTCGCAATCGATACAACCAAACGTAAGTTAGCAGCGATCAATTTCTTTTTCGCTTCTTCGTCCCCTTCTTGTATTCTTTTTGCAATTTCAGGTTCTTCTGCTGGGTCTAATAATTCTACGCGTCCAATTTCTTTTAAATACATTTTAACTGGATCGTTTAATTTCGTTTGTGTCGTTGCAGCAAATGATTGTTCCAATGATTCAATGTCATCAGCAAGAGCTTTTTCACTGTCTTCATCATCTTCATCATCAAATACTTCATCCACTTCTTCCACATCTTCAATTTCATCGACAATAATTTTAGAATCGTCAATTTCATCTAAATCCTCAGAAACATCGATATCATTTTCAACAAACCATTGAAAAAAGTCATCGCTATCTTTATCACTTAAATCCAAGTGATCAATTGAGTCCATTACTTCTTTTTGTGTTAAAGAACCAGAATCCTCAAACTGTAATTTTAAGTCATCCTTAATTTGATCTAATGTTTTTACTTCTTTGTTAATCTTCTTTGCCATCAGCACTTCCCCCTTGCTCTCTTTTCAGAGTGATAATTTCTTGGGCAATTTTAGCTTTTTCAATTGGGTCATTTAGTTGCTCGATTTTTTGAAGCAATAAGCGAATTTTCTCATCTAACATGCACTCTTTTATTTTGGCAATCGCATCCTTTAGTACAATTTCATTGTACTCATGATGCGCTAATGCCCAACTTGCAATTTTTAATAAGAGAGCTTTCACTTGTTCTTCATTAATGAAATCCAAAAGCTTTGCTATTTCAATCTGTTGGTTATTACGATAAAAGTCAACAATATACAAAGCCAATGCATTGCAGTCTTCATTCATCAAAAAACCTAATTCATTTCTATAATATTCACAAGCTATCTTAGAAGATAACATTTGTGATAATATTTGCATTTGTGCATTCAAACTACCATCAATCGGTCTACGCAGAGGCGAACGTCTTGGTTGCTCCTTGTAGGTATTGACTCTTGCGGTTTGTTTGCGTTCTTCTACGCTCATATCAAATCCTGTAATTTGACTTAATCGAACATAGTAATTCTTCTTTTCGAAATCATTTTTTAATTTTGCGATTTCGTTCGCAATGACTTGCGCATATTCTTTCTTCTCGTTGTAGTTGTTTAAATCGTACTTCTTCTGCAAATACACAAGTAAGAAAGCAATCCATGAAACAGTATGGTTAGACATACTAACCAACGCTTCTTTTCCATGTGTTTCAATAATCTCGTCTGGGTCTAAGTTAAATTTGTTATCAACGATTTCAACTTCTAAGCCTTCCTTTGTCGCTGCGATATAAAACTTATACGTAGCATCAAGTCCAGCTTTGTCTCCATCGTAACATAATACGACTTTCACCCCTAAATAGCGCAATAACTTTAATTGTTGAAGTGTACAAGCTGTTCCAAGTGTCGCAACTGCATATGGAATATCTGCTTTTTCAAAAGCCAATACATCCATTGCTCCTTCAACAACTATTATTTTTCCAAATCGACGAGCATGTTGTTTCGCACGATGGTAGTTATACAACAAGTTCCCTTTGACATATAACTCTGTTTCACTTGTATTAATGTATTTTGCACTATCGTCCTCCACCGTTCGACGAGCACTAAACCCAACAGGGTTTCCATTGCTATCATGAATTGGAATCATGATACGATTACTAAATACATCTTTTAATCCAAGTGATGTAATATTCACAACATTTAAAGCTACCATATCCTTATCATCAAATTTCTTTGCTGATAAGAATCGATATAATTTGTTGTCTTTCGGATGAAAACCTAATTGAAACTTATCAATGATCGCATCACTTAATCCGCGTGAATGCAAATATTGCATGATTTCCTTGCCTTCTATTGCATGTAACTCATAAGCACAGTAATCAATTGTCGTATTCAACAACTTATAGTAATTCTCCATCTTAGGATCTACTTTTTTTGTTGGTAATAAACTTTCTTTGTACTCCACCTCTATGTTTGCTAAATCAGCAACTTTTAGAACGGCTTCTACATACGATATATTTTCGTATTTTTGCACGAAAGTAAATGCGTTACCACCTGTTCCACAAACAAAACAATGAAATATCTGTTTATCTTGTGAAATACTTAAAGATGGATCATGGTCATCATGAAATGGACAAACGCATTTAAAACTCTTTCCTTTGCGAGACAAAGGAAGGTAATGCGATACAACATCAACAATATCGACATGTGTGCGTATATTCTCAATTACCTCTTCTGGAATGCGTGCCAAATTTTCACCTTCTTTGTGTTAAAATCCTAATTTTGAAGCGATGTATTCTTTTACATCAGCAATTTTAATACGTTCTTGTTGCATTGTGTCACGATCACGAATCGTTACACAACCATCTTCTTGTGAATCAAAATCGTACGTGATACAGAAAGGTGTACCAATCGCATCTTGACGACGATAACGTTTTCCAATACTTCCTGTTTCATCATAAGTGATAGAGAAGTCTTTCGCTAACGTATCATACAATGCATTTGCTTGTTCTGCTAATTGTTTACTCAATGGTAATATACAAGCTTTATAAGGAGCCAAATCAGGAGTGAAACGCATCACAAGACGTGTTTCGTTTTCTAATTGTTCTTCCTCATATGCTTCAAACAACAACGCTAAAATCGTACGATCCAATCCATATGTCGATTCAATGATATAAGGAATGAATTTTTCATTTGTTGTTGGATCTAAGTATTCTTGTTTTACCTTTGAAAATTCTTGGTGTTGTGTTAAATCGAAATTAGTACGGTTATGTGTTCCGTTTATTTCACCCCATCCAAATGGGAATTGGTATTCAATATCACAAGCCGCTTTCGCATAATGTGCTAATTTTTCATGGTCATGGAAACGCAAACGTGATTCTGCTAATCCTAAGTCCATATAAAATTGTTTTCCATACTGTTTAAAGTAATCATACAGTTCGTTGTCATCTCCCTCTTTACAGAAAGTTTGAAATTCCATTTGTTCAAATTCAATCGTACGGAAAGTGAAATTTCCAGGAGTAATTTCATTTCTGAATGCTTTCCCAATTTGTCCAATACTAAATGGTAATTTCGCACGCATACTACGTTGCACGTTTAAGAAGTTAACATATTCTCCTTGTGCATTTTCAGGACGTAAGTAAACGATGTTTTTTGAATCGCTTGTTACTCCACGGTATGTTTCAAACATCAAATTAAATTGACGAATATCAGTAAAGTTCGCTTTCCCACATTTTGGACATACAATTTTGTTGTCCTTGATGTAAGCGATCATTTCTTCATTACTCATTCCATCGGCATGAATCTCAGGATTGAATTGCTCAATCAAATTATCAGCACGATGTCTTGTTTTACATTCTTTACAATCGATTAATGGGTCATTGAAACTAGACACGTGTCCACTTGCTTCCCATACACGAGGATTCATTAAAATATCTGCATCCACTTCGTAGCTGTTTTTTCTTTCTTGAATAAAACGTTTACGCCAAGCTTCTTTCACATTGTTTTTTAAACGTGAACCAAGAGGTCCATAATCCCAAGTGTTAGCTAACCCACCATATATTTCACTACCTTGAAAAATAAATCCATATTGCTTGCAATATGCAACCATTTTTTCCATTGTCATTTTTTCCATCATTTTACCTCAACTTTATAAAAATCGTAACATTATATTTATACCATAAAAGTACATCAAATTCAATTATCCAAGCCATCAAATGCAATTATTTCACGCAGTAATTTCATCGTTGTTAACGCAATTCCGCTATATTCCAAAAAGATAAGTAGAATGGGCTTGATTTCTTCGTATGTAAATTGTTTCATTTGGGCTAAAATAACATAGTCTTCTAAGCCTGCTTTATGAAATAAACGGAAGTATCGAAGGCTATCGATACTGCATCGAATATCCTTCTCTTGTTGGTAGCAATCAGAGCAAACAAAACCACCATTAATGATGGAAATTGCCATTACACTAGGATTGCCACAATGAACACAACCATCTACATTAGGACTCACGCCAACGATTTCATTTAGTTGGGCAATGAAAAAGGCAAGCACGCAAAAATCATTGTCTTCTTTATCCAAGTGTTGCAGTGATTGTTGCAATAAATCAAATACCATGTAACTTTCTTCAAGCACTATTTTGTTACATACCTCACATAGCAATGATGCGATGACTTGTTTTTGAAGACTATCGTAAACATGACGATACATCTGGATTCGCTCCGCTGTACGCAATGATTGCATTGTTGCACGTTCGTTTCGATTATAGAAAAAACGGCTATAAGTAAATAGTTCACAAGCACTAGCATTTTTACTTTTTGCTTTTTTTATGCCTTTTGCAACAAAAGAAAGAGTTCCCTCTTCCTTTGTTAAAATAGTTAAAATGACATCATTGTCTTTAAAATCACGATGCGACAAGACAATTCCTTCGCATACGTTATTCATATTCACCCAAATCACTATACCCCAATTGGTTTAGCTTACTTGTTTTATTGCGCCAATTCTTTTCGACACGTACATATAGCTCTAATTCCACCTTTTGTTGAAGCATTTCCTTTAATTCTTTTTGTGCTGCAAGTGTAATCGCTTTGATCATCTTCGCTTGCGCTCCAATTAAAATACCTTTTTGCGAGCTTCTTTCCACAATGACAACAGCTTGAATAAACAAACTATTGTCTAGATCTTCTTTGTTTTCTAAAATAACAGCAACTGAATGAGGAATTTCTTCTTCCGTCAACAGCAAGACTTTCTCACGAATGCATTCGCGAATACGAAAATCGATACTACGATCGCTTTTCATCTCTTCTGGATAAAAAGGAACTCCTTCAGGTAAGTATTTTTTTGTTGTCGCTAACAATTCTTCACAGTTTTTTGAAGTCATTGCACTAATCGGAATCAATTCCGCAAAGTCATAGCGTGTAGACCATTCTTGTAAACGAGAAAGAATACTTTCTTTTGATAGTAAATCACACTTATTTAAAATCAAAAAAACAGGACTCTCTAATTGTTTGATCTTCTCTAAGATAAATTCGTCTCCACCCCCAAAGGATTTCGTCGCATCTACAATCCAATACACCACATCGACATCCGAAAGTGCAGAGTACACTCCTTTGTTCATCGTTCTACCTAATTCATGTTTTGGTTTATGAATACCTGGTGTATCAATAAACACGAACTGAGCATCATCTTTTGTTAAAATACCTTGAATTGTATTTCTTGTCGTTTGTGGTTTTGGCGAAATGATCGCGATTTTTTGTTCTAGTAATGCATTTAATAATGTTGACTTCCCTGCATTAGGACGACCAACAATCGATATAAATCCTGATTTAAAACTCATCGTAAATCCTCCTGTGAAAATTGTTGTGGTAATAATTTCGTCACATTTGTTATTTCATAGCCATCTTGACTAGCTAATATCACTGTTGTCTCTTGTTTTAATAACTCACTCATTACTTGTCTACATGCACCACAACTAGAAACGATGTGTTCTTTGTGGTACACAATAAAAGCAAGAGCCTCTTTTGGGTTCTTGTTTTGTGCAATCGCACTTGCTAAACAAGTTCTTTCTGCACAAATGGTTAATCCATAAGATGCATTTTCAACATTAACACCATATACAATACTATCTTCAAAAACAATAGCACTAGCTACAGGAAAATGCGAATAAGGCACATAAGCATTATTGCTTACTTCTTCTAATGTCGTTAGGATTTGTTTTATTTTTAAATCATCGATCATAATAATTTACTCCCAAATAACAATACACCGATAAGAAGTGCGATAAGTGATGCAAACAATACAAAACCAGCACCTTTGTCTTTCATTATTTTAATTTTTTTGTGGTAATCAGGGTGAACGAAATCCAAAAGTAACTCGAAACATGAATTTATCATTTCACAAACGATAACTAGTCCACAACACAATAGTAAAATACACCATTCTATTAAAGAGAAATCAAAAAAATAGGCAACAATTAATACGACAGCAGCAATACCGATTTGTAACGTTACAGAATGATCACCAAAGCAAGACAATAACCCTTCAAAAGCATATTTAAACTTATTTAGTAATGATTTCATCTATGATTTCATCCTGCAATTGAAACATCTTTTTTTCGTCTTCTTCATTCATATGATCATACCCTAACAAATGGAGAACCCCATGCAAAAATAAAAAGGTTAACTCTCGATCAAAGGAGTGTCCATATCGATTTGCTTGTTCATTTGCTGCGTCTATACTAATAAATATATCACCTAACTCTACTTCTTGCTCATTATTTACATAACTATCCTCACTATCCATAAGCGCAAATGAAATCACGTCTGTCGCCTTATCGATATTACGGTATTGTTTATTGATTTCATGAATTTGTTTGTTGTCTACAAAAATAACGGACAACAAATAATTCTTCTCAATGTGTAATTTTTGTTTTATGCTATGTAAAATTTGATCAAATAATTGCTTGTTTTTACTAGCTAATTCAAATGTCGTTTGACTTACAATGTTTACTTCCATGACATACCTCTTTTATTCATTATAACACACGATATAAATATGCGAATAAAATAAATAAAACCACCATTTATTTATCATTCTAGTTCCTAAAGTAGCATCGTATATCGTTAGTTTACACCATGTTTTATGAAGCAAAACATTATAGTGACCACCCTTTTTATGACGATAATACAAAATGCACGGAACCCTTTTTGGGAGAAAAAGACCCTTTCTCGCTTCTAAATACAATTCGTATTTCTTGCAAAGCGAGATTAAATCATAAATAGAAATTCCCTTTTCGCATATTAACGCTTCCATTTCCAAAAGCAACTCTGGTTGTTCCATCTTGTAATGCTTAAGAAGACGAGCAACACTATCAATTGCACAACGCATTGTATCACCTCTACTATAATATATGCGTTTTTTTTAATTATTTAGAATCTTTCGCTAAATTAATTAGTTCTAAGATTTCAGAAGGTTTTCCTTGGCAATCTGCCAAAGGTAAACAATAGTATTGTTTGCCTTTCCTATGAATCGCTCTCATCTTTGTTTCAATTGTTTCATCAATTTGAAAAAACAAAGTTTGATAACCCATGTATCTCTCTAATGTTATTGCATTAATTTGTTTCCATGGACAAAAGGCAAAGGATTCCATCGTATACACGCCTTTTTTATCCCATTTGATGAAATAGGCAATCGCTTTGATGTTTACAATTTTATAAACAGTAAACAAAACCACAAGCAAAGCACAAACGATGTAAATAATAATTGTAGAGAGTGCATTTTTTTGTATTGTCATAATTCCTGCTAAGATAATTGTTAATGAGATGATAATCATCGCAAGACGAATGTACACTTTTTTCTTTTTGTATTGAAAACTTACTTCTTCCATTTGAGTCCCTCCTTGCTTATGCAACAAAGTAGTCCTAAAAAGGACTACTCTACAAATTCAAATTCAATATCACCGATACCAACCAAGTCACCATTTTGACAACCCGCATCACGCAATGCTTGATCAACACCTAATACACGCATTTTACGAGCGAAACGGTGTTCTCCATCAACGCTATCTAAGTTAGCCATGCGGTAGGCTCTTTCTAATTCATCACCAGTTAATAACCAGCGTCCGTTTCCTAAATTATGTACTTCAAACTTAGGTTTTTCTTCTTCAAATTTATACAATACACCTTCTGCATCACTTTGTTCATCATGCAATGGGAATGCTGGTGTCACATCTAATAAATCTGCTGCTTTATAAAGAACTTGATCCATTCCTTCAGCAATTAATGTAGTTGTTTCAAATACTTCTACATCTGGATACGCTTCTTTAAAACGTTTCAAGTTTTCTTGTGCA
This sequence comes from uncultured Erysipelotrichaceae bacterium, assembly GCA_964370395.1. Lineage (GTDB taxonomy): Bacteria > Bacillota_I > Bacilli_A > Erysipelotrichales > Erysipelotrichaceae > JBGUVL01. Next base: position 9,209 of record CAYJIZ010000028.1, read on the forward strand.
TCATCCAAGTCCATTTTGTTTGCTACAACGATTTGTGGACGTTCTAACAAACGGTATTGGTATTCTTCTAACTCTTTATTAATAATCGCAAAATCACTCACAGGATCTCTTCCATCGTTTGCTCCCATATCAACAACGTGAATAATAACACGACAACGTTCAATATGACGTAAGAATTGATGTCCTAATCCTTTTCCTTGTGCTGCTCCTTCGATTAAACCAGGTAAATCAGCCATTACAAAACTTCTTCCATCTGGAACACGAACCAACCCTAAGTTTGGTTGGATCGTCGTGAAGTGATAATCTGCAATTTCCGGTTTTGCTGCAGAAACAACAGACAATAAAGTACTTTTTCCTACTGAGGGAAAGCCAACTAGTCCCACATCTGCTAATACTTTTAATTCTACCTCAATGTCCTTAATTTCTCCTGGTGCACCTTTTTCTGCGTACTCTGGTGCAGTATTACGACTTGTTTTAAATCGGAAGTTTCCTCTTCCTCCCTTACCACCTTCACAAATGACTGCAGTTTGGTTTCTTCTTGTTAAATCGGCAATGATATTACCTGTACTCAAATCACGCACTAATGTACCTAATGGAACTTTGACAAACGTGTCATCCCCACAGGCACCATGCATTTTCTTTGTTTTTCCGTTTACTCCGTTAACGGCAACGATTTTTTTGTTAAAACGTAGATCTAGCAAGGTTGATTTTCCTTCGTCGACAATAAAGACTACACTACCACCTTTACCACCATCACCACCACTAGGACCTCCTAATGGTACGTATTTTTCACGACGAAAGGAAACCATTCCATTTCCACCGTCACCAGCTCTAACTTTTAGTTTTACACGATCAATAAATTGCATAGAAATCTCCTTTCTTCATGAAAAATAAAATCCTCACGCTATCATGTGTGAGGATTTAGTTGATTATGCTTGTGGATATACAGAAACTTTAGTTTTCTTTTTACCCATACGTTCAAACTTAACAATTCCATTTGCTGTAGCAAATAAAGTGTCATCTCCACCACGTCCTACATTAGTCCCTGGATGAATTTTAGTTCCACGTTGACGATAAATAATAGATCCTGCATGACAGAATTGTCCGTCTGCTAATTTCGCACCTAATCTTTTAGAATGAGAATCACGACCATTTTTCGTAGACCCTACTCCTTTTTTCGATGCAAATAATTGGTTATCTAAAATATATTTCATACTCTTACACCTCTGCTTTCGTAATTTTTATATATTCATAATTCGTATGCTCAACCGTCTTCAATTGAATTGCGGCTGTATTTAAAATTGTTTGTAATGTTTCGTTTGAATGAATCACGTCTATTTCAATGTATCCACTTTCCATTTGAATGTTGCAACTTGACTCGCACATTTCATCAATGGCATTTAAGATACCTACGCTAATCGCACTAACTTGTGCACAAACGACATCCATCATTTCCGTTCCGTAATTGGCATGGCCAGAAATTACTATTTTAGTAAATTCTTCACTATGACAATGTAACGTTACTTCGATCATAATTAAGCCTCAATTTTGTTGATGATTAATTTAGTGTAAGGTTGTCTGTGACCTTGTTTACGGTGAGTACTTCCTTTTTTAGCTTTGTATTTGTAAACTGTGATTTTTTTCGCTTTACCTTGTTTTTCAACAGTAGCGCTAACTTTTGCACCTTTTACATATGGAGCTCCAACTTTAGTTGTTTTGTCTGATACTAAAACAACGTTATCGAATTCTACTTTATCACCTTCGTTAACATCTAACTTTTCAACAAAGATAACTGCTCCTTCTTCAACTTTAATTTGTTTTCCACCTGTTTCAATAATTGCGTACATATATCGCACCTCCTTCTTCATGTTCATAAGACTCGCCACATAAGGAGATGATAATCATACTTTAAATCCTTATCATGTGCGGTTGTAAGTCACAAAAAGGACATACAACATAGATATAATACAGGAAAGCATCCATTGAGTCAATCTTTTTTTCATTTACTTACCCTCTATAAATATGCTTTCTACTTATGTTTTTTCAATTTCTTGTAACTTATTTACTAAGCAGGAGTTCGGTTTGTCAATCTTCCCTTCAATATGAAGATAATTCCCTCTTTTTAAACTGTCTTTTTTCAATGCGTAAATATTTGGCATACAGACAGCATCCATTTTACCAGTTTCATCACTTACGCTTAAAAAAGCCATGAGATCACCATTCTTCGTACGATGTTCTTTAATCCGTTCAATGAAACAAACAAAATTCACATATCCTTTTACATCCTGTAGTTCAATGATGCTCTTTGCTTGTGAATACGAATCACGTAGTTTCGTAATCGGATGATTGCTCAAATAAAAACCTAACACTTCTTTTTCACTCTCTGCAATAGCAGACGCATTTTCTTTTACCAAAATCATTGGTGGTTTACTAACCAAATCCAAATCAATCCGTGTTTGGCTCTCCTCTTCAATACGAACTAAACTACCATATCGAATCGCATCATCCAATGTCATTTTCATACTCAAACGACCTTCTTTGAATTCATCTAATGCACCAGCATCAATAAGGGCTTCTATTATTTTACGAGAAACCTTCTTGTTACCTACACGTGCAACAAAATCAAAATAATCCTTAAATAAACCGTTTTCTTCACGCTCTTGGATGATTTGTTGAGCTGCGACAGAACCAACGCTTTTGATATTCAACAAAGGAAAACGCAACGCATCATTTTCTATTGTATATTTTAGTTTTGAAAGGTTCACACTTGGGTGTAACACCTTAATTTTTCTTTTCTTCGCTTCAAATACGTATTGGCTTGTTTTGTTTTCTGCACCAATCACACTATTCATTAAACTCATAAAGAAAACAAGCGGTTTGTTTGCTTTTAAATAAGCCAATTGGTAAGCAATCAATGCATAGGCGATAGAATGCGAACGGTTAAACCCATAACCAGCAAATTTCATAATAAGCTCATACACCTGTTTTGCTAGTGTTTCTGTATAACCTTTGTTGATGGCTCCTTGAATGAATTCATCTTGTAAAGCAATCAATTCCGCACTCTTCTTTTTTGATATCGCTTTACGAAGGATGTCGGCCTTTCCTAAAGAAAAGTCTGCCATGATTTGTACTGCTTGCATGATCTGTTCCTGGTAAATCATTACCCCATAAGTATTTTCAATAATTGGTTTTAAGCTTTCGTGAATATAATTAATGGAATTTGGTTGTTCACGATTTTTTAAATACAGTGGAATGTTCTCCATCGGACCTGGACGAAACAGAGCAATGGCTGCTGCAATTTCTTCAAAGTTTTTCGGACGCATCTTACGAATTAAATTTTTCATTCCTTCACTTTCCAATTGAAAGATACCCATCGTATCCACATCTTGGATAAGTGCAAACGTTTTTTTATCATCTAATGGAATCTTCATAATATCCAATGGTTTGTTTTCCAATCGTTCTACATTTTGACAAACTTCATCAATGATTGTTAAGTTACGCAATCCTAAGAAGTCCATTTTAATCAAACCTAGATCTTCCAAATATTCCATTGTGAATTGGGTTGAACAAACGTCAGCTTCAACGCGAATTAATGGACATACATTACTTATGTCACAACTCGCTAACACAATCCCTGCGGCATGTGTCGACGCGTGACGAGGTAATCCTTCTAGTTGGAGTGCAATCGCAAAAAGTTTTGAGTATTGCTTGCTCGCCATTATCGTTTGTTTGAATTTACCATTGTTTTCAAAGGTCGACTTCAGTGTAACATTAGGTGCACTCATAATCATCTTACAAATCATATCAATCTCACGAATGCTGATGTTCATCGCACGACCAACATCACGTAGTACTTGCTTTGCTGCAAGCGTACCAAACGTAACAATGTGCGCAACATGACTTTCACCGTATAACTCTTTTACATAGTTGATGACTTCATCACGTCGATTATCTGGAAAATCGATATCAATATCAGGCATACTAATACGTTCTGGATTTAAGAAACGTTCAAATAGTAAGTTATATTGGATGGGATCAACATGAGTGATACCCAAACAATACGAAACAAGAGAACCTGCTGCACTTCCTCTTCCTGGTCCAACATAAATACCAACGGATTTGGCATAACGGATAAAATCATAAACAATTAAGAAGTAATCCGCATATCCCATTTTAATTATGACATCAAGTTCATAAGTCAATCGTTTAACATAAACATCATCGATTTGGTTCCCTCTTCGTTTTTCTAAACCTTTTTTACACAAATTGCGCAAATACGAATTAGAATCAACATGGTACTTGTTTTTAAATATAGGTAATGTGACTTTTTCAAACGCCATTGCCACATTACATTCTTGCGCTATTTGGTTTGCATTTTCAATTAATTGTTCATCATATAAAGCACGCATTTGTTCTTCACTACGAAAATATCGTTTGCTACTGTAATCAAGCGTAGGGTCATTCACATTTTTTTGTTGTGCAATCGCACATAGGTATTGAAACGCTTCTTCGTCCTTCTCTTGCGCATAATAAATCCTACTTAAAGCAAAACAAGGAATCGTCAACTCATTGCATACCTCTGTTAATAACTGGTTTTTTAACTTCAATAAACCAGAATCATTCATTGCAATAGCCACTCGAAAATCTTCAATTGTTTCTTTGCACATATTTAAGAAATGTTGCATTTCAATTCGTTTTTCATTGATGACAAACGACTGCAATTCATCGTTATCTCCAGCGGTTGTGATTATTACTCCTTGATCAAATTGCAAAAGTTGATCAAAAGTAAGCAATTCCTCATTCGTGCTAATGAATGTCGATAATTTTAAAAGCGATTGGTAACCTTTATCATTTTTAGCATAAACAAGAAAAGTATAGTTCACATTATTGTAAATACAGTCCACTTCTAAAGCAAAAATTGCTTTGATGCCTTCTTTTTGGCAAGCATGATAAAAAGCCATCGCACCGTGCATGATGTGTTTGTCAGCTAACGCTACGCTAGTACAATTATTTTGTTTCGCGTTTGTGACAATTGCAGAGATACGAAGGGTCGAACTTAATAATGAATAAGCACTTCTAGTATGCAAATGAGTGTACATGTATTCACCTCTATGAAATTATACCATAATTATGATCACTTATTGAATGTAATTGCACCAATCTTAATTGTTTAAACTAAAAAAAGAGCAAGTTCAACAACCTGCTCTCATCTTGTTTTTTCACTTCTTTTTATCGTGTTATGAAATAACCAAAACAGTAGTTTAAGCTATTTGCATAATTGGTTAAAGTCATCAATTAAATTTTCAATATCTTGTAAACTTAGTGACTTAACCCCACAAGCATTTTTGTGCCCACCACCGTTGTATTTATTCGCAACGATGTTGATTGCAACTTGTTTGGAACGCAAGCTTCCATTAAATAAATTATCGCCATAACTTTTGTCTTCAGTGAATAAACACCAAATTTCAAATTCGTTAATGTTTGCTAATGCGAATACTTTCTCTTTTGCTTGATTGTAAGTTAAATTGTATTTCGTATAATCTTCTTCACGTAAAATAGCATAAACAACGTTATCTTTGCTTTGCATATGGTTTGTTATTTCTCTTACATAGAGAAATTCGTTCAAACTAATACCAGTTGTTTGTTGTTTGATTTCACTCACATTAACACCGCAATCAATTAAAAAAGAAGCAGCTAACAATGTATGTGATGTTGTATTAGTCGTTGAAAAGTTTAAGGAATCAGCAACTAAACCATAATATAAATATTTCGCACACTGTGGGCTTACATAACCATGGTGTTTTTGAAACAACGAGGCTAAAATTTCACATGTGGCGGAAGCGCTCGTATCTACAAATGCTTCTTCTGCGTATTCTTCTACTACAATATGATGGTCGATCTTAATTCTTTTCTTTGCAAAACGGTATCGTTGGTCATCGATTCGTTCGCTATCTGCTGTATCAAGGATAATCGCAATTGAGGATGCGATGGTTTCATCATCCACTTTATCAATTGCTGGAAATAAATGAGCCATACTACCAACACTCTCACCTAATGCATATACTTTTTTATCAGGAAGATTTTTTTCTAAGAACGTTTTTAACCCAAATTGTGAACCAAGTGCATCTTGGTCAGCAATTTGATGACGAAAAATCGTAATTACATCAAAATCTTTCACTTCATGAAGAATATTCATTTATTAAAACCCTAAGTATTTAAAACAATCACGAGCAAGCATAACTTCTTCGTTTGTTGGAATTAAATATACTTTTGTTTTTGAGTCTGGTTTTGATAGTTCTTTTTCTTTTCCACGTAATCCATCGTTTACAGCATAATCGAAATCAATTTGTAATGTAGGACTCAACTTACGACAAATTGCTTCTCTTGTAGCACTGTCGTTCTCACCGATTCCAGCAGTGAATACAAGTGCATCACAACCTTCCATTTGTGTATAGTATGACCCTACTGTTTGCACTACTCTATTCACAAAAATTCGTAGTGCTAAATCTGCACGGTAATTCCCTGCTTCTTTTGCATTTGTAATATCTCTTCCATCACTAGAAACGCCAGATACACCTAATAAACCTGATTTTTTATTTAGGTATGTGTCCATTTCTTCACAAGTCGTTCCTAATTTGTCCATCATTTGAACAACGATAGCAGGATCGATATCCCCACATCTTGTTCCCATCATAATTCCACCTAATGGTGTGAATCCCATTGATGTGTTAATACATTTACCACCATCAACTGCACTAATGCTTGCTCCACTACCTAAGTGACAAGTAATAATTTTTAAATCTTTAATATCTTTGTTCATCATTTCTGCACAACGTTGTGAAACGTATTGGTGTGATGTACCATGTGCTCCATAACGACGAACTTTATGATCCGTATACCATTCGTAAGGTACCGCATAGATGTATGTGTCATCTTCCATTGTTTGGTGGAATGCCGTATCAAAAGTAAACGTATGTTTACAATGTGGTAACGCATCTTTAAAAGCGCGGTATCCAACCAAAGCCCCTGGGTTATGTAGAGGTGCTAACGTACATAATTCTTCTACTTTTGCTTCTACTTCATCATCTGCTACAACTGAAGTTGAGAAATACTCTCCTCCATGTACAATACGGTGTCCTGCTCCAACAATATCATCCAATGAATCTACAATGTTGTGATCCACTAATGCGTTTAGCAATAAACTAACTGCTTTGGAATGATCTTTTACAGGTAATGTAACACTAACCTTTTCTCCGTTCACATTGATTGTGAAAATGGCATCTTCAAAACCGATACGTTCTACGATTCCATTTGTTAATACTTTTTCTGAAGGCATTTCGTAAAGTTGAAATTTCAACGACGAACTACCTGCGTTGACAGCGATAATTTTTTTAGTCATATAATCCTCCTATTATTCACTTTCTATTAATGCATTTACAATGCAACTTACTTCTTCATTATGCAACGCATTAAGCTTATCATAAAGCTTTTTGCGAATATGGAATTTCGCTACTAGCTGTAGTTGATTCTCATAAGCACACAATGTTTTCTCCACTCGTTTCATCAAATCGGAAACGGCACTTTTGGAAATGTCCAAAATTTCCGCGATTTCTGATAACGAGTAATTTTCACGATAATACAAATGCAAAACTTCTTTTTGTTTATCCGTTAATAAATTCTCATACCAATCTAAATATTCGTTAATTAGCTCGAAATGTTCATTAGGATTCATCTAATAAACCCTCACACAAACCATATAAATAAGTATTGATATCAAATGGTCTAAGATCGTCTTCTTTTTCTCCTAAACCGATGTATTTCACACTTAATCCTAGTAAATCGCGAATCGCGATAACAATACCACCCTTAGCGGTACCATCTAGTTTTGTTAAAATGATTCCTGTTACATTTGTTGCTTCTAAGAATACCTCAGCTTGTGATATTCCATTTTGACCTGTTGTTGCATCTAATACAAGCCATACATTACCAGGTTGTCCTTCGATTTCTTTTGCGATTACTTTATGCATTTTAGAAAGTTCATTCATTAAATTCACTTTGTTTTGCAAACGTCCAGCGGTATCACCAATTAAAACATCGATGTTATTTTCTTTCGCATAACGGCATCCATCTACCAATGCAGCACTTGGATCTCCGTTTTCACGTCCCATAATACAATGAATTCCTAATTTGTCAGCCCAACGTTTTAATTGGTCAATCGCTCCTGCACGAAAGGTATCGGCAGCGACAACTGCAACACTTTTGTCTTGCATTAAAAAGTGTTTCGCAAGTTTGGCAGTGGTTGTTGTTTTTCCACTTCCATTTACCCCAACCATTAAAATCACAGTAGGTCCATTTTCATTGTATGTAAATTGTGTTTCGTCCACACCATACATTGTTGCCATCACTTCAATTAAACATTCATTGATTTCATTCATCGTCTTAAGCTTTTCGTCCATTGCTCTACTTTCCACTTTATCGACAATTTTTTGTGCTGTTTTAATCCCGATGTCTGCTTCCAATAAAACAATCATTAAATCTTCTAGAAACGCTTCGTTTACTCCAGTAAAGTTTCGCGTTAATCGACGTATTTTTTCTGAAAAAGAAGAACGTGATTTACTTAAACCACTTAAGTATATGTCTTTGTCTTCTTTAGAAGAAAACGTATCCTTTAGTTTTGAAAAAAATCCCATTATTCTTTCACACCTTCCTTATCTACATAATGAATTGCATCTTGAAGGTTCACACGTAAAAATTGTGATACCCCATTTTTCTTCATCGTCACACCGTATAAGTCATCACATTGCGCCATGGTTCCAGGACGATGCGTAACAATAATAAACTGTGACTCACCACGAAAACGTGAGATGTACTTCGCAAAACGCTCTACGTTTGCTTGGTCTAACGCTGCTTCTACCTCATCAAAGATACAAAGCGGTACAATTCGCGCTTTTAAAATCGCAAACAATACACACATTGCAATCATCGATTTCTCTCCACCTGATAAAGATTGCATCGATTTGATACTCTTCCCAGGAGGTTGCGCATCGATTTCAATTCCGGAATTTAACACATCCTCAGGATCACTCAAATAAAGACGTGCTTTACCACCACCGAATAATGCTTTAAAAGATTCATCAAGCTCGCTATTTATTTTATCAAACATCTCGCTAAATTGCACTTTCATTACCTCATCCATTTCATCAATGGCATTAAGTATTTTATCTTTTGCTTCATTTAACTCGTCACGTTGACGTGTTAATGTCTCATAACGTTCGTTCACTTGTTCGAACTCTTGCGGTGCATCTAAGTTTACATTACCCAAACGAGCGATTTCTTCTCGTAAGCGTAATACTTCAATACGTGCCTCTTGCATGTCTTCATGCATTTCAGCAATCTCTTTTGCATGTTCGTAAGTCATTTCATAAGTGCTAGACAAACGCTCCAACGCATTGGTTAAGTTTGTTTCCGCTTTCGCCATTGAAATATCTTGTTCCTTTTCAATGTTTAAAACAACATTCAAGTCACGGCGTGTTTCACGAATCAACACTTCGCGTTTCTCTACTTCACTACCTAATTTAAAACGTTTCTCACGTTTGTTAGATAAATCATTAGAAATACTATCTCGATTTGAATACATCGTCGACAATTGAACGACTAAGTCATCTTTTACCACTTCCTCGTCTGCTTCTAACTGTTCAGGATTTAACTCCTCGTATTCATCTTTTAATTTGTCGTATTTTGCTTTTTTCGCATCCAATACTGGTTGCAATTGTGCTAAAGCCAATTGCGCTTGGATGATTTTATCTTGCGTTTCACTACGACGTTTTTCTTTCTCGTTTAGTTTGTAAGTTACCTCTTGTGCTGTTTGAAGTTGGTTATCTAGTGCTTCACTCACCTGTTTTAACTCACTTTCAATGGTTAATGGTGAATAGGCATCTTTGACCTTACCACCACTCATACTACCACCTTTGTGGACAACATCTCCATCTAGCGTAATTATTTTATAGCGATACTTTAACAATGCCGCTAGTGTATTCGCATTTTTTAAATCATCACAAATCAAAACGTTACCTAGTAAGGAATCGTTTACTATTTGAAATTCATCTTCACAATCAACAAATGTATTTGCACAACCTAAAAAACCTTGTGTGTTTTCACATACGATTGCATCATCATTATTCACATAACGACTTTTTAATACAGTTAATGGTAAGAATGTCGCTCTACCACTTTGGTTTTTCTTTAAATAGGCAATGGCATGTGCAGCACTATCGCTGTTTTCACTCACAATATGATAAATTGCCGCTCCTAATGCATTCGAAATTGCTAACTCGTATCCCTCTTGTGGTTTCAACAATTGTGATATGACACCTTTGATACCAAACAATGAAGCTTTTGCTTGCATAATTGTTTTAACCCCTTGTTGGTGGTTAAATGGTTCTTTCAATAAGTTTGTTAACACTTCTTTACGATTCGTTAAACGATTCACATACGATTGTGTCTTATTATTCTGGTTACGCAAGTTATTTAACTCGTTTTCTAACGTAACGATATTGCCTTTTAACAAATCCAAATCCGTTTTGCTATCGCTCACACGTTTTTCACGATCTTGGTATTCATATAATGCTTCTTTAAGCATTTCTTTTAATTGTTTCATCTTTTCTTGATTACTTGCAAACTCAAGTGCATACTTACGTTTTTCATCAAGTTCTACTTTTCTTGCTTCAAGTGCAGAAATCTCATTTACTACTTCCATAAAACGCGTTTGCAACTTATGAATTTCGCCATCTAATTTCGACATTTCACTACGTGCTTCTTGGTTCTTTTGGTCTTCTACTTGAATGCTCGCTTCTGCGATTGTCTTTTGTGAGCCAATATCAAAAGCTTTATTTTTAATTTCTTCTATCTCGTTTTGTAATTTTTCTACTTCGTCAACAATAACACTAATTTCGATTTTTTCTAATTGTTCTTTCTTTGCTAAGTATTGCTCTGCTTTTTTCGCTTGTCGACGCAAAGGATTCACTCGATTTTCTAATTCCTCGATTATGTCTTCAACACGCAATAAATTTTCTTGCGTTCGATTTAATTTACTTAACGACTCATTTTTTCTTTTCTTATATTTCGCTACCCCTGCTGCCTCTTCAAACAAAGGACGACGATCCTCTGGCTTCGAATCCGCAAACGAAGAGATGTTTCCTTGCGAAATAACAGAAAGCGAATCTCTACCTAATCCACTATCCATAATCATGTTAGTGATGTCTTTTAAACGACAAGGAGTCTTGTTTATGAAATATTCTCCTTCTTGTGTATTACGGTGCAAACGACGCGTAATTTCCACTTCCGCAAAATCGACATTTAAATTTTTATTGCTATTATCAAATACTAATGTTACTTCGGCGACATTTACTGCGCTACGGTATTGCGAACCAGAGAAAATAACATCACTCATGCTTCCACCACGTAGTGATTTTGCACTTTGTTCCCCTAATACCCAACGAATCGCATCATTGATATTACTTTTCCCACATCCGTTAGGACCAACAATCCCAGTAACATTGCTTTCAAAATTGATGATGGTTTTATCTGCAAAAGATTTAAAACCTTGAAGTTCAACCCGTTTTAAAAACATAAATTCCTCCTGATGCATACATGCTAACCTATTATATCACATTTTTTGTTTATTACGTGATTATAATTGACCTTTTTCCTCTAATGCATTAGAATAAAAATAATCTGTAAAATGAGGTGAAAAGATGCAAACAGCTACACGTTTCAAAAGAATTATGTCTGGCGTCTTCCGCTTAAGCTTTAAGGAAGAGGTTTTCAATAGTGTTACACATGGAGTAATGGCGGTAATCATGTTAATCCTGATTCCCGTATGTGCCGTTTATTCCTACGCAAACTACGATGTTACACGCGCAGTTGGTGTAAGTGTGTTCACAATTTGTCTATTTTTAATGTTTATGGGTTCAACCCTGTACCATTCAATGAAGTACAGTAGTCCCCAAAAGGCAGTATTTCGTATTTTAGATCATATCTTTATCTATTTTGCGATTGCAGGAAGTTATACACCTGTTGCATTAAGTGTTATTCAAGGATGGCAAGGGATTGCTATTCTAGTTGTGCAATGGTCAATGGTATTAATTGGGATATTATACAAATCATTATCAACAAAAAGCTTACCTAAATTGTCATTGACAATCTATCTAGTAATGGGTTGGACAGCCGTGTTATTCATTCCATCATTACTAAAAAATGCGAACTCTACATTCTTAACATTAATTGTTGCTGGTGGAGTGCTGTATTCTATCGGAGCCTATTTCTATGCTAAGAAAAGTATGAAATATTCCCACGTGATTTGGCATGTCTTCATTAGTATTGCTAGTATATGTCATTTTATCGCAATCGTATTTTGTATGTAAAAAAGTCTTCTCAATTGAGAAGGCTTTTCTTTTTGCTAATTATTCTTTGTCTTTTTTTACAATCAATCTCTTTAATTTTTCTTTCAGAGCTCTTGCTTCTGCTAACGTTTTATAATAATCCAAATTCCCTCTTACATAAAGTTTATCCTCAAAGGGAATATCTACTCGACCTTCTTCAAAATCGATTCGCACTACAATTAACTTCTTTTCATCACCATTGGCAATCGTATTAGTTAGTGCGTTTGCAATAGAGTTGATGACTTCTTTTCCTAAATTCTTTCTTACTGAGATCGGTACTACTTGTACATGTTTCATGGAAGCAAGCGCATAGGTAGTATCATTGCATACAATATAAATTGTTTTTCTTTCGTGATTTACATGTAATAAATGCTCGTATTTCCCACTCATACTTTACCCTCTCTTTTTATCATCATAACACTTCTACTAATGTTGTCAAGAGCAAGCAAAAAAGCAGTGAAATGAAAAGAACCAAGTAAAATAGACACTATAAAAAGCAATAGTGTAAAATCTAT
>CAYJIZ010000029.1:0-21117 GCA_964370395.1 uncultured Erysipelotrichaceae bacterium
TATTCATGATTACTCTCCTTCTTTTTTTTATGTCCTTGACTTAGGGTATAGTTTAATCCACCACTCGAACTTTCACACTTTTTCACTACTTTTATCATTTCTTAAAAATAAATAAATCCGATCGGGTTTCCACGTTGTGCACACAAACTTGCATACGACAACGTCGATGTTTGGGTATAGGCAATCGCCGTTTCCAATGAAGTCCCATATCCTAATCCACCACCAGGTGCATTTACATTTCCTTCTGAGATTGTAATGACGCCATCGCCAAATGATTCCACAAAGGCAACATGTCCATATTGGCCAAATCCCCAAACGATGATCGCATTGGTTCTTGGCGCACTACCTACTGCCAATCCTCTTGCACTTGCTTGGCGATACCAATCTTGTGCATTCCCTGTAGGTAATTTTCCACGTAGATGACTTCCATTCACTTCACTTGCTCTTCCAAAACAATACCATGTACATTGTCCTGTTAAATTCACATTACTAATGACATTATATGGGGAGCTATAAAATCCACTGTAAAAATTGCGGTTCCAATTTAAACTTCCTGAACCACCGCCACTTCCTCCACCGGTATCACCTGGAGGAGTATCCACCACTGGTGGAGCTACTGCTGGTGCAGGCATTAAGGATGCATACGAATTCGCATCACTGGATGCGCTATCGCGTTGGGAAGCCAATTGGTTTTGACGAACTTCTAATTCATTCAATACTCGCTTGCTTTCTTCATGTGCTGCTACTAATGAAACCTTACGCGCATCCAATACATCTTGTTGGGATTGCATGGTTTCTTGAATACGTAATAATTCTTCCTTATCCACATCCAAAGATGCAATTTCTTGATTTAATAAATCAACTTGTTGATTATCGTAATCGGTAATTGTTTTCACACTTTGTGCACGTTGTAAGAAATCTGAGAAACTTTCCGAACCCATGATGAAGTCCAAGTACACATTCGTATTAATCTTGCTTTGCATCGCTACCATTCGTTGTGCGATTACTTGTTTACGTGCAGCAATCTTTTCTTGTTGCAGTGCTATTTTCTGTTCCACCTCAGCAACACTCACACGCATCGCTTCAATGGAAGCTTGCATACTCGCAATTTCCGCTTCCACATCTGTCACTTTTTGTTGGTACTCGTACGCTAAATCACCTAGCTTTGCCAAATCCCCTTGCATCGCATCGATTTCTTTTTGCGTATTTGCTGCATCAAATAATTTTTCATTCTTTTTATTATTTAAGTACGCCTTGTATTCATTACAAGTCGCTATCGTTTTTTGATCCGTTGTATATTGCGAACATACATTTGTCCAATATTGTTCGTTTCCCTCAAAATTAGTCGCTTTAATCTTGCTTTGAAACCCATTATTCAAAACAAATCCAAATACCATACAAATGGTAAGACCTGTAATTATCTTGTTTCTGTTGATTTTCATCGCTTCACCTAATTCACCCTTCCACTTCCATAGTAAGTTATGAGGTTTTCCTTTCCATCCATTTCTGCGCAAAAAGTTTTGTTCTATCTATTTTAAACTACTTTTATTATAACAAACATCACAAAACAACTCAACGGATGCAAATGGAAGCAATTTTTATAAAAAAAGGAAGTGTTTCATTTTTCGCTACCCCAAAGATTGTGCTACTATGAAATTATCTTTAAAAGAAAACGACATACAAAGGGGAAGCGAACACAATGAAAAAAAGAACAAAGATACTCATCATCACAACTAGTGTACTTGTTACTGCCTTATCTGCTACTTATATTTGGTATGAATTCTTCGCTTTCAATCCAAGTAAAGTTGAGATCAAAACAAAACGAACAAGCACCAATACAGATGCTGCACTCTACACAAACAAACAGATGATAGAAGTATTGTCTGCTTATCCAAAAGTGCAAAAAGCAGCGTTTGAGGGAAAGGAAAACGAAACGGATTATGGAATGTATATTATTCCTGGTTTAAAGGCAACAAAGACACTATCCATGAAAACAGGAAAAGTAAGCATGTGTACATCCATGACACCACAAGGATTAACAATTAGCGAAAAGTACTTGTTGATCAGTGCGTATTGCCATACCAAAGAACACCACTCTGTCATTTGGGTGATTGACAAACATACACATAAATTTGTAAAAGAAATCATCTTAGAAGGAGATCCTCATGCTGGTGGTATCGCCTATGACAACAAGCACCAAAATATTTGGGTATGTTCAAAGACTGGCAAAACACCACAACTCGTTGCCTTTTCTTTGGATGAACTAGAACGTTACGATTTCAACAAAGACAAAAAAGCAATCCAATACAATCAAATCTTTTCTTTAATCGGATTAAAAGATGCTTCGTTTGTCGGCTATAAAAATGACAATTTATATGCAGGTTACTTTACCCAAAGTGGAACAAGTGTATTACAGCGTTACCGTATTGATGAAAAAGGAGAGCTAAAAGAAAAAATCGAAAATAGTAGCGATGCGAAAACCGAGATAGCACAAGAACAAGGTGTCTTTGATATTTCAAACGACATGCAAGGAATGAGCGAATACAAAGACTATGTTATCTTATCGCGATCCAATGGACCTTACAGCGATTCGCATTTACTTGTGTTTGATGCAAAGAAAACAAAATTTAATTACGAAGACAAAAACGCCATCCTAAAAATCAAGTTTCCTGAACGCATCGAACAAATCGTTGTTGAAAAGGACAACCTATATGTGTTATTTGAATCAGCAAGCTATGCTTATCGCCGTTTTGGTAACACGCATATCGATCGTGTTCTTAAGATTGATTTAGCACGCCTATTCAGCGAATAGCAAAAAACTTCTTTGTCGCTTCGATAAATTTACAAATCATTCTAGTTGCACTCACAAAATGATTTGGATATAATCTGCATGTATATCACATATAGGTTATGTATGTGAATAGGTTGGAGGTATGCTAATGAAGTGTTGTTGTAGCAAGAAGTTAAATCAATGAATACAAATTAACAAACGCTTTTTATAAAATAAAAAGATTATTTTATATGAGGCGAAAGCCTTTTTTTATTTTATAAAACACATTGAAACAAGTGAGGAAAACATTATGAAAAAAATAAAATATTTAATCGTTGCACTCGTATTTGGATTCGCAGTAAGCGCATGTGCAAGCAGTGATAGCACAACTTCAACATACGATAAAATTATGAAAGACAAAACCATTACAGTGGCAACAGAAGGTACGTATGCTCCCTTCTCTTACTACAAAGACGATAAGTTAGTGGGATACGATGTCGAGATCATGGAAGCCGTAGCAAAAGAGATGGGTATCAAAGTTAAATTCATCGAAACAAAATGGGATGGAATGGTAGCTGGATTGGATGCTGGTAAATACGATGTTGTCGCAAACCAAGTAGGCATTACCAAAGAACGCGAACAAAAATACTTGTTCTCTACCCCTTATACATATTCACAAGGTGTCATCATCGTTGCTGATGACAACAATACGATCAAATCATTTGATGATTTGAGTGGGAAAAAAGCAGCGCAAACAATCACTTCAAACTGGGCTAAAACAGCAGAAAAATACGGAGCTGAGATTGTTGGTACCGATGGTTTTGACCAATCTATTTCATTGGTTACACAAAAAAGAGCCGATGCAACAATCAATGATAGCACAACGTATTTGGATTACATGAAAAACAAACCGGATGCGAAAGTAAAAATCGTAGCACAATCACAAGAAATCTCAACTACTGCATTTCTTATGAGAAAAGATGACAAAGACTTACAAAAAGCAATCGACAAAGCATTAAAAAGCTTACAAGACAAAGGTGTATTAAAAGAAATCTCAGACAAGTATTTCAATAAAGACATTTCTGTACAATCAGGTCAATAATTATGGACGCTAGGATTATTGAAATCATCATCGATTCTTTTGGGAAAATTTTAATTCCTGGATTAGTCTACACGATTCCTTTAACATTGGTTTCTTTTTCCATCGGTTTACTTATCGCGATCTTTAGCGCGAGTGTACAAATCGCGAATATCCCCATCTTAAAACAATTAAGTAAATTTTATGTATGGGTATTTCGCGGTACACCCTTATTGGTTCAAATTTTTATTATCTTTTATGGATTACCAAATGTAGGTATCTTATTGGATCCTATTCCTGCTGCCATTACTGCCTTCTCATTAAATGTGGGAGCGTATGCTTCAGAAACAATTCGTGGTTCTATTTTAGCCATCGACAAAGGACAAGAAGAGGCAGGCTTGATGGTAGGAATGAATTATTTCCAAGTGATGTATCACATCATCCTGCCCCAAGCTTTACGTAATGCGATTCCTGCTTTATTCAATACGTTTATCAGTCTATTAAAGGACACTTCATTGGCAGCGAATATCACGGTGAGTGAAATGTTTATGGCAACCCAACGTATAGTTGCGACAACCTATGAACCATTGGTATTGTATTTGGAAGTCGCATGTATTTATTTGTTTTTCTGTAGTGTATTAAGTGCTCTACAACGTTACTTAGAACGTCGCTATGAATTGAAAGCGGGATAAAGGAGAGACACTATGATCAAAGTAGAAAATGTAAGAAAAAGCTTTGGTGACAACCATGTATTAAACAATATCAGTATGCATATCAAAGAAGGAAGCACCATCGCAATCATCGGTCCTAGTGGAAGTGGGAAATCTACTTTTTTAAGATGTTTAAACCGATTAGAAAAACCAGATAGTGGAACGCTTTTCATCGATGACGAAGTGTTTGACTTAGCCACGTTAAGCAAAGCCAAGATAAGTGATGTCAGAAAAAAATCAGCAATGGTATTTCAACACTACAACTTATTCGCAAACAAAACCGTTATCGAGAACATCACACTAGCACTAAAAATCGTAAAGAAGATGAACAAAGCAAGCGCGAATGAAATCGCACTTGAACTTTTGGATAAAGTTGGTTTACTCGATAAAAAAGATGCTTACCCTTCCACATTATCAGGTGGACAAAAGCAACGTGTAGCCATCGCAAGAGCCTTAGCACTTCGTCCAAAGTTGATGTTGTATGATGAGCCAACTTCATCACTGGACCCTGAACTAGTAAACGAAGTTTTATCACTAATTAAAACAATCGCAAGCGAAAACATCACTTCTTTAATTGTCACTCACGAAATACAATTCGCAAGAGATGTGGCTGATCATGTGGTGTTTATCGATGGTGGAGAAATCATTGAAGAAGGAAGTCCATCTATCTTATTTAGCCAACCAAAGAAAGAACGAACAAAACAATTTTTAAACAAATACATCACTACAACAATAAGTGAATAATCATTGTTGTGTTGATGCACAAGGGAGGGCTTATGAAATTTTCAACAAAATCGAAATATGCTTTATCAGCAATGATTTTATTAGCAGAAAATGACCAATCAAAATCATTGCTAGCCCTTTCTCAAGAGTTGCATATTTCTAAAATATATTTGGAACAAGTATTTGCACAATTAAAAAGAAGCGATCTTGTCGTTTCCATCAAAGGTCCCAAAGGGGGATATCGCTTAGCATCGAACAGCAAAAATATTACGATGCTCCATATTATCAAAGCGATGCAACCTTCTTTACTCGATTGTGAAGAAACAGCGACAAGCAATATTGAAATTATTGTTTCTCAGTGTATTTTTGAACCTTTTCAAAATACGATTACGCAGTTTTTTGAAAACATCACACTACACGATTTGAAAGAAAAATTAGACCAGATCAACTTCTCGCAAAACTTCATGTATTACCTATGATTTAAAACACAGGATAACCAGTAAAATGGTTATCTTTTTTTATGTTGTTTTTTTCTCTTGCAAACCCTCTGTTTTCCAATTGGAAAACAATGTTAAAAAAGACCTTTTTCGTTTCCTAAAATTTTCCAAAAATCCTCTATTTAAGACTGTTTTTTTAAAATATATTGACATATTTTAAAGTTCTTTGTTATGTTAAAAACAACAAAGAAAAAGGAGGGTAAAAACACCTTTTATTGGTAAAAAATAACAATCATTTTTAGACAAAAAATAACCAAATATTTTAAGAGAAAGAGGATGAAAAATGAGAAAGTTTACAAAAATTTTAGTTAGCATTTGCATTGTATACACATTCTTATTTTCACTATCCACAGTGAAAGTGAAAGCAGATACACCAAGTTCAATCCAACTTGAAACTTCTGTTGCCTATACTTACAAAATAGTGCATGGCCCTTCTGGAGACTATTATGAACGACAGTTTTTTAATACCATACAAGAAACAATCGATTTCGCCAAAGGCCAATCATTGCAATCGGGCAATAGTAACGCATACCAAAAAGGATACGGAATCTACCTATTAAAAGATTTCACCTTAGAAAAAGATTACATATTGCCAGCAAAAGACTGTGCAAATAACATAAATATTCGAGTAGGTGATTTTTTTGGAGCAAATCTTGGCTTACCTAGTATCCAACCAACAACAATCACTATTGATTTAAATGGGCATTACATCGATGGAAACAAAGAAAACTTCAAATATGATGGACAGGGATTGAACGGCTATGCTGCCATCATTTTGTCTGGCGATAAACATGGCACTACGTATGATGTCACGTTAAAAGATTCCAAGGGTGGCGGGTATGTTTTTGGTAGTGGAAGCGGACTTCACGTCCTTTCTGGTGCCACTTTAAACTTTAACAGTGGAACTGTTCACGCAAAAGCACAAGCCACTACTGATAATATCACTTCACCAACTGCATATGGTATATATTCTGAGTCAGTCGTAAATTTAAATGGTGGCAAAATTGATATGTTTAACTTACCACAAGAAGGACCAGACACACGCTATTTATTCACCTCTGGATGCGCCAACTTCTATAATGCAGTACTTAACTTCAATAGTGGAAGTATTATAACAGACCTATATGCAATTTATGAAGATACAGCTCACACCTACCTTTCAAAAGATGCGTATTACGAAGGTTATGTATATAGCGAAACACCAATCACGACTTTTCATACCCCTGTATCCTATTTACCAATCAATTATAATAAAACCGAACAGACTTTTGACTTATCCATATATCGTTACAGTCATTTCATCCCATATGATGATGTAGTATACGAAATTGTCAATGTCCAAGATGCAACAAAAGCAAATCTCACAACGCTACCGCCCATTTCTAATGTACGAATGGAAGGTGCTATTTTAAAATTCGATTATGATACAACAACCGACCTAAGTAAAAAAATAATATTTGAAATAAAAATGTATCCACAATCCACTATAGACGATGTGGATAAAGATAACTTTGCAATACCCTTTACAGTTGTAACAGAAATGGTTGCCCCTCACACAATTGTCGCAAGTGCTGAAGCAAATGGAACCATCTCACCTATCGGTACCACTAAAGTTGCAGATCAAGCAAACCAAACCTACGTATTGACTCCTAATGATGGATACAAAGTAAAAGAAGTATTAGTTGATGGCATTAGCGTTGGTGCTCTTGATTCCTATACTTTCCAAAGCGTTAGCAGCGATCATGAAATACACGTTACCTTTGCAAAGATAGAAACCCCAGCAACACCAACCAAACCCAATGGAACACAACCACCTCAACCAACAAGCAAACCATCTTTAAAACAAGAAAGTCCGAAAACCTTTGATACAAGTAACACAGCACTTTCATTCGCATTATTACTCTTTTCTTCTCTTGCTTTGTTATTTATTTCGATTAGTTCAATAAACAAGCAAAAGTAAAACATCATCTTCATAACAACACTTAACTTTGCTTGCTATACATTTACATACATACAAAAAAGCGATACATTAGAAATACTGTATCGCTTTATATTTAATTGGTCGGGACGGGGGGACTTGAACCCCCACGAGGTTGCCCTCAACGGATTTTAAGTCCGTTGCGTCTGCCTATTCCGCCACGTCCCGAATATTGGAGGTTCCTGCCGGATTTGAACCGGCGATCACAGAGTTGCAGTCTATTGCCTTACCACTTGGCTAAGGAACCATATTTGCGCTTAGCATGATAAATTATACGATAAATATATGTATTATGCAAGCGAATTTTCACAAATTAGCGAAACTTTGTGCTACCATTTTTTTCAAAAAAGAGCACAAGTATTTGCGCTCTAATCTATCACTACTACAAAGTTGTCCGGAAGCTGAATATCACCACTTACATACGTTGTATAAACAGCATCGAAATCATCAGTTTGCGCAAAGCGACAAAACCCCTTCACATTCAATTTATTCGATTCAATCAACAAGTAATTATGCAACGAATTTTTCATTGCAATTTCTTTTAACTCCCTTGTTTGCATTTCCGCAGTATAGGCTTGCCCCTCAAAGTGGTCTACCCCTGCACAACCAATAAATGCATGGTCAAAATTATACAAGCGCAATGTATTTTGCGCTACTGGTCCTTCACTCATCCGATACTTCACATTAAACATACCACCAATGATAATGATCTCAGCTCTAGGATTATGCACACGAGCCGCAATCATATGATTATGAGTCACAATTTTTATCGGTCTATTTGCCAGATAATCAATCAATGGAACCAGCGTTGTCCCACCATCAAGAAAGACACACTCTCCATCTTTTACTACTTCACTTGCTTTTTTACACAATAAATCCTTCGCATCGTAATTAATTTCAAGACGATCGCTCATCGAAGTTTCTGCCATCTCAGTTAAAATATTTCCATATCCAACTTTAACAGCTCCACCATAGACACGCGTTACATACTTCTCTTCTTCCAACTCCATTAAATCACGACGTATTGTTGTTTCTGAAATATTTAACTCTTGCGCAATATCCTTTACTTGAATCGTTCCATTTTGATTTAAGCGATTCAATAAAAACATTTTTCTCTCTGTAGATAACATACTTCACCTCATCACCAAATTAATATACTAAAACAAGTATATCATATTTGCATTTCTTTTTTTATCAAATCGAACAAATCTATCGATTTATAGGCATTTTAGACAAAAAATAAACACGCTAACTATTACCAAAAAACAAAAAGAATGCTATAATAACATCCTGTAAAACAAGCATTGAGAGGTAACCAATATGATATCAATCACCAAAGCAATCCTACATTCCATGGATGCACAAACACAACAATATTACTGTAGTAGCGAAGCTTTAGTTTTGGATGTCGCAATTTGCGAATATATCTTAAAACACGTTGAAAAAGCCAGACACATCAACAATGCCCAAAACGGGAAATTCAAACTAACAAGTAACTTACTTGAACAAGTAAAACAATACGACGATGCAAAATTCATTTCACTTAGTAAGGAAATCGCTAACACTTGGTTTGGTGCCTATATGGAAGCTCTTCGTTATGTTGATATGAACTTATTATTTGTTGAATTTGTAGAAGAAGACACAAAATACTTCGCCGCTTTACAATTCAAAAACAAAAGTGGTTACATCCGCGCTACCAAACGAAGTGAAGGAAGCATCATAAACGAAATTGTAACTTACAATGAACTTCTTCCTTCCCTATCACAAAGTGTCGACGAATTCTTCATCATTAACTTAGAAGATCACTCTATCCTTTTAAAAGAAGAAAAAAAATACATCAATGCAGAAGATGAACTATTACTATCAGACATCATTTTATATTGCGATATTGAAATGTCGATGAAAGATTCTATCACTACCATCAACCAAATTGTTTCTAAGGTATCTAGCGAGCTTGATGAAGACATTTTAGACAACACGTTAAAAGTGAAACGTTTATTAAAATCTTGCGTGGAAACAGACCAAGAATTAGAAGTGAAAGATATCTGTCCTGTTGCTTTCCCCAACAATAAAAATTTTGAGGAAAAGTTTGAATCAATGGTTTTGGAAGCCAAACTACCTCAAAATATTCCACTACAAGCAAAAGTACCTCCAGGTGTACGTCGTCACAAGATCAGAACGGACGTTGGAATTGAAATCACTATCCCTGTTGATTATGCCGATAGTAAAGAAACGTTCAACATCATTGATAACAGCGATGGAACCGTTACTATTGAACTTCGCCATGTTGGAAAAATATTAAAGTAAACACACTTGCAGCTACGAGTATTTTTTTCCTATAATCCCTCGAAAAAATATTGCATTTTATATTCATTATGCTATAATAATAAAGCATTATAAAGTGCACACACGCGGGTGTGGCGAAATTGGCAGACGCACCAGACTTAGGATATAGTCGGTAAAGTCATCCTTACAACTGAATAGTTCACACATGCGGGTGTGGCGAAATTGGCAGACGCACCAGACTTAGGATCTGGCGGGCAACCGTGGGGGTTCGAGTCCCTTCACCCGCACCAGTTGTTGCAAGTACTCTCAAACCCTTTAAACAAAGGAGTTTGGGAGTTTTTTTATACTCTTTTTTTAAATTCGGTTTTTTGCAATGTTTTAGTTTTTAGTCATCTTCAAAAAACTAGTGTGTCTGTCATTACCTTTTGACCGACTATTTTTTTTAAAGGCGTTTTTCAGGGAGTCATCTTAATAGTCATCATTTCATCAAGATTTCTTCTTTGTCATCTTATGAAAAGGCATCTAATATTACATTCGCTGACTTTTGTTTGCTATCAACACTTAGGTGCGTATAGATATTTGCGGTAGTCCCAATGTCTGAATGCCCTAGCCATTCCTGTATTTCTTTTAGTGGTATTCCACATTGAAATAGCAAAGACGCGCATGAATGTCGCAAATCGTGAAACCGTATATCTTTTAATTTGTTTTTACGAATAACTGAGCCTTTGAAGTTGTCAGTTATATATGCTGGTTTAATCCTATCTCCGATTTCATTCACATATACATAATCAATATAATCATTCATATAGCAATCGCCACAAAGCATTTTATAGCGTTCTTGTTTCTTTTTCATTCTTAAAAGCATTTCTTCTATCGGTCGAATAAGTGGTAATGTACGAATACTTTCCTCTGTTTTACCACGATCTTTTTCAACTACAACTACTTTATCATCTAAAGTAAATTGCGTAACGGTATGACCTATCCTAAATACTTTATTTTTAAAATCAAATGCACTCCATTTAAGACCAACAATCTCACTTCTTCTTAAACCATAATAAGATGCCATCTTCACTGCGAACTCTATTCTTTGACCTTTCACAATTTCAAATAGATGATTTAATTCTTCTTTGTCGTAAATATCGCCTCTATACTTTTTCTTCTTAGGCTTTTCAACATAGTCTGTAGGGTTTTTCACAATCATATCTGTTCTTACTGCATGTTTCAATGCCATGTGTAAATTGGCGTGCCTACGAAGAACAGTGTTCCCTGAAATACCTTCTACATTAATACAGTAGTTATAATACTCTTGAATATGGCGATTATTAACCTCTATGAGTTTTAATTTCATTGGTTCGAAATAAGGTATAATTCTTCTTTTAATTACGAGTAAATAGGCTGAGTACGTTGATAATTCTACTTTTAATTTAATCATTTCTAACCATTCAAGCAAATAATCAGTAAATAATAATTCTTCATCTTTTACTTGTTGTGATGGCAATTTAAAATTCTTTCTTGCCTCTAACAATAACGCCTCTGCTTTCTTTTTGTTTCCTTTAATAGAAAGCCCTGTACATTTCGTTTTAATTTTTCTTTTCCCACTATCGTCTTTATAATCAAGTACAATATGGAATTTCCCATCTTTCTCTCTTAGATGTCCTGCAATCATTTTATCATTCTCCTTTCGCTAACCTATGTATCTTTATTTCTAGTAAGCCCTCATATCATAAACGTAAAAAGAGAATTGCACCAATGTGCGAATTCTCTTTTTACATATTTGACTATTTGAGATTCAGGTAACTCATAATATGTGCTTTAGGAATATAATAAACTCGACCAATTTTAAAATGTTGTATCTGATTTTCCTGCAACAATTTTCTACCAGTCTTGATATTTATTCCACCAAGCATTTCACACATTTCCTGTACATTCACTACATCAGAAAAGTTAGAAAATCTCATAACTTTTTCTTTATTCATGATGTTTACAAAAATACAGGATGAGTAATACCTAAACTAATCAATAGTCTTTCATTTACAAATTGCATATCTTCTTCATCTAATTTTCCTACGTAGGACATTAAACGCATTCTATCAATCGTTCTTATTTGTTCTAACAATACAATAGAATCCATTTTTAAGCCCACTGAAGACGAAATAAGCAAATGTGTTGGTAAATTGTGCTTAGCATAAATTTGACCTGTAAGAGCTGCGACAATGAGGGTAGGACTATGCCGATTTCCAATATCATTCTGGATTACTAGCACTGGTCGTACACCACCTTGTTCACTACCTAAAGATGGATCAAGATCAGCATAATAAATTTGACCTCTTAACACAGAAATAGGTGTCATACTTTTTCCTCCTTTCACATATCAAAAAACAGATATGTAAAAAGCAGTTCATCATTAGAACTGCTTCATTAAATTTATGAATTACCAATTTCAATGATAGACACTCCACATGCATTGCAAAACAGTTCAAACTCCTCTAGCAAATCATTGTCACTACAAATTCTCGTTCGACTTGTCACTAAAAGAATATCAATTGAATGTCTTCTTATTTCAGTAAACAACGACCTCATCCCAAATGTATCAAGACCTTTTATATATGATATTTCTTTTAAAACACCAACTACTTCATGGTTATGTTTTTTTGCATAATTGCTTAATCTGTTTTTTTGGTAGTCTATAATATATTTTTCAAAATATATAGACGAACTACATAATATCCATACTTTCATATTTCAAACTCCTTTCGTATGTAAAAACAGATTTAAAAGAACACAATTTGTTTCTATCTAAATCTGTCTCGTAATATAAATTGTTTTTATTATTCCTGTCCCAAAACAAAGGAATCATTAAACGAACATTAGCAGTGTTCTCACTGGAATTTCACCACGCCCATTCAAGGACGCACATTATGTGGAGTATCATTATCCCTATTTAAAATCATCGCCATAAGATTGCTACTCTCACTATAACTTTATATTTCTCGCTCATACATATTTGTCGTCATGGCGTATAAGTTAAAAGGCTTAATCAAAAAGGAACGTATTTAATGATTGTTATTCGTTTTTCAAAGATCAGTAGAAGGAGGCTCAGTGCTCCTCATTATCTACCGACCGAAATAAATAAATTTAACAACCAAAAATTAAAATTTCTTTTTCATTTCACTTAATATCTTCTTTTTTTTCTTATTAACTGCTTGTTGGCTTATCCCTAATTCATCAGCAATTTCTTTTTCCGATTTTCCTTCATAGAATAAATCGATAATAAGCTTTTTATCCAAATAAGATAATTCCTCAATAATATGTAAAAGAGGGTCTATATAATTATTAAAATCTTCTGAACTGTTGTTATGTATAGCCAATTTATCTAGCATTGTTTCATTATCAGATATTGGCATATCATAACTTATTAGTTCATTTTTAATATCTCTTCTCATATCCCTTAATTGTTTTTGATAGGAATTATGACAAACAAGATATACATCTTTACTTACTTCTATTATTTCTTTACCTATTTTTAAATAGTATTTTGTTGTGCCATTTTCTATATTAGCACGTGTGAAAAAATCATTCTTTTTATAGTCATTCATGTTTTATACCTCCTAGTGATTTGACTTGCAAAAGCACTAGGAAGGGGGTGGTCTAACAAAAAACATTAAAAAAGTCCCACTTAAATTTATTAAGCAGGACGCATTATTTAGAATTATAGAAATATGTATAGAATCATTCATATTATAAAAACATAAAAATCAGAAGAAATAATCTTCTGATTTTTATAGCATTACTTTTAATTTTTGAATCTTTGCAGACTTTCTGGCTCCTTATCTTGACCAAGGATTAACATGCAACAACTATTCACAGTATAAATCGTTAAAAAAGTTAGCATAATACCAAATAATTGAAACATATTCGTTTTTACTTTGTTTAGCATATATGTTCCTCCCTTTAAATATACTCTAATCTTTTTCTTCTTTTTTTTAAAGAGCATTTGAGTTAGATACATTTCTCATGCTTAAATTGGACAAGCATCACGCTTAAATGAATATAAATAACCAAATAATAAAAATAACGGTTATATATAACTTATATTATCAATTTAAGGCAATTATATGTTTTAGATATAGAAATATAATATGAGCATAGCCAAAAGGAGGGGTTTTATGTTTGAAAACAATAAAAATGGTTTGCAAATTGCTAGAGAAAGGAAAGAACTAACACTATCTGAATTAGCTAGTAAATTGGAGGTAGAGATTTCTACAATCAAAAGTTGGGAGTTAGGTGCTGAATTTCCACATCCTAATTTAATGAGAAAACTTTGTAAAGTCTTAAATGTGTCTAGTGACCAAATATTATTTAACGAATCTAGACAACCATTGAATATTTCTCGTTTAACTGATAAGCAAAAAATGATTATCATCGAATTAAACAAAAAAATCAAAGAGCAAGTGAGGTAAGAATATGCACACAAATGATATAGCAGAGAAAATAAAATTTTTAAGAGTTGATATTTTAAAAATGACTCAAGGAGAATTTGGATCAGAAATGAATGTAACTAGGAATACAGTAAAGAATTGGGAGAGTGGTATTTCTATTCCCAATATTGGTCACATTATTCTTATGTCAGTAAATTGTGGTGTTTCAACAGACTATCTTTTATTTGAAAATCATCCGTTTGAATTATCTCTTTATGAAATGCAAAACGATGAATACCTTATTCTAAAATCATTGATAGAATTATTTATAACAAGAAATGGATATAAAAATGGAAAACTATAAACTTTATGAACTGTTAAAAAATAATAATGTAAAAATTGAATATGATGTATTCTCGTACGGTATCAAAGTTTTAAAAACTTATTTGCTTTTTTCAGTTTTATTGTTTCCTTGGACTATTTATTTAAATATAGTCATAGAAACAGTATGGTTTTTAGTATTATTTATCCCTTTAAGACGATACAGTGGTGGTATACACTTTAACGAAAGTAGATATTGCTTAATATTTTCAGTTTTATTTATGATTATTATACCATTGGCAATCTCTATCACTTCATTTTCTAGCATTTCCATTTTACTTATTTTAGGAATTTTAAGTTTCTACTTTACAGTTAAGATAGGTATTATTGATCATAAAAATAAACGTATTTCAATATCAGATAAATCAACATATTCTAAAAAAATATTTGTTCTTGAGTTCATCTATTTAATATTCTCATTACTATTTATTTTAATTGATTGTTATATTGTAATTATAATTCTATATGCAATTATAATAAATTTTTTAAATGTTTCAATTGCAAGATTAACGAATAGAAGAAGAGAATAGATATTTAAAGCCCTAGTTCTAGTAGCAATTTGAAAAATATGTTAAAATATTAAAAAAGGAGTGGGAATATGAATGTAATTATTTTTGAAGATAGTAAGGGAGAATTAGATGATTTAAAATCCAATTTAGAGAGTTTTTTCAAAAATTATCAGCTTGATTATTCTTTAATTGAAACAACTGAGCCAAATATCATTTACAATAATTTAGATAAAGCTGACCTTATTTTTTTGGATATTGAAGTTGATCAACATAATGGAATAGATGTTGGGTTGAAAATTCGTGAAATCAACAAAGATACCGTAATTATACTTATCTCAAATTATTCTAAATATCTTATTGATGGATATAAAATAAAGGCAGATAGATATTTTCTTAAGCCATTAGAAAAAATAAATTTTCAAATCGAAATGAGAAATGTAATATCATTTTACATAAAGCAAAATCAAAGTTTTTTTAATCCTAAAGTTTCAAACCATAAGATTTATTATAAAAACATAATTTATATTGAGTTCATAAACAGAAAATCTTATTTGCATTGTCTAAATAATAAATGTTATGAATCTCCATACCAATTAATTTATTGGAAGAATAAACTGGCAGAACAACCTTTTGCACAAACACATAGAGCGTTCATAGTAAATATGAGTTCTATAAGCGCTTATAACACAAAAGAAATTAATATGATCAATCAAACAAACATACCGTTATCAAGAGTGTATAGAGAAAGTTTTGAAAAGTCTTACCTAAAATATGTACATAGTTGGATATAAAAGTGTTTATATTTATTTTATCTAATTTTTTAGTGTTATTAAATCTTTTTCTTCTTTTAAGGAAAACTTTGAAATTTAGGTATGTTTTAAAAAAAACTATAATTATATTTATCTTTGCATTTGTGATACTTTACCTAGTTAATATAACAGGATTATCATTGATAAAAACCATATTTTTATTAATAATATATCTGATATTAATCATACTACTATCTCAAGAAAGTTTCCTCAAAAAAGTATTAGTTTTTTTCTTTTTTTGCTTGTTTTCATTTATATCGGAAATTGTATCCGCAAATATTATGAATTTATTAACAGGCTTAAGCGATATAATAGGTTTACTGACTCTAGATATTGTTTTAGCTGTAATATTATCTAATTTTATTTTATTTTTGCTTTGCCATATCTTGATAAAATTATACAATTTATATGATATAGCTAATTTACCTAAGTTTTCTTGGATTATATTAGTACTCCCATGTACAACATTACTACTAATATTGAATATAGATGACTATTTTTATTTATTTAGATATAACATACTTTTAGCTTTAACTATTTTAGGACTTATTGCATCAAATTTCATAACAATTTTTATATTTTATAGAAACCTTTCTTCACTAAACTTGAAAAACGAACTAGTTGTATCTAAAATAAATGAAAAGCATTATAAGAAACTGATTACTTTACTAAATAATCATTATACACATAATTTTACTTTTACACATGATATTTTGAAAAAGACGATTTCATTAAAAAATGATTTTGATAGACAGATATATTCTTCATCAAGTATCAAATTAAACGAATTAGTTGAAATATCTTTCAAACAATTTAATATGATTTTTTCGAATTCAAGTATTGTAAACTCTCTGCTTAATGAAAACATCGATTTATTAAAAAAATTTAATATTTCATTTACTTCTACTATTGAGTTCAACGATTTTGCTTTTCTAACTGATTTCGATGAATATAGATTGTTTAACAGTTTAATGCAATTATCCATTGAAGCCACAATAAAAAACGTCAACAATAAAAAGGATATCATTTTAAAAACAAAAAAATTCAATCAGCAGATTTTGATAAAAATCATATATCCTATTACTAATTCTACAGTTGAATCCATCAATATAATTAATGAAATTAAAGGATTAACAAAAAAATATAATGGCATAATGTCTATAAAGAAGGAAGTATCAGACTTCTATGAAGAATTAATAATTTTATTTCCTAATCAGTATAATAATTCAGATATCCAATAATTTGTAATGTTTTATATGATATATTAAATAATTCAAGGGCAATATCTCCTTTAAATAAATTATGGGGCAGAAAATGCCACACTTTAAATTATTAGTGTGTGGTTATCGCTCCTTTTTTTAGTTGTGATTTTAACGCCTAAGTCTCCATATTAAGAAAAGGGGAATATAGAGTGTTTTATAAATAAAGCATCCGTATTCAATGACGACTTATACATTCAAATAGGCAAGATTCAAACAGTAGTGGATTATAACCCAAAGATTGAACTTGAAATTAAGCCTTGCTACTATCCAGTCTGCAACTAAGAAACTACCCGTATTAAAGGTTATAACAAAAGAAAAATATCTCATTTGGAAAACACTCGCTTTCAAATTGAGAAAGAACAATTTTATGTAAACCCCTTATTTAAAGTGTCTTTTAAATTTAGATATCAAATTGAATAACAAAAGAGTTTGTGCTAGATGAAATTACACAAACTCTCTTCTTTTTAAAGTATTTCCATTTACTTAAGGCGCCGAAAGTATCATTTATACTGACTTAATTAATCAATATGATCTGAAGAATATTTAGTTGAAACATCTGTTTCATTGCCCCATTCCATACCTTGAGTGCAGGCACGATTATAATAACCATAACCAATCACTGCTTGAGTAGTTGGATGATATATGGTATTGTTCAAAGAAGCGTTAGATGATTTTGTATCTCCAATGTTATTTGTTAAAGTTGTAATTCCTCCTAAAGCAGCTGTAGTAGTCCCTTTAAGACTTGCAGTTTTGGAACTAGTTTCTTTTACATTTCTGTATCCACTTGATAGTTTGTATTGACAAGAACCTCCACCAGGAATATTAGTGTAAGATGCTGAAGACCAATTAATTGCTCTTGCTTGATTTGCACTCACAGAAATAACAGGAATACTAAATGCCATAGCACATAATAGAGCCAACTTAAAAACTTTTAATTTTTTCATGTTTATCTCCTTTCCATAGTATAGATTGCTAGCGTATCTACATGGTTATAATAGAATATAAATACAAACATGTAAATATATAAGTATCTAAATGCAAATTTAATGAACGAAATGCAAAAACATCAATTGTTCATTTTGTATTTCATACACGAATGATGCTTTCTAGACATATTTGCTTTACAGTTCAAATCTTATATTATATATTTAAACATATATATAAGGAGGGTGACTATGCAATATTTTTTAACAAGATTGTACGCACAAAAAAAAGAAAAAATCATTATATTGTTAGCGTTGATTATAAGTGTTATTTTTTTTGTTCAAATTTCTTCTGGTGAGTATTCGGATTTGTTAAATAGTGGTGGGCGATTTGGTCTGGAATTCTTTTATACAGTTATGAGTGGTGGCATATTGATATGGCTATATATTTTATATATATTGATAATTCCAAATCTTTGGGCATCAGATTATTTAATTGATAACACTAATAAATTTTCTAATGTTTTGAAAACTAGATTTGGAACTAGCGCATATATAAAAAAATCCTTTATATCCAACTTTATCTTTTCTACCTTATGTATTTTTATGATTTTATTAATAATCTTATTGTATATACATTTATTTTTAGCTCCAATAAATTTTGGTAATAATTTATCCGTAGGAATGACAACAGATGCTCAGACATATGTGTCAAATGAATTTATCAATTTAATAATATTCATTTTATTTACCTCTGTTGGTTATGGTGTATTTTCTTCGTTCGTTTTTTCACTTCAACTGTTCATAAAGAATATATTTGTTTTTAGAATTCTAGGAGTAATAATTGGATTCATTTTATATACTGGTCCAATCTTACTAGCTAATACTTTATCATTCGTACCCATGCTTCAAAATTTGATTTCTTATTTTTTTATAGGATATTTGATAAATCCTGGAGTAATGACTACATCTCAATTATTACCTGTAAACCCATATGTCTCGTACCTTTTCTCTGTTTTAATTTACACCTTGATAACATTGGTGTTTGCAAAAATAATGGCAAAGAGAGAGTACTTAAATGGTTAAATTATACATTGACAATATAAAGTTAAGGGAATATTTATTGATTATTATTCCTATTCTGATTTCTCCAATGTTTATTGGTTCTGACGGAGTTTATTTAGATACAATTATGTATTCTCACTATATAACGCTCATTCCTAATGTTGTATTTTTAATTTTCTGTTATAAACAGTATTCAAAAATAAATACTATGTTTACAATTATTACAACGAGATTAGGTGGATTTAAAGTTTTCCTATTTTCAGTTTCATTTGGTATAGTCGCCATACTTTTTTATTCTATATTATTGTATCTGTTTATAGCATCATTTGTACAGTTTACTGATACAACGAGCATAGAAATGACATTCATATATATTGGTTCCAGTATTATATTTTATTTGTTGGAGCAATTTATAATGGTTTTCCAATTAGGAAACAAAAAAAATATTTTGTATATTTTATTACCAATTATGCTTAATTTTTTCTTCCATTATTATCTTGTGCCCATCTATTTCATTTAAAAGGAGAAACTAAATTATGTTAAATTTGAAGAACATTGAAAAAAGCTTTAAAAGTAATCAAGTTATAAAAGGATTGAATTTGAACATTGAGAGATCAGATTTGATTTATATTCACGGTATAAACGGATGTGGTAAATCAACTTTATTCAAAATCGCTTGCGATATTGTTGATATTGATAAAGGAAGTTTAGAAAAAGAAAAAGACTTGAAGATAGGAGCGTTAATAGAAAATCCAGGTTTTTTAGAAAATGAAAATTTAAAAACTAACTTATACTTTATTGCAAATTTGACAAATTCCTATAATGAAGAAAGAATTAAGCAATTATGTGATTTATTTCAACTCGATTTTTATAGTAAAAATTCTTTAAAGTCCTATTCAGTTGGGATGAGACAAAAGGTTGGAATTATTCAAGCAGTAATGGAAAATCAAAATCTCGTGTTTTTAGATGAGCCAACAAGAGGACTGGATTCCGATAGTATTGCTAAATTTATTATATTAGTAAATAGCCTTGTTAAAGAAAATAAATCTGTTGTAATCGCATCCCATGATTATTTATCTGAAATAGAATTCACAAAAAAGTATGAGCTAAAAAATGGAATATTATTAGAACAATGAAAAAAACATTTTTAATAAGTATATTGTTTTTAATTAATATAATATTATTTTATTATGTTCAGGGAGAAGAAATTCTTTATTTTTCTATAAAATATGGTTTTCCTAATATGGCGATAAGAATAGTCTTTAATGTAACTATTTCAGTGATTAACCTTATTTATATGTATTTATCTATTTATCAATATGAATATGTAAAAGAGAACATCATTATTAGATTAGGGAAAAAAAAATATAAAAAAAAAATAGTGTCTATTTATCTTTTAAGCCTATCAACATTTATAATTTGTAATTTGTTAATAGATTATCTAATTATAAGGAATATAAATATACCTTATATAATTATAAATACAGTATTATTATTATTTCCTCTTATATATTTGAAAAAACGTCAATGTGTGAATGATTACTTTTTATTCTACAGTATTATGTTTATTACTTTAGTCAAGATTCTTATATTTCATTAATTAAAAATTTTTAAATTTTATCAAATATACAAAAAAATAAAAGTAGGGTTATTATGTCAAGGTCCAAGTAAAGTAGAGAGTTAAAAAAAGCAACGTTAAACATAAAGG
>CAYJIZ010000030.1:0-14766 GCA_964370395.1 uncultured Erysipelotrichaceae bacterium
CTTTAAATACATTTTTGTACTTTTTGTGTGTCTACTTTTATTTTACTACTTCAAAGATTCACTCTTTTTATTATTATAACGAAGCAAAGTGTAGTGGAAGATAGGAAAGGGAAATTGGTACTACACTTTACACAGTAAGTATAAAACACGAATGTGAACGTTGTGTGAACGATTGTCAAATTATGCACTTTTTTGCGTAGTTTTGGATAATTGCGTAATATCACATAATTGTTGTAATTATTATGGTGATTTTTTTATCTTTTTCAAAAAAGATAAATTAATTGGTCAAAAAGATAAGATAATCTTTTCAATAAGGAGTATAATAAGGATATAAACAAAACGGAGGTAAGTATATGATTATACAAAGTAAGAGAGTTTGGATCAGTGGACAATTTATTGCTGCTCAAGTGGAGATGGAAGGTAAGAAAATTGTCGGCGTTTATAATTACGGTGAAAAACCTGTCGATGAAGATTTTGGTAGCAAACGTATTGTTCCAGGGTTTATTGATATCCATACACATGGTGCTTATAAATTTGATACAAACGATGCAGTGGAAGATGGATTACGTAATTGGACAAAAAACATTACTGCTGAAGGAGTAACAGGAATTTGTCCAACAACAATTACACAAAGTAAAGAAGTATTAACAAAAGCAGTTGAAAATGTAGCGAAAGTTGTAGAAGATGGTTACGAAGGAGCGGAAATCTTAGGAATTCACTTTGAAGGACCTTACTTAGATATGGTGTACAAAGGAGCACAACCTGAACAACATATTAAACAACCTACAGTGGAAGAGTTCAAACACTTCCAAATTGCAGCAAAAGGATTGATTAAAGTAATCACAATGGCTTGTGAAAAAGACGAAGACTTTAAATTAACAGAATACTGTGCACAAAATGGTGTATTAGTAAGTATGGGTCACTCTGCTTCAACATACGAAGAAGCAGTAATGGCAGTGGCACATGGTGCACAAAGTATGACACATATCTTTAATGGTATGACACCATTCCACCACAGAAATCCAGGATTGGTTGGTGCAGCAATGCGTTTTAGAGATGTATTTGGAGAAGTAATTTGTGATGGAAACCATTCAAATGTAAACTCTTTAAATAACTTATACATGGCTAAAGGTAGAGATTATACAATTATGATTACAGATGCTTTAATGGCAAAAGGTTGTCCAATTGGTTCTAAGCATATCTTCGGTGGTAATGAAATTGAAATCTATCCAGATGGAAGTGCACATTTGACAGAAACAAAGGGATTAGCTGGTAGTACATTAAACGTAAACAAAGGGTTAAAAATCTTAGTAGAAGATGCAATGGTACCATTTGATTACGCATTGAATTCTTGTACATTAAACCCTGCAAGAGCATTACGTATCGATGATCATAAAGGTAAAATTATGACTGGATACGATGCAGATATGGTTGTCCTTGATGATAACTATGATGTTGTTCAAACATATGCAAGAGGAGTAGCTTGTAAATAATAAACGAAGAAAAGGAGTTTTTAAAACTCCTTTCTTTTTTTATGCAATTATAAGGTATAATACTAGTATACGAGGTGAAGATAATGAAAATTGAAAACAGTAGATATTTGGTAGAGTTTTGTAAAGAAGGTGGAGAAATTACTAAATTTTTAGATAAAGAAAGTAATATTCAATACATGTACCAAGCAGACAGTAGTTATTGGGCAGGAAAAAACCCAACTTTATTTCCGATTGTAGGAAATACTTATGATGGAACATATGAAGCAAAAGGAAAAACGTACACTTTTAAAAATCATGGTTTAATTCGTTATGCGACATTAGAATGTGTTGCACACGATGCGACAAGCATTACTTTTGAACTTGTGGCGAACGAAGAAACACTTCAAGTTTACCCTTATCAATTTGTGTATCAAGTAGTGTACACGTTAAGAGAAGATACACTAGAAGTGATGTACCACATTCAAAACAAGGATGCGGAAACAATGCCTTTTACTTTTGGATTGCACCCAGGATTTCGTGCTCCTTTATTTGATAATGAAAAATACGAAGACTACACTTTATCATTTGAATGCCAAGAAGAGATGGAACAATTAATTTTTGATCCAGCAAAGAAAGTGCCACACCATTACGAACCTGTGACACTAGAAACACTGCGTTTGGATTATGGATTAATGGAAAAGTATGCGACTCTTATTTATCGTAATTACTCTAGTTCTTATGTTACCTTAAAAGGAAAAGAAGGACATGGAGTGAAAGTAAGTATTGCAGGTTACCCATTATTGGCACTATGGTCACCAGTGGATGCTCCGTTCTTATGTATTGAACCATGGTATTCTCATGCAGACTTTGAACAAAATGATACGAAGTTTGAAGATCGTTATGGAATGTTATCTTTAGAACCAAACAAAACATTTACAACTTCTTATACGATTCAAGTATTTTAAAAGAAGAGCACTTCCTTTGCGAAGTGCTTTTTTATAGGAAAAAGAAAAGCGAAGATACAATCAATTGTTTTATCACGATGTTTTGGTACATAATAAACAAAATTTTAACTATGCCAATTTTAAATTTACTTATTTTAGTTTGCCTTTTCTACTTTTGAATAAAAGGAAAATATTAACATGCGGATACGATAGCTAGTTTAGTATGATATAGAGTAGAAATGAGAGGTATGAAAATGAATAAATATGGATATGTAAGAGTCTCCTCAAAAGATCAAAACGAGGATAGACAACTTTTGGCACTGAAAGAATTTGCAATTCCTTCAAGAAATGTTTATATGGATAAACAAAGTGGAAAGGACTTTAATCGGCCTGCCTATAAACGTTTGATGAAAAAATTAAAAGAGGGTGATGAACTGTATATTAAAAGCATTGATCGCTTGGGACGTAACTATAACGAAATTATTGAGCAATGGCGAGTGATTACGAAAGTAAAAAAAGCTTTTATCGTTGTATTGGATATGCCACTGTTGTCAACCAAACGGGAAGAGGGAGATTTAACGGGTACATTTATTGCTGATCTAGTATTGCAGATATTAAGTTATGTTGCACAAACAGAAAGAGAAAACATTCGTCAAAGGCAACAAGAAGGAATTGCGGCAGCAAAGTTGAAGGGTGTTCGTTTTGGTCGTCCTAAGTTAGCTGTTCCAGATGAATATGAAACAGTACGTAAGAAATACCGAAGAGGGATCATCAGTTCACGGCATGCAGCGAAGTTATTGAATGTGTCACAAAATACGTTTTTACGTTGGAATAAGATACGGTAGAAAAAGGATGGGAACCCCATCCTTTTCTAACAAATAAAAAAAACGACACATGAGATCATGTATCGTTTCATTTAAAATGGTCGGGACGGGGGGACTTGAACCCCCACGAGGTTGCCCTCAACGGATTTTAAGTCCGTTGCGTCTGCCTATTCCGCCACGTCCCGGTTTCTTTTTGACGCTTTTATATTATATAAACTTTTCTATTAAAAAGCAATACCAATTTTCAAAAAATCGAAATTTTTAAAAATCGCTTCTTTTTTTGATAATTATGAGAAAACCTTTTGTTTTTCATAACGTTTTGATATAATTGAAAAGCCAAGGAAAAGAGGACGTAAATGAAGAAGTTAGATTATAAAATTGTGCGTTTAATGCAATATAAATTAAGCAATCCAGTCATGGATCGAATCATGACATCACTTACTTTCTTAGGTGATTATTGTTTGATCTGGTTGGTGATTACGCTTATCTTTTATATTAATGGAGATCGTAAATATGCGTATTTAATGATTGCGACAATGTTGATTACAAATGCGATCAATAATGGATTAATCAAATCATTATTTCGACGTAAACGTCCTTTTGAACTATATGATGATATAACAATTTTTATTCCTGAGCCTTATGGTTCCAGTTTTCCTTCTGGACATAGTGCCACTGGATTTTGTTGTGCAGTCATCGTTGCCTACTATTCTCTTACGCTTGGAATTTTTGCTTTAGTGTTAGCGGGATTAATTGCTTTTTCGCGTATGTATTTGCGTGTCCACTTTTTTAGCGATGTACTTGTTGGAAGTATTGTTGGCTGCTTATGCTCTATTGTATTGATGATGTACGTAGGATAATATATGCGTGAATTAACAATTTTAGAAAACGATGCAAACCAACGAGTGGATAAGTTTTTAAGCAAAGCATTACCAACACTACCGAAAAGTTTAATGTATAAGTACATTCGTAATAAAAAGATTAAGGTGAATAAAAAGCGTTGTGAAATATCGCAAAGACTACAAGTTGGCGATGTATTACAATGTTATATAAATGAAGATTTCTTTGCGAATGAAAAAGACGATTCCTTTTTTCACGCCCCAACAACACTTTCTATCATTTATGAAGACGATGCGATTATTTTAATGAATAAGCCTGTCGGTTTGTTGGCGCATAGTGATGACAAAATAAGTGATGATACATTAGTGAATCGATTGAAACATTATTTGTATGAGAAAAAAGAATACGATTATTTTAGTGAACAAAGCTTCGCTCCCTCTTTATGCCATCGTATTGATCGCAATACGCAAGGAATTGTAATTGGTGCGAAAAATGCACAGGCATTACGTGATATGAACAAACGCATTCATGATGGACTAGTGGAGAAGAAGTACTTATGTCTTGTGGAAGGGCAGATGCCAAAACAAGAAGAGATTATCATCAAGTACCATAAGAAAGAGAACCAAGAAGTTTATATTAGCGACAACGAAAAAGAAGGATTTAAGCAAATAAAAACAGGATATCGTGTAGTGAAAAGCAATGGACAAATTAGTTTGTTGGAAGTGACTTTGTATACTGGGAAGTCACATCAAATACGTGCGTTAATGGCACACTTGCATCATCCGTTGTATGGCGATACAAAATACGGGGCAAGAAAACAAGCTTACAAATACCAAGCACTTTGTTCTTACCAAGTATCTTTTGAAGCTTGTGAAGATTCGCTTACACAACTAAATGAAAAGACATTTACTATTTCAAATATTGATTTTTTGTCTTTGTTATAAAAAACACCCTATGAATTCATTACCTGTTGGTAACATCTCATAGGGTTTTCTTTTATTCTTTTTATTTTTGTTCAAACATCACTTTTGGAACATGACATATTGGACAAGTGAAGGCATCTGTTTCACTTTCGAAATCATCTCCATCATATACGTAACCACATACGCTACATACCCAACTTTTTGATTCGCCAGCTGGATTTTCTTCACGATATGTTGGTGCTTTTTTTGGTGCTTTTCCTTTGATTACGTTATGGTAATACGAATACGTCATCGCATTTCCGATACTGTCTTTTTCTGCATCACTAACGTTTGCCAAAATAACGTAGTGTGTAGGTGTTTCGCACATTGAAATCACATCACAAATCATGTGACCTAATGCGTTTTCTTTTACTACTGGTAAGCCATCCATGTGTGTAAAAGCAAAACCTTCCCATTTGTTTTTATCTTTTCCAGATACAAATCCTAAATTATTAATTACAGTTGGCGTTGTTTGTTCACTTAAGATAGAAACACTAAAGCGCTTTGTTTTTTGAATCAAATCAAAAGTATAATTATCTTTGTTCATACTCAAAGCAATAATTGGTCCTACTCCTGAAATTTGAAACACTGTGTTAACAATACAACCACAATCGCGATCCCCATCTTTTGCTCCAATCGCATACAAACCATAACTTAAATCATACAATACGGTATTATCCATTCCTTTTCTCCTCCTCATAAATAAACTGTCTATAATACCATTATAATACAAGGGAAAACAAAAGCAATGCATTTGACCAAATAAAAATGTAAAGTGCGCTTGACATTTTAAAGAAATGCGCTAAAATAGAAATGTAAAGTGAACTTGACATTTTAAAGAGGTTGTTATGAAAACAAAATTAAAGGAATTAAGAAAAGAAAAGAAAATCTCGCAAGATGAACTAGCCAACGCTTTAGATGTAACAAGGCAGACGATTATTTCAATTGAGAATGAGAAGTATATCGCATCTTTGGTTTTAGCCTATAAGATAGCAAAGTACTTTCATTTAACAATTGAGGATGTTTTTGATTTCAGTGAGGTAGAGAACGATGAATCAATATAAGAAGAAATTGTACCAGCGTTTTTTCACGTTATTAGCGATGGTCCTTGTGTTTGTATTTGTGTTAGTAGTGACAAAGGCAAACGAAGATACAGGACATCTAGGTGGATTTATGAGTGGAGTGGTAAGTTCGAGTGGTATGGTATTAATTGTGTATGGAATACGTTTACGTAAAGCGATAAAAAATCCTGAGACATTAAAGAAAATGCAGATTAAAGAGACGGATGAGCGCAACGTATTGATTGTGCAAAAAGTACAATCGGGATCGTTTTCCATATTTGTGTTTGCGATTGGTATGCTAACGATTGCTTTTGCCTTTATTAACCGTGATATCATGTATAGCTATTCGCTATTATTAGTTATTGCGTGTATTGTAAAGTTAGGATTATACTGGTATTATAAAAGAAAATTATAGGAGGGAAGAAGATGAAGTTAGAGGTAAAAAACATCAAAAAGAGTTTTGATGGAAACGAAGTTTTACATGGTGTAACCTTTTCTTTAGAGAGCGGAAAAGCGCTTGGTCTATTGGGAAGAAATGGTGCTGGTAAAACGACGACAATTCGTATTTTGATGGATGTATTCAAAGCGAATGATGGAGAAGTGTTAATGGATGGGAAACCATTCGATCCAAGAAAATTTAAAATTGGATATATGCCTGAAGAAAGAGGGATGTATCCAAAGAAGAAAATCATGGATCAATTGTTGTACTTTGCACAATTAAAAGGTGTAAACAAAGCGCAAGCGAAAACATATGCGATGCAACTACTTGAAAAGCTAGAAATTGGGGAATATGCTAATCGTAAGTTAGAAACACTATCAAAAGGGAACCAACAAAAGATTCAGTTGGTACAAACTTTAATTAGTGATCCAGAAATTATTATTTTGGATGAACCATTTAGTGGATTGGACCCAGTTAACTCACAAATTTTAAAAGATTTGATTACAGATGAAATCCACCGTGGA
Source organism: uncultured Erysipelotrichaceae bacterium (assembly GCA_964370395.1). GTDB lineage: Bacteria > Bacillota_I > Bacilli_A > Erysipelotrichales > Erysipelotrichaceae > JBGUVL01. The sequence goes on from CAYJIZ010000030.1 coordinate 7,067, forward strand.
AAATTGGTTATTTTCTCAAGTCACCAAATGGGATACGTAGAAGAATTCTGTGAAGAAATCGTGATTGTGAACAAAGGGGACATCGTTTTATCAGGAAACTTAAAAGAAATTAAAAAAGAATTTGGAAAAGAAAAAATGATGATGAGTGCAAACAATTACACGCCAGAGCAATTAAAAGTAAAATGCGAAAGCGAATGGCCACAGTTGTTGCGCGTAAGTGATGTGAAAAAAGATTATATTATATTTGAAATAAAAGAAGCGAAACAAGAAATTATGAAACAAGTTGCGCAAAGTGACATCGATATTTCTGATTTTGGAGATTACAAGCCTTCCTTAACAGATATTTTCGTAACAAAGGCGGGTGAGTAATATGAAACAGTTTTCAACAATATTTCAATTTGAATTAAAAGAAATAATGAAATCCAAAGCGTACCGTATTACAACCGTATTGTTCTTATTGGTTGCGATTGTTGGGTTATCATTACCTCGTATTTTTCCAGATATGTTGAGTAATCCTGTTGAAGCAGTGATGGATCAATTTGAAGAAAAAACAACTTTTGCATTATTGGACAAAGACAACGTGATTGAAAGTAATGAAACAATCAAATTGTTTTTCCCAAAAGCGAAGTTTGAGAAAGTAGAAAATAAAAAAGCATTAGAAAAAATGGTTAAAGATGAAAAAGCTTCAGCAGGATTCATCTTAGAAGGACCATTAAAGTTTGATTACTATGTATTGAACTCTGATATGACAGATGTTCGTGCACAAGTGTTCTCACAAGCACTTACCATGAATTACAAAAATAAGATGTTGTTGGACTTAGGAGTGGATGAAAAAGACGCGATTAAGATTTCAACATCACAAGCGACGTATAACGCTGTTACATTAGGAAGTGATGGAGCAAAAAACATCATCTATACTTTTGTAATGATTATGGCGATTTACATGGTTATTATCTTATATGGTAATACGATTGCCACAAATGTAGCAAGTGAAAAAGGAAATCGCACGATGGAATTACTTGTGACGAGTGCGAATCCAACCTCATTAATTTTTGGGAAAGTATTGGCAGGTTGTGTCGCTGCAGCATTCCAGATTGCCGTGTTAGTCATTGCCGCAAAATCAACGTATTTTGCGAATGCAGAAGCATGGAATCATATGTTAGATATGGTATTTGATATTCCATTAGATGTATTAGGAGCATTTGCTGCCTTTGGTATTTTAGGATTTATCTTCTATGCCTTCATCTTTGGAGCATTAGGAGCATTGGTTTCAAAAAGTGAAGATGTGAATAGTAGTGCGACACCGATTACATTGATTTTCGTAGCTGTGTACGTTGTTGTTTACATTGGGGTAATTGACGCATCAAGTCCAATCTTTACTGCTGCTTCTTTTATTCCATTTAGTTCACCGATGGCGATGTTTGCACGTATGGCAATGGTTGATGTACCGTTGTATGAAGTATTCCTTTCATTAGCAATCTTAATTGGTTCTACTGTTCTAGTTGGATTTGCAGCATCGAAAATTTATCGTCGTGCAACGTTAATGTATGGAAACCAAATTAAATTAATTCATGCATTAAAATTTGTGAAGAAAAACAAAGATTAAGCAAAGATAAGAAAGACAAGTTAAAAAACTTGTCTTTTTTTTATGAGATTTTAAAAATAACGCATATATATTAGTAGGAGGAAAAAAGATGAAAAAGATGATGTATGTAATAAGTGCATTGTTGTTGGCATTCACTTGTATGATTCCTACAATGAATATCAAAGCCAATAACGTGATTTCTAAGGTTGATTTGATTCAGCCTTATGTTCGTGTGAATCTAACGAGTAAAGAAGGCAAACAGTATACTTCGATACTAGGGTACATTCATGCGAACCAACAATTAGTGTATTGTGTGGAACCATACAAAGTGATGGATTCAGGTATGTCGTTAGCTCCTGGTGGATTACTAAACGAAGCACAACGCCATGAAATATCTTTGATTTCTTACTTTGGTTATAACCATAAAGATCGAAAAAGCGATAAGTGGTATATGGCTACCCAATTGATGATATGGGAATCCTTAGGATACCAATTTATAGTGGAAGGTTTTGATGATTATGCAAACTACAAGAATACCATTGTACAAGATAAGAAAGACTTTTCTAAACTACCTTCTTTTAATGAATCACAAGTGACTTTAAAGGCAAATGAGACAAAGATTTTAAATGATACTAACCAAGTATTTAGTAAATACAAACACGTTAATCATAAGGGAAAGGCTTCTTTCAAAAAAGAAGGAAATGGATTGCACTTATCCTCAACGAGCAATGCCTCTCAAGAGGGAGAGGTTTCTTACCAAAAGCTAAGTGATGAGGAATTGGGATTACCAATCGTTTACCAAGGAGCGAGTGACAGTTCTGTGCAATCGGTGATTTATCCGAAAATCAAACAAAACGTCAATGGAAAAGTTCGATACCGAGTACAACCATACGGAACCTTTACGCTACAAAAAAGAGGAAGCCAAGTCGTTGGTTTTAAACCAGTACAAATAGAAAATCAAATGCTGACGCAAATTGTCTTTGGTGATGTTGCTTTGTCGCAAGTGGAAGCAAACATTTATGCGAAAGAAGAAATCAAAGATGTATGGGGTAATGTGATTCATCAAAAAGATGCACTAGTGGACCAATTGGTAAGTGGAAGCAAAAACAAGAGTAAACTTTTGTTGGCAGGAAAGTATTATTTAAAGGAAATGAAAACAGTAGAGGGGTATGTATTGGATTCGAAACCTTATGATTTTACGATTGAAAACAACAAAGAAACCATCGAGAACATCAATTTTGATTTTGTGAACCAACGTCAAAAAGTGCAATTACAATTTCAAAAACGCATGGAACAAGGAAGTTTGTTAGAGCTAGAAGAAGCGTATAAAGATGTTCGTTTCGCAATCTACACCAAAGCTGCAATCACAAGTGTGGACAAAGTGAGTATTCCAGCGAATACGATGGTGTATTATTCTGGAATTGATGCACAAGGTCAATTGCTTGAACCACTGGATTTACCACTTGGTTCGTATGTCTTAAAAGAAGTGAAAACAAATAAGCATTATGAACTAGATCAAAATGAGTATCCTTTTGATGTTGTGAATAATGGAAGTGAAACAATCGTTGTAAATCCAACAAATGGAGAATTAGAAAACAAGTTGATTCGAAAAGACTTAACAATCGTGAAAAAAGGCGATGACAAAAAACCGTTACAAGCTAAATTCGCTTTGTATAATGCGAACAAAGAAGAAATCATGCAATTCACTACGCAGGAAGAGGGAACGTATGTAATTGAAGATTTACTACAAGGAACTTATTTTGTGAAAGAATTAGAAGCACCAAAAGGGTATCGTTATTCAAGTGAGATGCATCGTATTGAAGTAGAGGAGGATACAAGTTATACGATCACAAACCAGAAAGTGAAAGAAAAGAAAGCAGTCAAAACAAGTGATTCTACAAACCATAAACCTTTTGCATGGAGTATGATTGCAAGTATGACTACAATGTATACATTTTTGTTTAGAAAATTTATGAAATTTTAAAATACTACGACTTTCGTAGTATTTTTTGTTATAATCATACGCAGAGGTGAAGAATATGAAAATCGGATTTGTATCATTAGGTTGTAGTAAAAATTTAGTAGATAGTGAAACAATGATGGGAATGTTACAAAGTGGAAATCATGAATTAGTAAATGATCCTTCTTTGGCACAAGCTATCATTATTAATACATGTGGGTTTATTGATCCAGCCAAAGAAGAGGGAATCAATACCATTTTAGAGATGGCTCAATACAAGCAAGAAAATTTAGAAAAATTAATTGTTGTTGGTTGTTTGGCACAGCGTTACAAGGAACAATTAGAAAAGGAATTACCTGAAGTGGATCGTTTTATTAGTATCAAAGAATACCCTAATTTGCATGAAATTTTAGAACTGGAATTAGGGAATCACTTAACAAGTTACCAAAAGAGTGAGCGATTAATCTCCTCAAAACCTTGGACGGCTTATTTAAAAATCGCAGAAGGTTGCAGTAATCGATGTACATATTGTGCGATCCCTTTAATTCGTGGTGGAAACGTTTCTTACCCACTTGCTACGATTGTGGAACAAGCAAAACAATTGGCGAGCAAAGGAGTAAAGGAACTTGTATTAATTGCACAGGATACCACTAAGTATGGTGTTGATACAATGCAAAGACGTGCTCTTTTAGACGTATTAAAAGAAGTGAATGCAATCGAAGGGTTACACTGGATTCGTGTATTATATATGTATCCTGATGAAATTGATGAACAATTAATTGAAGGAATGGCACAACTGGATAAAGTGTTACCTTACTTTGATATCCCTATGCAGCATGCGAACAATCGAATGTTAGCATTGATGAATCGACGTGGAACAAAGGAAGAAGTGTTAAATACGATTCAAAGTATTCGTAAACATTTCACTTTCCCTACTTTGCGTACAACATTTATCGTAGGATTTCCAAGCGAAACAAAAGAAGAGTTTGATGAAATCATCGAGTTTGTAAAAGATGTGAAATGGAATAGTATGGGTGCATTTACGTACTCTCCAGAAGAAGATACGGTTGCTTATGATATGGAAGAACAAATATCAGAAGAAGAAAAGCAAGCGAGATTAGATGAATTAATGCGTCTACAAAAAGATATTTCTCTACAAAACAATCAAGCCTTAATCGGTCAAGTTTTTGAAGTGTTGGTGGAATCACAAGATGGATTGGTTGGAAAATATCGTGGTAGATCTTGTTTTAATGCTCCAGATGATGTGGATGGATTAGTTATCTTTAAAAGTGATCGAGTGATTGAATTTGGAAGTTTTGTTAAGGTGAAAATCACGGATGCTCTTCCTTATGATTTAATTGGAGTAGAAGTCATTGATTAGTGGTTTTGAACCAGTAGTTGGTAACGATCCTTATATCTTAATTGTTGGATCCTTGCCTTCTGTTACATCACTTGATAAACAAGAATACTATGGGTTTGCTCACAATCGTTTCTGGCCTATTATACAGCGTTATTTTAATAGTGAATGGAATTGTTATGAGGATAAGATAACGTGCTTAAAAAGCAATCACATTGCGTTATGGGATGTAATCCAAGAATGCGAACGAGAAGGAAGCTTAGATAGTAAGATTAAAAATGTGAAAGCGAATGATATCGCATCATTACTAGAAAAATACCCTTCTATTAAAGTCGTTTTATGCAATGGAAAGAAAAGTTATGATGTATTTCAAAAACACTTCTCGCATTTAACTATTGAATGTATTTGTATGCCATCTACAAGTAATGCGAATCGACTTATTTCGCAAGATCAATTATTTGAACAGTGGATACAAACTTTTGATAAATATTTATCTTTCTAAAAGGAAAGGTATGGACAAATCTTTTTTAAAAGTGCTATAATTACATAGCGCAATAGATTTGTCTTGATAGCTCAGTTGGTAGAGCAACTGACTCTTAATCAGTGGGTCTAGGGTTCGAATCCCTATCAGGACACCATTATAAAAATAAGCGATAAACCTTTATTTACAGGGTTCATCGCTTTTTTTTATTTGTTGATGTGAATGCTTAAAAACACATAAATATGTCAGATTCAAAGTAAATGTTTTATGGAGTAGAACAAAGAATAAAATCAATTATAAAAAGGGAGATAAAAATTAATAATAACAAAATAAGATAAAAATGGTTTGATTTATTTTTAAGGTTGAAATCATAAAAAAATTTCAATAACTATACCAAAACTTACAGTAACTCAAAGGTATAATTTAGGGATATCTGAATACGTTCGTGTTTGATTTATTAGGAAAAATTCTAATTAGATGGTGTCTTTACCTTTTTATAGGAATACCATTAGATTAAATGAGGTTGAAATAGTCAAGTAAAAGATCAAACCAAGCATCAAGAGTCCAATTACGCAAGGAACTAATTGTGTGCTTCAAATAGGTTTGAATAATAACAGCAATATAGAAAAAAATTGAAATTACTTGCTTGAAGTAAGATGTTTTTTTGCTATGTTTATTGTATAATAGCATTGCTAGATAGGAGGTATTTATATGTTAGAATATAATGTCTATTGTGATGAAAGTTGCCATCTTGAACGTGATAGAAGTAATGTAATGGTCTTAGGTGCGGTGTATTGTCCTCAGAAAAAATTGAAAGAAATAAATAAACGAATAATTGATTTCAAAGAAAAGTATGGAATAAATCCGAATTCAGAGATTAAGTGGACAAAAATATCTGAATTAAAAAAAGATGTTTATCTAGATATAATTGATTACTTTTTTGATGATGATGACTTGTCTTTTAGAGCAGTTATAGCTGATAAAACGCAATTAAATCATGAGCATTATCGCCAAACACATGATCAATGGTATTACAAAATTTATTTTAATATGCTTAAGACGATTTTTGATCCTATGTCAACATATAATATTTATGTTGATATAAAAGATACGCACTCCTATGATAAAAGTCAAAATTTATTAAGAATTATGAGAAATAATAAGTATGATTTTTCAGGTAAAATTATAAGAAAAATCCAACCAATTCGTTCAAATGAAGTTCAAATAATGCAGATTACAGACATTCTAATTGGTGCGCTTGCATATGAAAATAGAACAGATTTAAATTTAAAGTGCAATGTTGGTAAGTTGGAAGTTATTAAAAAAATCAAAAAACGCAGCGGATATGAACTGAAAAGAACAACTTTGAGTAGAGAGCCTAAAATGAATATATTAAAATGGGAGTCAAAATTATGAAGGTAACAGATTGCAAATGGCTACCAGATACTGTTAGTTTAAATGATTATGGAGGTGATTATGAGAAATATTTTGATTATCTGTATTCTGTATTTTGTACAGATCTAATTAAATACCAACCATCTTATGATGGAAAGAAGGTTGGTGCTCGAAAGCATCCAATGGTAAATCAAAAACATGAGGGGTTTTATCATTTAACTCATAAAGATTATCAAAAATCAGGTTTTGAGAATAGATTGTTTGATTCGAAAAGAAGTGCTAGAATTCACTGGATAAAACCAGTTATTATAAATTGTATGTGTTGTGAAAATTGCTGCAGTAATATAAAAATATGGAAAGAAAAGAAAAGAATTCATATTTTCTTCAAAGAAGAAAGATATCTCGTTGTATTAGATGATAGAAAAACGTATTATGTTGTAGTGACGGCGTATTATGTAGAAATAAGTCACACGTTCAATAAACTAATGAAGAGGTATGAAATAGCAAAAAGCGTGCAAAATCGCACGCCTTAAGGAACTCTTTCTACTCTAGTAGATGAGCTATAAAGAAAACGATAATATCGTTTCTACAATATAATATTACACTTTACTGTGCATGATGTCAATAATTGACGATATATGTCTATATGTTTTAATCAATGATGTCGTATATTTTTTTGATTAGAGAATATGTTGTTTTAACTCACAAACGAATAATCAAGAATAAATTATTGATGTATTTTTTTATTAAAATGATATTTTTCGTTTATTACAAATTCATAATCAATGGGTCTAGGGTTCGAATCCCAATCAGGACACCATTATAAAATAAGCGATAAACCCTTAAAGTAAAGGTGTATCGTTTTTTTATAAACAATACATCTCACTAAAATATACGGTAAATCCATTATTTTTTAATTAAA
>CAYJIZ010000031.1:0-14236 GCA_964370395.1 uncultured Erysipelotrichaceae bacterium
ACGCATCTGTTTTCCTCTTGATTTTTTATTTTATCCAACCAAAATCACGCAGACAAAGTTGTACATCTTCTTCAAACGTTCCAAGTTTGATTCCACTTGCTACAATTTTCGTATTATCCAAACGATAATCGCGGAAACGATCTGCATAACGTTCTGTATTTGGCAAGATTAATTGCTCGATACGTTTTTCATCAACACCCAATTGGCGTGCAACAATTTTCGCACTTTCATACGTATTATGTACGTTCACATTTGAGAAATGGTACACTCCACTAGCAAGCGAAACAATCGTTTCAAACCCATCCGCTAAATGTTGTGCATAGGTCATACCACGAACTTCATTCACTGTAAATAAAGTAGGTTTCTCATTTAAAATCGCATCCATCACATTTTTAATAATGTTAGGACTCGTTTTTATTTGTGGCATACTCATTCCCATCATCCATGACAAACGCAAGACAATGTAATCATCCAATGTATCTTGGATATACAAATCTGCTTCTGCCTTTTGAATTCCATAGTTTGTTACTGCTATTAACTCATCTTCTTCTTTAAATGGTCCCTCTTTTGTTTGACCATTAAAACTTTGCTCCGTACCAAAGAAAATAAGACGTTTGTTTTTCGCTTTGCAAACATCCGCAATGCGCATTGTTGATAAAGTATTAATCTTATGTGTCATCTCTGGTTTATTTTCACAGTCCGCCGTTGTTGCATTGGCTGCTGTATGCACAACAACATCAAAATCAAGAGCTTCAAAATACGCCTTCACTGCATCCGGATCATCCAATGCAAGATCTTTACGCGTAATTGGAATAAATTCAAACTTCTCTTTATTGCACTTTTGAATCAATGATGCAATGTATCCATTTGCACCTGTAATCGCTACTTTTATCACGTTATTCTCCTCTTTCCGCAACAAACCCTGCGATAATATCTTTCGCAGAAGATGTTCCAATTCTTGTCGCTCCTAATTCTATCATTTTCTTACAAGTAGGCCAATCCCTCACGCCTCCTGCTGCTTTCACTTCACAAGCTCCATCAACACTTTCTACCATTAGCGCAACATCTTCAAAGGTTGCCCCTCCTGTACCAAAACCTGTACTAGTCTTAATGAAGTCTGGTTTCACTTCTTTCGCAACAAAACATAATTGTTTGATTTCTTCTTTTGTTAAGTAACAGTTTTCAAAAATAACCTTACTTATTATATTCGCTTCGCGACAAACAGAAACAATCGCTTCCATCTCTTCTTTAATATATGCATAGTTTGCTTCTTTTACTTTTCCAATATTCACAACATAATCAATCTCATCACAACCTTTGGCGATGGCATCCTTTGTTTCAAATACTTTTGATTCAATCGTTGTTTGTCCTAAAGGAAAAGCAATGGCTGCTCCTACATGTACATCACTATCTTTTAAGTATTCTTTACACAATGCAACAGGATAAGAATTAATCGCTACCATTGCGGTTCCCATCTCTTTTGCTTGTCTGCACAATTCTTTTAAATCGTCCTCAGTTGCAAATGCTTTTAATAATGTGTGATCAAAAAATTTAGCTAATGTCTTCACAGTTAATTGACTTGTATCCATACTATTTCCTCCTAATGTAATTACATTATAACATTACATGACAATGCGGTCAATTAGTAAACTGAAATTTTATTATAATAATGTTATTACATTGTAAATTTTTGTAATGTAAGATATAATTAATCCATAGAGGTGACAACATGGATAACAATATCAAAACGAATTTTAAAGTAGATAAAAATTCCCCTGTTCCAATGTATTTTCAAATTAAACAAGCCATCATAAAAGCAATAAAAAACGATACCTACAAGACAGGAGACCAACTACCAACAGAACTAGAATTTTGTAATGGATTGGATATTTCTCGTCCTACGATTCGCCAAGCGTTTCAGGAATTGATTAACGAAGGTTACATCACTCGTCAAAAGGCAAAAGGGACATTTGTCTCAAAACCAAAAGTAGATGGATTCTTCTTTAAGAAGCTAGCAAGTTATAATGAAGAAATGCAACAACTTGGCTTAACTCCTTCCACAAACGTGTTAGTAAGCGAAGTAGAAAAAGCAAACGAAGAAGTAGCCAAACAACTGAATTTAGAAGTGAATGACCCCGTTTTTCACTTAGCGCGTTTACGCTATGCAGATGGAGATGCTATGGTATACGTACACACTTATGTACCATGCAATAAATTTAAAAACATCGAAGACGAAGACTTCACAAATATGGAAACATCATTATATGACTTAATGAAAAACAAATACCATATGCCAATCGCTTATGTCGATCGCTGTATGGAAGCAAACATCGCAACAAGTGACATTGCCGCAATGTTGCAAATAAGCGAAGGACAAGCCATTTATACCATTACAACTGTGGCATACAACGAAAGTGATGAACCTACCGAATATTCTATCGCGAAGTACCGCGGTGATCGCAACCGTTTCACAATTCGCTTAGTCCAACAATAAAGCAAAAAAAAATCAGAATTTAATTCTGATTTTTTTATTTTCCTAATTCAATAGAATACGAATAACGATCCCCTCGATAATAAGAAATCGTATATTCTACTGGTTTGTTTTCATGATTGTACGCTACTCTTGAACGTTTGAATATCGCACTACCCTCTTCTACTTCCAAACGTTTGGCAATCACTTCATCTGCCAACATTGCTAAAAAGTTCTCCTGTACACGTACAGGTATTTTTACACCAATCTCTTCAAACACATCATACATTGCATTCATGTATTTTTCTTTCTGTAAAGGAAAGGGATAATCTCCACTTAAATAAGTATCAAAAATAACAATCGGTTCATTATCTGCCGTACGCACACGATATAAGTGATACACTTCACTTCCTTCTTGTACGTGCAAATGGCTAGCAACATCTTCGCATGCTTCCACTTTATCAATCTCAATGAAACTTGTGCCTGGCTCTAATCCACGTTCTTTCATCTCCGTTGTAAAGGAACGAATTGCTGTTAGTGTCTCATCAATACGTTTTGTATAAATCACACTTGTCCCTTTTCCACGTGCGCGCGTTACATAATTATTTTTTTCTAATTCTGCAATCGCCTGTCTCACTGTTATTCTACTTACTTTGTACTTTTTCTCTAATTCCAATTCACTTGGAATTAATTCCCCATAGGCATATTCCATTTTCTCAATTTTATCTTTTAAAATCGCAAAAATTTGCAAATACAATGGGATTGCCCCTTTATTATAATTTAGTTTCATCATGCCACTTCCTTTTTTTCATTATACTAACATTTCTATCATTTGAAAAGATTTCTTATTTGTGTGATTTCTTCTTTTATTACGAACGCTTTCTTCGAATGCTCACAATAGATAACATCGCACCCGCTAACAACATCACACTTGTCCAATATGTCTTATTTGTTACATCTGACGTATCTGGGCTTGTTGGTTTCACTGGTGTTGGATCCGGTTTTGGATCTGGCTTTGGATCTGGTTCTGGTTGCGGTGGTTTTATCTTATCCCACTTTCCATACAGTACCAAGTCTTCATTTATTCCTATCGTAAAATCGTAAGGTGAACTTACCGTAGGAACGCGATCCCAGCTTTGAATTTCATACCCTGGATACACAAAAGTGGGTGGAGTGATAACGCTATTTGCACGCACTACCATTTTCGCTACGTCTTTTGTTGGGTTATTCGCAATGAAGCGTAATAAATGTCCTGCTTGATAACGTTCGATATATGCCTCAGAAATTTGCTCACTATTTTCATCAACTAATACGATGTAAATTCCTGCTTCTGAGATTTTTTGTTCCATTTTTATATTAGAAGGCAATCCATCAATTACAATTTCATTATCACTAGAACGTGATTTTAAGTTTGATAGACGCGCAAACGATTGGTCAACACTAGTTATATAAAGATTACTATTTTTTACGTGAATGGACTTATTAGAAACCAAATTAGCACCAGCTGTCGCGGCACCAAATAGTTTCGCATATGTCATCGTAATATCAGCTGCAGCTAATCCTACTCCCGATTGATGAAAGAGAGTAGTCCCAATGACATCCAATGTTCCACCTGCACCTAAGGCAACACCATTTCCAACTAATGATAATTGACCTTGCCCATAAACAGTGAAATTACCTTGGCATTCAATCGCAAGTCCTTTTGTATTCTCATTTACAACCTCATTGTTTGTTCCTTTTATCACTTCTAAATAAGCTCCATCTGGTAACAAGATAGAAGGATCTGTTTCTCCTTTATTCGTCTTTAAATACAAATTCGAAATCGATAATGTCTTTAGTGTTTCATCCCAATGGTAACCATCTCCGCTACGGGTAGAAGAATCACTTACAAAATCCAAACCTTCTACTAATGTTTGGTAAGAAACACCCAATTTATCCAACAAACTTTTTTCCTCAGCGTTTACTGTTTTATCAATTATAACTAAAGCATTCTCACCCTTTTCCATTTTCGCAGTTGCATTTAATACACCACCATGGCGGTAAGTCCCATTATTGTAAAAGGTTCCTGTAATACCTAACTCTCCATAATTAGAAAACAAACCTAAATTGTTCAATCGGCTATTTGAATCAAAGCTCCATTTTTCATTATAACGAATTGAAGTTTTTCCAGTTAAATCCATAGTTGAATCTGCAACCATTAAATCTCTTACTTTCGCAGAATCATTACTACCTATGTTAACGGTTGAATTATTAGTCACTTCTAAATTCTGCGCTTCCATCCCTCGGCCACCACCAAGAATATTTAGTTGCGTATTATCAATGGTAGAGGCATCGTACATCGATTCTCCTACCAAACCAACGCCTACTCCACTTAACGACATCGTTATATTTGAATTAACGCTTTTTATTGTACTAGTAGAACTACTGATTCCTGAAGCCGCAGTAGCGATATCAAGAATACTATCACTAATTTCAACTTTCTCTGCTGCCTGCATCCCATTTCCAATCGCATTAATTTTCACATTAGAATCAGCTATCATTACACCTAAATCAGTATTTATTGCCGTTTCTTTTGAGCTTAAATCAACATCCGCATTTTGAAAGGTTACATCATCACCAATATTCAATGCAACATCCCCACTATTAACAGTTAATGAAGCATTTGACACCAATAAATTATTAAAAACAGGAAAATTCATTCCATAAGATGTGCTTTCTATTTTTACATTTGCACCACCATTTATTATGAGTGAATCTCCTCCGAATACATGTATACCAACATTGGATTTGATTATTAAATTCCCAGTTCCTGCAATCGACGGATCGACACCAAGTAGGATACCTTCGCCATCAGGAACAGTTATAATTGTTGTCGTTCCTTCTTTCAAGTTCAATTCTCCACTTAAAGTGACTGTTTTATCTATGTAGATAACGCCTCCCTCACCTGCTTTTTCATCAATTTGTTTTTGCACTTCACGTGAATCAATCCAGTCAAGTGCTTTCACCTTTTCAGGTACAACCAAATACATACAAGATAAAATCATACACAAAGTAAAGACACTGGCTTTTGTCATAACTTTTCTCATTAAAAAAATCCCCTTTCCACTATGTATTAATTATAGCACATTTGGGGATTTTCTAATCATGATAAAAAAGACTTATGGTTCAAAATGATCCCACACAGCTTGCGCTATTTGTGGATTAGTTACAAAGTTAAACAAATCTGGATTTTGCTCAAACTGTGTATAAATTGGCATATCATCGCGAAGTCCTAATTCTGGATAACTGCGTGCTTCTTTGATGATAATTTCATCACTATCATAGCTTGGATTTTTCTCAAATACAATTTCATTATTGCGTACTTTTGGAAAGTAGGCAACGCCATTATGCGCTCTCACTTCATCATAATCAAAGCCATAATCACGTACACACCAAGCACCAAACAACATTTCTGTTTCTGGATTTGCATTAATAGTAGCATGCGCCCAATTAGGTGGGACAACGACAATGTCATTGGCTTTCGCATGAATAGCATAACAACGACCAGGATTGTCGGTAGCTCTTTCTTGCATGTAAATGTATGCTTCTCCTTGCCAAATTTCATACACTTCACAAGTGGATGCATTACATGAGCTATAAACAGCATGAATATGCCCTTGGCTACGAACTGGTTCCTCTCCTACTAATCCTTTGGTAAAGATCATTGCTCCATACAATAAATTACGATTCAAAAGTTCATCACGATGTTCTTTTTTCGCAACATCCATCGCTACGGCATACACATAATATGGACCATCCACATTAGGATCACTTAAACTTTTACGAATATCATCAAGACGACGTTTTTCACAAGGAGGACCATATACATCATCTCCATATATAAATTCTAAATTATTTAAATCTACTTGAATATCAAAACCTGTTTTCATTTCTAACCCTCTAGTACTTTCTTTAGCTGCATCATAGATTGTAGCGTTTCTGCTAATGGAACTTCTGGTTCCAAACTAACACATGCCATGTTGTCTTCTTGCATCAGTGCAAGCAAAGATACATAATCAATATCTCCATCCAACAATGCCACATGAACAAATGGTTTTTCTACAATACTTGCATCATATGCATAATTTTTAAGATGAATATGCCCAATTCGATGTTTGATTTTTGTATACTCCTCAAGCAAAGTTGCAGTTAAAAACTCCTCTGGTACTTTGCTTTGTACTGCACGATACGAATTGGCTGGATCCCACAATAAACGCAAATGATCATCGTTCACTTGCTCAACGATATCAAATGTCATCAATCCTTTTGGACAGTGTGAATAAGGACAGTTTTCTAAGACTAAAGTAACATCGTATACTTTCGCAATATGAACTGCTTGTTTTAACACTTCCACAATCGCATTACGATCCTCTTTTGTTCCTACTACAACAATGTCATCGTTATCAGGAAAACGGAAAGGAAAGACTCGTACGTATTGGCAATCCAACGCTTTGGCAGCGCGACACGCATTGTGTAACATTGCCATGTGGTAGACAAGTTCCCCTTGAATTGCATGAAAGCCAGCATTGAACGAGGAAACACGATAATGCGGATAAAGTGGACATAGAAAGAAGATCGTTGAAGCGATGTTTACGACCTTTAAATCAAATTCATCTAACATCGCTTTGATCTGTTCAATTTCTGCCATATTGCATTCTTCAATACTCTTATTGAACACATTATGTAACTCTACGTAATCATACCCTGCCTCTTTTGCTAGTTTTAAACTAGTATACAAATCATCATTTAATTGATCACTAATGATTGCACTTTTCATTGGCTTGTCTAACATACGCTTTAATCACCATAATTTCTTCGTTTTCACTCATTCCATAAGGTGAAATTGTATATTCTTCAACCGAAGCTGGTACGATAAAGGTTTCCGCATAGTGTACAATAAATGGTTCAAATGATCCATCTACACTTTCCACAATCGCTTCTTTTCCTTCAATTAAGTTAAGCATATTCACAGAGTTATGTGTTTTATGATTTGTTTTCTCTTTAAATGTATATCTTCTAGTTTCAATAAACTCTAATTCATGCAATCCTGTATGTTCTACTTTGCATGTATTGTTTTCTTCTTCTACTTCATAAATAGCATTCACTAGGTTTTTTTCTACCCATGGTGTTGTACGATCCCATGCGATTACTTCTTTTCCATGTTCCACATGCACTGGACGAGGAAGACCATCTAATCCTAAACGTTCCCAATCCCATAATTTGAATGTGAAAATATAAGGTGTCGCACTAATTTCTAATACCATTGTTCCACTTCCAGAACAGTGACAAGTGCCCGCAGGAATCAAATAGTGATCATGTTTTTTCGCAGTGAATTTATTAATGTATTTATCCGCATCGAATACGATATCACCTTTTTGCGCTAATCGTAAATCATCAATCATTTCTTCTGGGTTGATGTTTTCTTTCAATCCTAAATAAACACATGCATCTTCTTTCGCATCCAAAATATAGTAACTTTCATCTTGCGTATAAGGCATACCAAAGTTTTTCTTCATGTATTCTGTCAATGGGTGAACTTGTAATGATAATGCTTGTCCTTCCATTGTATCTAAGAAGTCAAAACGAATTGGGAATTCTGCTCCAAAACGCGCATAGATTTGTGGTCCTAACAATTGTTTTGGTTGGTACAATACCACATCGATTGCTGGCAATTCAAATTCCACACCATCAAAATCAAATAAAATACTGTTTTCTTCCGGTACTCCATCAAAACTCCAAGCATAGTTTGCTTTTTCACGATCAAGGTTACAAACTTCTTTCATCCATTGTCCACCCCATACTCCTGGATCGAAGTAAGGTACTGTACGGAATGGTTGACTCGCTGCTTTCTTTAAACTATGACGGAATGTGTCACCACTAATCATTTTAGGATCGTTTTCTTTGTTGGTATCCACTACGTAGTCCATACGATCAAACAAACGCACTTTATGTTTATCTGCAATACGCCATTCAATAAAGAATGCACGTTTGTATTTTCTTAAAATATCTTCATCATTATTATCTGCTTTATAGTTACACATTCCTTTACGGAAACGCATTTGAATTTCCCAACGAGCCATATCAAAATAAACATTAATATCCCCTTGGCTAATTAAACTAGCACCAACTCCACAAATTACACTTACTCCTTGTAGAGAAGCCACTACGTCTTGTGCTTCTTTTAATTTTACTTCATCAATAAAATCAACAAAGTCTCCATAGTACATTTTCCCAAATACACGATCATCTGTTAAATGGTATTTCATTTGTTCTGTAATTGTTTTCCCATCTTTGAAGATATGTGATGTTTCAATTACTGTAGCTGGATTTAATTTTTTAATTAGTTGTTTTACTTCTTCTTCATTCACTCCAGGATAGTAGTCAAACACTACCACACAGTCTTTTTTCATTTCACTTTTTAATTGTGAAGCGATTGCTTCATAACCACAAATTGCTTTGTGTCCAGTCACTTTCGTCTTTGGAAATTTTTCGTATTTCGATTCAAAATTTAAGTATGCCATATTAATTTGTCTCCTTCACAATGATTTCATCATTCTCTTTAAAAACACGTACACCAAACGGTTGTTTCTCTACTCTTTCGTAGTCATATCCCGCTTGCAAAGACCAACATGCCCCAACACGTAATTCTTCTTGTGATGTGTTAATTAGACGGTGCGCCAATTTTCCATTAATGTAGTGAATGCTTCCTTCTTCGATTTCTTCACCGAAGCAGTTTCCATCCTCATCCATATAAAGTAGGATTCCTTTTCCTGCTAAACCAAAGTAGATTTCGGCACATGATGTATCCGCATGGAAATGCCCTCTCGTCATGTTGCACTCTTTGTTTACATAAACAGGTTTTAATACTGACAATCCCCAGTTTAATGCATGTGGGTTGCCCTTTTCGCTTTCTGGACACATGTAAACTTCGTACATTATCGTATCCTCAGCAATCGTTGGATCCACTGATTCATAGAAGTGTTTCGCATCTTTGTACTGTTTATTTGTAACGATGACACCTTCTCCTTCAATGTATCCATTTAGGTAATCTTGGTATGCTTTTGCCTTTGTGATTTTCATTGTTTTACCTCTCTTTACAACTAAATGTTATAACATTATAATATTAGTGTCAATTCCTTTTTCAATTATTTATTTTTTAGTGCGAAATACCCTATAAAATGTTATAATATAATAACTTGGAGGATTCCTTATGAAAATTGCTTATTTAGTACATTCCGATCGTGAATACGATGAATTAGTCGAAACGATCAACCAATTAATCAAGCAAGATGACCATGTCTTCATTATGATTAACGACAATGATTTAAGAGGACGTATTCACTTTGTATATGCCGAAGATCGCCGTGTTCACATCTCTGAAAAACAAGAGTTTGCGCAAGAGGGTGACTTATCGATGGCAAGAGGTACCATGTTGCAAATGAAAGAAGCAGCAGAGTTAGGTGGATTTGATTATTTTATTAACTTAACAGATGGTATGATTCCGATTAAATCACGTAATGAAATTGTTGCCTTCTTAGAAGAACACAATGGAAAAGACTTCTATTACGTCGATCGTGACGAGAAACAAGATCCTGAATTACGTAAGAAAACACTTAAATATTATACGTTCACAAACTTGTTATCCTTTCCAACAAGTAACTTCGCTCGTGGTTTCACTAAATTAAACGCCCGCTTTTTAAATTTAATCGGGTTACGCAGAACACTTGAAGATACAATTATGATAGGAAGTCCATGGTTTATGATTTCTAAAAAGAGTGCCTTATTGTTAGTTGATCATGTTGATTATGTTTCTACTAATTTCAAACTATCTTGGTACCCTGAAGAAATGTACATTCCGATGATGATGGAAAAGTTTGTGATGAAAAACGATAGTAGCAATCACATCAACAAAGACTACCGCTACATTGGTCCACAATCGCATTGGGTAGAAAGCCAAAGTGCAAGACCAGTTTCAAGTGATGCATCTTTGCATTTAAGCGATGCGTTATTCGCTGCATCAATCACAACTGCTCCAGAGACACTTCATTTCTATGAAGACTTCTTCGACAAATACAACGAAGGATATGTTAAAAGCGCAGAACAAATTGAAAAAGAGGAACGTATCATCGATCCTGAAATATTTCTTAAAAAAAGATAACAAAAGGCTACTCATTGAGTAGCCTTTCTTTTCTTTTAATGTTTTCTTTTCAATAACGCTAATCCACCAACACAAGCAATCGCAATTACTACGATTATTCCTGTCCATACTAGTGCATCACTACTCACTTCATCACTCGCTTTGCTCGCTTGTGATAGAGGTGTTTTTTCTTTCTCTACACTTTCCTCAGTTGTATTAGTTTCACTCTTTTCTTTTGAATCCGTATCGTTTGTTTTCGTCTTCTTCTCCACATACTCATTGACAAGTTCACGATTCACCACATACGTCGTTTCTTTTTTAATCGTAGGTGCCACAGTAGTCCCGTCATTTTTTGGTAAAGATGGCGTTGGTGTCACCTCTGGTTTTACTACTGGCTTCGTATCTGGTTTCAACTCCGGTTTCACTTCAGGTTTCACTTCTGGTTTTGAATCTGGACTTGTTCCTTCCTCTTTCTCTACTCGTTGTAATCCTTGAAGTTTTATCACCCCTTGTAAATACAACTGCATCGCTACATCTTCACTAAGATCATCTTTATTTAAAAGATTACTTTTTATCGTTTCAAACACTAATTGTGCTTCTTTAAAACTTGTATCTGTGTAATCTTCTTTTTGTAAACCAGTGAAGTGTTGCAACATTTCTTGCATTGTACGCACTTGCTCACTACTTGCTTTCTTTTGTAGTTGCAATAGCGTTGCTTGTAAACTTTCATACGCTTTTTGTAAAACACTCTTATTCACTTCATTTTGCGCAATGGCATCCTTTGCCAATTGCAGCACAGCTTTCATACTAGCAAAGCTACTCGTTGTAAATTGTTCGCTTCCTTTTGCATTCGCATCATTCAACAATGCATTATAATCATTAAATGCAAAGGTATCTCCTGTTACTTCCAAACGTGCAATCGTAATAAATGTATTATTGTTGTAGCTTGGAGAACCCAAAGAAGTCACACGAATGTTCGTAGCTTTTTGAGCAGCAAAAGAAACACGTTTCCAATTATTGTTTGATAACCAAGTCCCATTTGCTACTTCTTTGTATGTTTGTCCATTGTCACTACTTAATTCAATTTTGTAGTTTTCAATAAATCCTTGCATTTGGTAAGCACGACCATTTATAGTAGAACCATTTACTTTGTAATTTTGAAGTGGTAAGTAACGTACTCCATCAACAATACTCATTTCCTTTAATGTCATCGTAACACTTGTTTGATTTGTTTGATTACTACGATAATACGTATTTCCATTGTCATCAAACGCATTTTCGATACCATTTTGGTCTACACCATCCACATTTGTTGTGTAAGTAATCATATCTTGTGCTAGATCATCACTATCATCTTGGTAAGTTTCTAATGTATCATCGATGATCATTTCAAACTCATCACGATATTTATTGTTTTTAAAATCATAAATACGTACTTGCGTATACCCATCGTATACATTCACGATATAACCAATTTGTTGTTGGTTCAATCCATTTTCATTTTGTGCCAAAGATGGTGCATCTAACATCGTAGCATACCCATTATTTACAGCACTCGCTACACCTACTCCATTATGGATGTGTCCACTAATTAAAACTACTTGTGGATATTTCTTCAAAATTGCTTTTAACTTAGCATCTTGATTCCCTACTGTCCAATATGTACTTCTTGCATGCGTATCGTTTAACGGTTGGTGCAAAGTAACAAAGATCGGTTGCTCTGGATCCGTATTTTTTTCTAATGTGTTTTCAAACCAAGTTAATTGCTCATCACTTAAATAAGCATAGTCCTTTAAATCTTTTTCCGTATTTAAAGAAATGAACTGAAAACCTTGGATTGTTGTCGCATAATATGTTTTCTCTTTTGTGACACTGTCTTCTTCGTTATCCAACCACTTATTTTTAAATGGTAAGTAACGTGTCATAAAGTTATCCTCTAATCCACAATAACTCGAAGAAGCATTCGGGTCTTTTCCCCCTTCTGGGTTATTTCCACACAACCAACGTACATCGTGGTTCCCTTGTGTTAATACTAATCGATTCCCCATTGTTAGCCAATTTTCTTCCATTAATTTTTGGAAATTTGCATACTGTGCTTTTGTTCCATCTTGCGTATAGTCACCAGCAATTAAAATAGTATCAGTCAATGGTTCCTCTTTTTTAAGATCGTTCATAGCATCCAAAACATAATTTGAATTCGTGTCATTACCACTACCAACATGTGTATCACTCAAAACCGCAAAACTCAACAAGCGCTTATCTTGGCGTTCAAAACGCATAATTTCTTTGCGTAATTGGTAGTTAGCATTATTTAAACTTGCTTTTGTTGCACCACTTATCACAAATGCTTCGGCTGTTGCTATTGCCTTTTTCATGCTTCCAGCTAATGCATGATCTGGTTGTTTTGCCAACAATGTTTTGGCTTCTTGAAGCGTAGTACGGAATGTATATTTCGCATCTAATACTTGCTTCGCTTCTTGAATTGAAGCAATGGCACCATTTAATTGCTCAACACTCCAGTTTGTGAAAACTGCTGTTCTAATTGGTTTGTACACTGCTTCAAAAACACTTTTGTCTTCTTTGTTGTACACTGTATTTGCTAACGCTTGATCACAAGTTACAAACAGTGCTTCTAATTCTTTTATCAATGCTTGTTTTTCTGCTTCCACTTGGCTTTGCGCATACACATCATACAAAGCATTAATTTCTGTCTCATTTAATAAGCCATGGTAAACTTTCAACTCATCGTAGTAACCACCACTTACTCCATTTTTAAAGAACCCATCGGCTCCTAGTACTAAACTAGAACCATTTACATCAATTGTTTTTCCTTTTTGACTCGCAATGTTTGTCACTTGGTTTTTGCTACCATCAATGTAAGTAGTCATATTCCCATCACGATCGTAGTTCACAACAATGTGATGCCATTTTTCGTCTTCAAAACTTGTAACACGATGTTCCATACGTGCACTATCCGCATTAAAATTCACACGAATATTCGATGTAAAACTCCCAATCGCAAACCCTTTGTTTCCTCCACTATTGTAATCTTTATTTCCGATGATCGTACCACCTGAATCACCTGCAATGCTTTTACTACGATCGTCTTTCCACCAAAAAGACAAAGCGTAATCATCCGCATTGAACTTAATTTTATTTCCTAAATTAACATACTGTAGCGGTGCAGCTCCACCTTCTGCATTACTATCTGGGTTTTGAATGTGCAATACTTTATTACCAGCTTTTAAATCTTCTATGTATTGTACCTCTCCCACTGCATTTCCATGATAATTGTTTCCACTATTATCTTCTACATCACCTTCAAAATCATAACTCGCAATCAAAGTAGCATCACTTTCTTGCGCGTTCAACACTGTTGGTACACTCAGTGGTAAACAACTCATACCAAGTAGCGCACTCAACATTACCATCTTTAGTTTTTTCATCTCATTTCTCCCCCTCAGACATTACTATTTTAGTGTAATTTTTCATCATATGAATGAAGAGAAGGTAAATTTTAAGTAAAGGTATGCGCAAGATTATTTTATTTTTTTGTTAAATTCGAAAAAAAAAGGATTTTACTAACACTA
>CAYJIZ010000032.1:0-11161 GCA_964370395.1 uncultured Erysipelotrichaceae bacterium
CAGAATACAGACAGCAAATAAAGACCTTTCGTTTGAAGTATGTATTTCTTGCAGCAAAAATAATCAAAACCGCAAGATATGTAATCATGAAGTTGTCGGAAAACTATCCGTACAAGGGAGTGTATGAAAAATGTCTGGTATAATAAGAATATCATCAATAAAATTGAGTGTTGCTCTGTGGATAACTTGCAGAGTTTATTAAGTATCATTGCAGCAAAGATGAAATCAATGATTTATCAAAAATGATTGAAAGGTGGTTGTAAATAATGTTACAATGTGTGAGAAGCAGTCTAAATTCTTCGTGAAATAGTGATTTTTGAAGCTAATAAAAAACACACGTGGAATTTAGGTAAATGAACCATCTGTATTTTTTGTCCACTTCACCATTGATGGATAATGAACACTATTTTCACTATATGTTTGCCCTGCCCATGCATCTTCAATAATGGAAGCAGTAATGGCATGTCCACCGATTTCTTTGTATTTCATCATAGACGAACGCATTAATTCTAAATGTTCATCTGAAAATGGTGTGACTTCATAGTATTCCGCAATACTATATGGGTATTGCCATAACTCGATATCGAATCCACCGTCTTTGTAATCAACCGCGTCTTTTAGTGTCGCGTCTTGTACAACAACCGTGTATTCAAAAGTTAATGGTGCTTCAATCCCATCCGCTTGCACTGTTAATGTCGTTGTATACGTTCCTGCTACGGCATCTTTTGGGATTGCAAATTCAAGCCAAACATTTTGCAACTGATTGTAACCGATGTTTATCGGTTGACTTGCATCTTGGTACAAAATATCGTTTGATTCTGAACGATTTGTTTCTGTTACCGCAGGAAGTGGACGCGTTGGACTTCCATATCCTAGGTATCCACCATTGTATGCTTCAGTTGATTTAATATATGTCGCTTTGACATTTGAGCTAGCAATCGTATGCTTATCGCTCGTTAAATCCGTTGCTGTTAATTTTACATTTTTTAAAGAACTTTCTTTTGAATAAAGTGATAACTCAGAAATCGCTTTGTCATTCTTCCAAGCTGTTAAGGTATCGGAAACCATACCCAATTGTTTCACTTCATCATAACGGTTTTGTGTGTATTGCGTATCTGTATCAACAATACTTCCACCGATTTGCGCTATCGCTTTATGTACGGTAACAACCAAAGACTCGCTGATGTTATGTTTCTTTGATATAACGTTAATGGTAGTACTACCTTCCTCTTTGGCAGTTATTTCTCCACTTTCACTCACTGATGCGATATTTGGTGTTTCCACATGATATGTTACATCATCCAGTTTTGCATAAGATGGTGTCACTGTGAAATTGATTTGTTGTTTTGCACCTTCACGCAATGTATAAGCTTTTGTTTCTAATTCAATTTTTTCCACAGCATATGGTGCATGTCCAACTTTAGCTGATACAACTTGATTAACAAATGTAGTACCAGATTTGGTATCCATTAACACCGCTTTTAAAGTATGTGCACCTTCACTTAAGCCTTCTACTTTATATATTTCTTGTACAGGTGTTCTTGAGCCTGCATACAAATCCACTACTTGTGTATTATTGCCGTCGATACTAAATTGAACTTTACCTTGGTTATAGCTCTTATTTGCATACATCGCAATACTGTTTCCTACAAAAGGAATTTCATAATATGCTTCGCTTACTTTTGAATTATCTTTGCCTAAATCAATGTACGCTTCGCTTGCTGACACAGACCATTTAAACGTAGCTGGTTGATGATAAACAAATTTATTCATTTCACCTTCTGTTTGATTTGCTTTGATTGTTGTATATTCATTTGCTTCGCTTACACTTCCATAAACGCGAGCATAACTAATTTGTAAACCTTTTTGCGTTCCATCATTTGGTAACGTTACGACTACAGTATGTTTTCCTGGAGTCAAATTTTGTCGTGAATAAATCACAGATTCTTTTGTTGGTGAAGCGGAGTCAATTGCGATTGTCTGCGCTTCCTCCCCATCTAATTGAAACGAATTTTTCGTTGATCCCGTTGGTGTTATCCCAACTAGTTCAACTCCCGTTCCTTCAAATGTGAACGAATAACTGTGCTTTGATGCTTCCGCATTCGATGCATTCCATACCCAGTGTTGCGTTTTTAGTTCATTTGTACCAAAACGACTCTCCTGGTCAGACCATCCAACACTTCCATCAAAATCACTTGCTGCGCTAAACGTAAAATAATTACTCGCCGTTGCATCTGTCACATTGTCATCAACGATAATGTATTCTGGAACCGCTAGCAAGTTTGCCACATTCATCGGTAATAGCGCATTTAATGCGACAATAAAACCGACCAAAAATTTACTTATTCTTGATTTCATACGATCTCTCCTATTCTCAGTTTCCCTTTTTACTTCTGTGTCAAAATAAAAATATGTTTCACTTTTTCTCAAAAAAAGCATACGATAACAACAATTTTTGTTGTTTTTATGAAATAAAGAGGACATTAAAAAGATTGAACTATACTTTTCAATTTTTTTCATATACTTTATTTCATTATCGTCGAAGTTTGGTTACACCCTACCGTGTAACCCCTTACAGATTTAGTATATACTAAAAATAAATGTTAATATTTGTTATTTTTAATTTACCATTTGCACTTATTATTAATGCTTTTTACTTTTTTTATAAATATTGTTTCATTATACCCCGGTTATCGAATCGTATAAAAAAATAGCGCCTTGACAAACAGCACTATTTTGTATTTCGATAACCATTCACTTTTTCCACTACTTTAATAATCTCTAAACTCTCCTTTTCAGATAAGATTGGACTTTGTAACAACCCTTTTTGTATGCATGAAACGGCATGTTCAATTTCACCAGTGAAATCACTTTCCATCGCTACTTCAATTTTTTCTTTCTTATTGTCTTTGACTAAGTATGCAACATTCGTTTTCCAAAAAGCAGGAATAACAAAGTATCCTTCCTCCCCAACAATATAGCCACACCCCTTTGCTTCGCTCTCATACAGCCAGCTACTGCTCACATTCGCGATAACACCGTTGTCATAAGTCACAATCGCATCCATACAAACATCGCTACCAGCGCCTTGTAACGCAATCGCACGCCCTTCTATGTTTTGAATTGTACTTCCTGAAAAGAAATTCGCAAAACAAATCGGATACACACCCACATCATAGGAACTTCCTCCATACGTAGCATCAAATGCCCAATGGTCCTTTTCCAATTGTTCTGTTGCGATACAATAATTATAATCCGCTTTCACATAAGCTATCTTACCGATCACACCCTCACTCACCATTTGTTTTATCCTTGTGTTAAGTGGTGTAAATAACGTTTTTTCTGCTTCCATTAAAAAACAATCGTTTTCTTTTGCGGCAGCAAACAACGCTTTTACTTGTTGTTGGTTTGCTACCAGTGGTTTTTCACATATCACATGTTTATGATAAGAAAAGCACTCCATTATTTGTTCATAATGCAAATGGTTTGGCGTACATAAGTAAACCACTTCTACCTTATCATCGCTTAATAACTGCGCATACGAACCATAATACACTTGTGCTCCGTATTGCTGCGCAAACTTTCTTGCTCTTGTTTCATCTGTAGAAGCAACACCATACAGTGTTGCATTGTTTGCACACTGGATCCCTTTTGCGACACGATGTGCGATATTACCGATTCCTATTATTGCTATGTTCATATCTTTACCTCTGCTACTATCATAGCATGTATTACTTTTTAACAAAACAAAAAGAATGCTCCTACTACAAGCATTCTTATGGAAATAATTTACGGTATTCTTTGGGTGACATACCCACACTTTTCTTAAATATTTTCGTAAAGTAACTTTGGCTAGCAAACCCCACTTGGTATGCTACCTCTTTAAAAGAATAATCCTTACGTATTAACTTCTTCGCTTCTTTAATACGAAGGTCATTTACAATCTCAGTAAAGTTTCTTTGCAACTCTTTACTAAATAATTTACTAATATAAAATGGAGAAACACCTAGATTATCCGCCAACGAGTTCAAACTAATCGGCTTTTGGTAATTATCTTCAATAAACAACATCGATTTTTTGATGATATGACTATTGTTTTGGTACTTTAAATTCTTTAATGGCTTTGCGATCTTATTTAAAAGTTGTGCCACTAATATTTCTAAGTTCTGGTAGTTTTGATGCGCTACCTTCTTGATAATCAAATCACTTTTCTCAAATCGTATCTGGTATTCTTGATCAATCAACGCGATTAATTTATCCACTACGATCGACAACAGGGCATTTACTTCTTCATCGCTGCGATGCAATAACTCTTGGCATAATTCCGAAGTAATGCTTTGGCTATCATCATCAATGCCATCTAAGATTTTCTTACTCCAAAACATAGCAAAGCGATTCATCTTATTTAACTCCTCTTCTTTACTATCAATAACAAGCACTTCTACATTGGAATTCAAGTTATGCTTTGCATCCTCAAAGGATTGGTAAAACAGAGCAATCTCATCTTGAATACTACCTCTCGCATACTTGCTTTCATATAGTTGATTCTGCTTGATCACATCATCGATAACGTCACAATCAATTGTTTTAAGTGCACGATTGCTAATCACAAAAGAGATGGCTTGGTTGGCTACTGTACCACTCACAACCGTATACCCTAAATCTTCTAATTGTTCATTCAACAAAGCAAAACTGCTATGTAGGTTTGCTTGCATTTCAAAGATATAACAAATACAAGAAACCCCTACGATATTTGCCATTTGAAAGGAATCCATCAATCGAAACTCATTTTGTCGAGTTAAAATCGCATAGAAACACTCACTTTTCAACAAGTGATTCATCCCTTTCATCTTTTGCACTAAACTGGTTGTTTGCGTTAATGTATTGGTTCTTTTTTGCAGTTTTTGCACACAACGAGTCAAACTCGTAAACAGCGTTTCCGCATCAGCAGGCTTTAAAACAAAATCTTCTACCCCTAAACGGATCGCTTTTTGTGCATAAGAAAAGTAATCGTAGGAAGTAAGAATCATACAAACTACTTTTTGGTCCTCTTTGCGAATCCTCTCAATCATATCCAAACCACTTAAAATCGGCATCGTAATATCCGCTAAAATAATATCTGGTTTCATCTCCACATATTTACGATACCCCTCTTCCCCATTTTCTGCTACTTCCACTTGTTTCACAGGAAGGTCGAATTGGGAAATCATCTTAACTAACGATTCGCGTTCAATTTTTTCATCTTCAACAATCAATATAGTATACATAGCACCCTTCCATTCTAACGTGTAATGACGATAATCACTTCAAATCCACAATCCAAGTCACTATTAAAATTAATGCTCACACGTTCACCGTAATACATCTGCAAACGTTTCACAACATTGTACAACCCTAAATGGTTCCCACTGTCTTTTTGGTAATCATTTAACACAAAAGCTTCTAATTCATCACTGGCCATTCCTGAACCATTGTCACCGATACTAATCCTTACTTCTTTGTCATCTTCATTGATATGTACTTCGATTTCTCCATCTTCCAAACAATCTTTCAAACCATGTTTGATTGCATTTTCTACTAGTGGCTGTAAAATCATACCTGGTATTTGCACACTACCAATCAAATCCAACTGTTCGTATTGAATTTCAAAATGAACTCGATCACCCAAACGAATTTGTTGAATGGCAATGTAATGTTCTAACATATCCGCTTCACTGCGAATATCACTTAATTTACTTTGTTTATCCAATCCATAACGTAAAAGTTGACTTGTTTTAATTAAAATATCAGCCGCATTATCGGCTCCTTCTGCTATCGCCAATTTGTATATCATATTAAGCGTATTAAACAAGAAATGAGGATTGATTTGATTTTGTAGCATCTTCAATTCACTTTGTACAAGCATCTCATCCTTTATTAAGTTCTCATTTTTCCACTGTAATATCTGTTTCTCTAAATTCGCTTTTTCTTTTGTCGACTCGATGTTACGTTGAATGGCATACGCCATATCATTCATCGCATCACACAAATCTTCCATCTCTTTACTCGCATTGGACACTTGTGATAAATCGTACTTTCCTTCTTTAATTCGAGAAATATTCTTCAACAACAACGTAATCGGCTTGGTGATTGCTGTTGTTAGCTGATGCGAATAATGCATCAACCAAATCAATAAAATACCCAACAACAAAACCGAAGCAAGCACCGTAGAATTTTTAATCGTACGCAAGTTATCCAATTGTGCACTCACTTCTTTGGTAATGATATTGTAGTAGTTATCACTTGTCTTTTCAATTAGTGTATTCGCATTCAAAAAGTTATTGTATAGCGTATTGTAGTTTTCTTTGTCCACATCAAAATTCGCTATTAACACCTCGCTAATCGATTCATAACTTTCAAGCATACGCTCTAACATCACAAAACGATAATAATCTTCACTTGTTGATGCAATCTTTAAAATACTCATGTCATTTCGTGCTAACGCTACATGTTCTTGATACGTAATTAAACTCGCTTCATTTTCTGTATACAAATAATCTTTCACAAAAGAAGTCGACTCGTTCACATGATCATAAAAAGAACTTAAACTTTCTAATGCTACGGTTGTCTCATTGTATTTATCGACAGAAATAGAATTAATAACATTAAACATAACAATACAAAAAACGGTAATGCTGGCCATCACTACATTGGAAATTCGTATCCTTTCACTAAAGGTACGATTGCTTTTATTTTCTACTGTTTTCATACGACTTTACATTCTCTTCATTCACAATCATCAAAGAAGGGGAATACACTTTTTGCGATGGTTTTTTATTATTCTCAATGTATTCAAGTAACATCACTACACTTTGGTACCCATAATCATAAAACGATGTGGCCACAGTACCATCGATTTTACCTTCTTTAATCATATTTAAAGTGGATTGCATATCATCAACCCCATAAATTAACATGCTATCTTTTCGCCCTAACTCCTGAACGCGTTCCGCACAAAATTCTGCCGACTCCGCAGCAAAACTAAGCGCTACATTAATATCTTGGTGTTCTTCCAACACCAAACTCCATTCTTTTTTCGAACGTACTTGATCGGATTTCGATTCGCTTATCACAACGATTTCAAACCCTCCTTCATGTTGTTTGAACACTTCTTCTACTTCACGAATTTGATCTTGAGCAATCGTAAAACTGCGCTCCGCTACTTGAATCGCAATTTTTAAATGTTCTTTTTTTCCATACTTCTTCTCTATGTCTTCAAGCAATAATTCTGCTTGTTTCTTAAAGTCTTTTCCCATATACGCAAAACGGTTGGATTGTGGGATATCCGAGTCCACCAAAAAAATAGGAACCCCTAATTTGTATGCTTGGTCAACCAAAGCAGGGTCGATGACCCCTTGGGTAATGATCCCATCTGCATGTTGCATAATTCCTGTTTCGATTACATTTTGCATCGCTTCGGTATCGATGACCGTAGGACCGATCCAATCGCATTTGATACTAAACTCTTCGCACGCATCATCGTATCCCGCTTTTGATTGCAACCATATATTATGTTCACTTAAAGGAGTCGCAAATAAAATATAAGTGAAATCTTCACTTTTTGATTCGTATTTTGTACACCCTAACAAAAGGACGCCAATACAACCTATCATCATTAATTTTCGCATGTTTGCCTCCTTTGCTTGCTTGCTTTTATTGTAACAAAGTTCTTTTAAAACGTAAAAAGGAATGTAACATTACATCCCTTTCATCGCCTTGTCAATTCGAAGTCCCATATGTTTTGATATACTAGACGCATTTGTTACAATCTTAGATAAAACCGAACCTTTGTTCTCTTTGGCTATGATTGTGTAAACACCAACTTTATTTGTCGCAAACAACAATTTATCATCCACTCGTTTGTAACCTACTTTTACTAAGTTACCACGACCATTTGCGAAATACAGTTCCAAATCTTCATATAGCATACTCGTTGGAATATCCAAACTTACTTCGACGTTTTTCTTTCCGTTTAATCGAGCAAAAATCACTTCGTAGATTTTGCATTTTTCGACTTCTAAGTGGGGTATATACAATTGTGCATTTTTCCATTGATTTGAAATTTCTCTTACAATATACTGCATAATTTGCCTCCTCGTCTAGGCTAATTATACGAGATATACAATTATAAAATTTTAAACTTTTTTGTAAATTTTTGCACTACTTACATACAACGATGTTTTTTATTACTCTTTCGCTTTGTGGATACGTATCCGTAAAAATATAATCTATCTCATTTAATTTCGCAAAAGTATGCACTGCTTTGATCTCAAATTTTGTATGATCTGCTAAGACAAACACACTTTTCGAACGTTTGATCACAAGCTTTTTAATGGCAGCAATCTCTGCTTCAACAGAATAGAATTCTCTGCTTTTCACATCGATTCCACTTGCACTTAGAAATGCGCGATCAAATCGTAACGACTCAATTTGCATCATCGTTGCAGAACCAAGTGTCATATCAAATTTCGCATTGTATTGTCCACCAAGTAAAAATAACTGCCCTTTGCATCCTGCTAATTTACGTTGTAAGTACATGGAATTCGTTACAATCGTAATGTTTTTACTCATGATATATGGAACCAGATGCGCAATCGTTGTACCCGAATCCAAGAAGATACATTCTCCTTCTTTGATGAGCTTTGCAGCTGTTTTCGCAACTCTTTCTTTTTCTGGCTTATTTAGATGAATCTTTTCTGACACTGCAACTTCATTCATCCCTGACAGCATTTCCACTACTCGATTTGATACTGCTCCACCACGAGAACGTTCTATTTTTCCATCGCCTTCTAACTTACGCAAATCTCTTTGTACTGTTGAAAACGAAACATTCATTTCGCGAGATAACTCATGAATCGAAATACTTGGACGTACTTGTAAACGATTTATGATATACGCTAATCTTTCTTTTGCAAGCATACTCTAACCTCTCTTCATTATTTCTATTATAGCATATTTATGATGGATAAAAATCGCTTTTATTTTGTTTGGATAAGGGACAACACCAAGGAGGAAACACTTGATTGTACTTGTTTATCTTGTCCTTTGCCATCTCCACTCCACAACAACAAACCAATTAAAATCGCCACTCCTATCACAATTGCCTTACTCACATTACTTTCTTCAATAGGAGTAATGATTTTACGCTTTTCTAATACCACGACTAGTCCTATTAACACAAGTGATATCACAATATAAAACAGTATCGTAGAGAGCGAATTACGCTCTCCTATCATAAGACTTAAACCACCAAAATAAACGAGTAGAAACGCTAGCCCAATAAAATTGTATGACTTTATTTTCTTTGCTTTCTTTTTGGTAAGATAAGGGTAAAGAAACTGCCAAAATCCTAATCCCAAACACAATCCAAAGACAATCGTAAGAAGTGGATTATCATCAAATAACGATGCTGTATTCACCCGTCTGAAGAAACCAAAAGCAAACGCAGCAACAAGTAACGAGTAGATTGCTAAAATCCAACGAAACTCTTTTTTGATACATGATTCACGTAACTCGTTAGCCGTTTCTTCTTCAGAGTAAAACACAAAATGTTTATTTGGCAGTTGAACTAACTGACGAAACCCTTTCCCACTTAGTAAAGTACAGCCGTATTCTTCTAGGAATGCTTCGTACTCCAATATCTTTTTTGTCTTATGCGAAACAAATGCATTGTTACGATCAACAAAGTCAATTTTATAATAAACATCTTGTGGAGCTTGTTTTTTAAATACGACAAAAAAGGAAGTCATGTCACTTACCAACCAACCTTGTTGTGCACGTCGGTGAAAATACCGTACCACTATTTCACTCTCATACAAGGAAATATTGCATAATTCGATTTTTCGCTTCATTTTCTTGCTCCTTTCTATAACACTTCTTTTGTTTGCTGAATGATCGATTGCAAACGAGCGTATTCCTCTTTAAACAAGACATTTCCTTTTTCACTAATCTTGTACCATTTCTTTCTTGCTTCACAACGTGTTTGCTCAATTAATTTTTCTTCTTCGAATTTCGCAAGCATCGCATACAATGTTCCTGGACCAAGTAAAATTCGTCCCTGTGTTAGCGTTTCAATATAATTTGTTATTTCAACACCACATCGTTCATGATGCAATGCTAATAAAACAAAATACATTTGTTCTGTTAATGTTTTTAATTGTTCTTTTGGCATCTTAACACCTCTATATCGTTAAACGATATAGTCAAATAAAAAAAAGAATCTTATTGATTCTCATTTTCTAATAAAAAGATAGCAAGCTGTTGTGAAGCCATAAACTGACGTTGCAACAATTGGTAGACATAAGCTGCTTCTTCTTCGCTTCCTGGCACTCTTTGTTTCGTATTCGCTAACGTATTCATCCGTTTTTGGCTTACTATTTCAAACAGATAATGATTACTCTGTTTCAATAGTGGTATCATTAGTTTCGCATTATTGTAGTTCGCTAACTTCATCTCTTTTAGAAACAAAACATACAAATACAATGTATCTCTTTGTGGGTAGCGTTCCATTAACTCTTTCATCGCATTATGATCTTCAAAATGCAAATACACTGCATACAGTAATTCATGTGCTTTAAAATGATCACTAGGATTCAAGTTTATAATTTCACGCAATTGCTGTTTCGCTTTTTTCATATACCCACTTTCAAACAAGGTCAATGCATACGCAAACTTGATTTGAAAAAACGCATGGGCATCTTTGCACTCATAAAAATCATCGCGATTTTGTAAGAAAAAATCTTTTCCTAATAACAGGGTAGCTTTTTCCATCCCCTTTTTTAGTATTTCCATTTTTGTGAAACAACTCTTTGTATAACAACCCAACGCATAGTAGGCTTCAATGCAATCAGGACAAAATTCTAGCGCTTCTTTGGCAATCGTTCTCTTCTTTTCAAAACTTCGAAATTGGCTCACCTTTTCTAGATGTTGCAATGCCTCAATCAAAGCATCATTATGTTTGTATATCTGTTTATTCTCTTTCACAAAGCAATCAAGCGACATCTGAAATGTCATAGCTAAGTTCATCGTATTTTCTGCATAATTCATATCTTCACCCATTTTCGCATACGATAATAGTATCGTATCTCACTTAGAAATACAATACGAAAAAAAGAGGAAACGC
>CAYJIZ010000033.1:0-10398 GCA_964370395.1 uncultured Erysipelotrichaceae bacterium
AACTACCTTCTTTTTTTCAAAAATGAAACACATCATACCTAAAATGTTTTAAATATTATTGTGTGTTTAATTGAACTGTAATATAATTTGATAGATATGATGAAATAAGGGGAACTCACATGAACGTAGTAGAAAAATATGGCGGTACTAGTGTTGAAGATATTGACAAAATAAAAGCCATTGCGAAACATATCGCACAAATGAAAAAGGATGGACACAACATCGTCGTTGTAGCGAGTGCGATGGGGAAAACAACAAATAAATTAATCGAATTAGCGAAGTCAATTGGGAATCATAATAATGCAAGAGAAATGGATTCCTTATTATCCACTGGAGAACAAAGAACCATTACTCTATTGGCTATGGCAATTGATGCATTAGGCGTTCCTGCCATTTCTCTTACTGGATACCAATGCGGTTTCATTACGAGTAATCACCATGCTCACGCACGTATTAACGACATTGACATTACTACCTTACAAAAACATTTGGATGATGGAAAAGTCGTGGTTGTTGCAGGTTTTCAAGGGGCGACAGAAAATGGAGAAATTACCACATTAGGTCGTGGAGGTAGTGATACTACTGCTGTTGCATTGGCTGCCAAACTAGGATGGGATTGTCACATTTTCACGGATGTGAATGGGGTGTACACAATTGATCCTCGTATGTATCCAAAGGCAAAACGATTAAAAGAAATCACCTATAACGAAATGATGCAAATGGCTTGTTTGGGTTCAGGTGTATTAGAAACACGCAGTGTGGAACTAGCAAGTAAATATAAAGTAAAACTATTTTTAGGAAAATCTTTAGAAGAAGACAGAAGTAAGGGGACTTATATTATGGAACAAACAAAACATATTGAAGATATGCCAATTACTGGTATTAGTATAAAAGACGATTACGCAATCATGCGTATCAACAATCTTCCTAACGATGGTATTTTCTTAGGTAAATTATTTGATATGATCGCTCATTTAAACATTAACTTAGATACGATCTCACAACAGATGAGTGACAATGGAGATGTTCATTTCACTTTCTACTGTAACGAGCAACAATCACAATTGATTTTAGAAAATATGAAAGAGTTGCACTCACAATACGAAATCAAAAGAATGTTAGGATTTGTTAAGTTATCGATTGTCGGTGTAGGAATTTCTACTCATAGTGGAATTGCCGCTAAAGTATTATCTACATTAAATGCACATAACATTAAATATTACCAAATCACTTCTAGTGAAATTTCAATTTCACTAACTATCGCAAAAGAAGACAGAGAAAAAGCAGTACACGAATTAGCTGCTGCCTTCGATCTATAAAAAGAATGCCGAACACTCGGCATTTTTATTTTATGATTTACAAATTATTCTAAAGCACTTCGCTTGTACAATCACTTAGCAGGTCTATAATGATTTTATAAGGAGGGTTGAAAAATGAAAAAAATGCTCTTTGCACTTATGACTAGTGCTGCGCTCTTACTTTCTTCAATGCTTCTTCCTAATCAAACAAAGGCTGTGGAAGAAAACCCCATCCTTGTGAACATCGCAAGCGATCCCAACTCTTCTGCTTATAGCGAATTTACTATTATACAAGAAGCAACGAATACAAGTCATGGCAAAATGTCATTAACTAAACTTACAGATAAAAACTATGCAGGAACCATAACGATTCCTAACACCGTGAATTACAATAACCAAATATATGATGTTACAGAAATTGGACAAAGTGCCTTTTACCTAGCTATCCATTTACAAAATACTGGATTAGCAAATAACACAACCGTAACTGTCATTAACGAACTTGCGTACTCACGTTGTGATGCTTTAAAAACAACAGAATTAGAATACAACAAGTCTGTCGTTGAAGTGAAAAACTACGCATTTTACCAATGCGATGAATTATTATCAACTGGATTAGCAAACAACAATACTTTAAAAATTATCGGACCAGATGCCTTTCGAAGTACAAATATTGAAAGTACTGGTCTTGCCTACAATACAACAGTAGAAAGTATTGGTGAGTTCGCTTTTATGGATAGCAAACAAATAACAAGTACAGGCTTAGAAACAAATACAACGGTTACAACAATCGGAGAAGGTATATTTCTAGATTGCCCAAACATTAGACAATCAAGCTTGGCTGCTGATTCAAAAATTACATATTTCCCACCTCGTGCATTTAATAGTAAAAGTTTACAAACTTTCATCTTCAAAGGGTATTCCTTACCAGTAATCGAAAGTAGTTCATTTTTAGATACAACATTATATTACTTAGATACTGCTCACAACAAAGATGCTTTGCAAGCTTATACAAACACTGTACCTTATGCACTACAATCGTTAACGATTGCACAAATGCCATACAAAACACAATACATCGAAAACGAATTGTTTGATGCAACTGGATTAGTATTAGCTGAAACCTTTGCTACACTTGATGGTACTTTCTTATTTCAAGATGAAATCAATTTACCACATTTAATGCAAAACGGTGCAACTTTCAACAAGAGTAAATTAACTTACCAAGATCATTTTGTGGATGTTTCCTACTTACAAAGGGTTGTTGCCATCCCTATTAGTGTAAAAAAACAAACGATTCCTGATCCTCCTGCGACTCCTCCAGATAAACCAAACCCACCAGTGAAACCAGAAACACCTTCTAACCCACCTGTGATTGATCCTAGCAATCCAAGTGATAAACCAGATGTCGTGATTCCAAGTATTATGCAACCACAACTTCCATCTAGTGAAGACAAGTCTCCACTTGTCCCAGTGAATACCTCAGATAACAGTAAAAACGATATTTGGGTACAACTATTATTACTAGCGATGTTAGTCGGTATGGTGGTTATTATGAAAAAAACAAAAAAATAGATGCACGATAATGTGCATCTTTTTTTAATATTGCGCAATTAACGCATCCAATTCACTTAAGTTTAAAATAACGTGATCCGCACCAACACTACGGTAACGTTTTTCTACTTTTTCAAGCAATGCTTTTCTTGCTTGTTCATCTAACGCTTCGTACTCTGTTTGCGTTAATCCCATTTCAGAACTTCCTTCTAACACACCAACACTAATTACACCAGCGTGTTTTCCTTCTTTGATATCTGAAGTTGTGTCCCCTACTTTAATAATTTTATGAACATTGTTTAAATCCAAAGCTTGCATATTATTAAAGATCATATAAGGATAAGGACGTCCTTTTCCATTTGCGCTATCTGGTGAAAACCAACAGTCTGGTTCATACCCTTGTGCTTTGGCACTGGCTACTACTTCACTCATCATCGCATCAGTATACCCTGTTGTCGATCCTATTTTAATGCCTTTTTCACGCAATTGTTTTACGGTTTCTAACACATATGGTTTTACCTCTGTGTATTGCGCAATACTTTCCATTAACTTTGTTTCAAATACTTTGTAGATTCCATTCACATCATCCATTGTATAATCACGATTGTATTTATCATGAAACACTTGTTTGATTCTAGGCATCTCTAACATCGTTTTAATATGTT
Organism: uncultured Erysipelotrichaceae bacterium; assembly: GCA_964370395.1. Classification (GTDB taxonomy): domain Bacteria; phylum Bacillota_I; class Bacilli_A; order Erysipelotrichales; family Erysipelotrichaceae; genus JBGUVL01. The sequence goes on from CAYJIZ010000033.1 coordinate 3,518, forward strand.
CAATTTTAAGCATTCCCATAGGTTCTCTCACTTCATCGTTTGTCGCTTCAATACCAATGCTTAAAAATGCTTCTTTAAATGCTTGTACTGGAGCAAAGCACCCATAATCTACACAAGTTCCTGCCCAATCGAAAATTACTGCTTCAATTTTACACATTTGTTTTCTCCTTTAAAAATTGCTCGATAATATGACATAAGCATACAATGTCTTCTTCATAAATTTCTCCGATATTCCCAATACGGAACGTATCTGCATTCGTAAGTTTACCAGGATAGATAGCATACCCTCTCTCTTTGATGTAATCGTACATTTCCACAAAGCTAAAGTTTGCATTTTCTGGATAGTAGAAAGTCGTAATAATCGGACCTTGGTTTTCATTATCGATGTACGCTTTCATCCCTAGTTGCGCCATCTTTTCAATTAAAACTTGATTATTATTTGTATATCTTGCTTGTCTTGCCGCAATACCACCTTCTTCTTCAAGCTCTTTCATCGCTTGATAGAAAGCTAACACAACGTGTGTTGGTGATGTATAACGCCATTTCCCATCTTTGTCCATCGTTTTCCATTGGTCGTATAGATCCAGTGATAAAGAGCGTGCTCTTCCTTCACTCGCAATCAATTTATCACGACGACAAATCACAAATGAGAATCCTGGCACCCCTTGAATACATTTGTTTGCAGAGCTTACTAAATAATCAATATTTAACTTCTCTACTTCAATTTCCATTCCCCCAAAGCTACTCATTGCATCCACGATGAAATCACAGTGATTCGCTTTTACTACTTTTGCTACAGATGCAATATCATTTAAAATACCTGATGTTGTTTCAGAATGAACCATTGCAACATGTGTGATGCTTCCATCGTTTTCTAACATTTCATTAATAATACTCGCATTCGGTACTTTATCAAAATCTTCGTCGTATGCGATATAATCAATCCCCGCATGTTCACAAATATCGAACATTCTTCTTCCATATTCCCCATTGGAAGCAATTAAAATTTTCTTGTCTTTCTCAACAACACTAGTAATGACACTTTCCACCCCGAAAGTTCCACTTCCTTGCATCAAAACAACCGTATAGTTTGTTTCGCTTGCGTGTGCTAAATCCAATAATCCTTTTCTAATCTTTTGTGTGATGCTCTTGTAATCGTCATCCCAAGTACAGTGATCAAAGAGCATTTGCTCTTTGACACTATCGCTTGTTGTTAATGGTCCTGGTGTTAATAATTTGTATGCTTTCATTCTCTCTACCTTCCTACTTCTTTGCTGCTTCTGATAATGCTTGGTGTTTTTCTAATAAACTTACTGTTAATTTTTCTTTGAACACTTTTTCATTTGCTGCTTTGTTTTTGTTGTCTTGTTTTTCCCCTTCGTAAATTGCTACTGGATAGTATTGCAATAACTCTTCACGACCGTTTTCTATAATACATTTTACCATATCCATCGCTTTTTCATTTGTTTTATCGCCTTTGTCTACAACCGATACACATTCCGTTAAAGAGAACGTTCCTTCTTGTGCATCAATGAAATCAATTGGTAATCCTTCTTCTTTGTCTGCTACGGCTTGGTGACGTAAACCAAATCCAATTGCTACTTCTCCTGCACGCACTTTCTTAAGTGGAGCACTACCACTTTCTTCTACGTGGTCTCCTGCATTTTCATAAATTGCTTTTAAGATTGCTGTTGTTTCCTCTTCTCCATATGCATCTACTAATGCTTGTACTAATAACCAAGCTGTTGAAGAACTTGCAATGTCAGTTACTGAAACAAATCCTTTGTATTTTGGATCCGTTAAATCTTTAATTGATTTTGGTGCTTCTAAATTGTTTTCTTTCAACATTTCCGTGTTTACGATAATCGCACCTTCTTGTGCCGTAATCGGAGCTCCAAATGAGATAAACTCATCATTTGTGTTTACATCAAATGTTAAATCTTGAAACATCTTGTTTTCTTCTTGTGCACTTTCTACATAAAATGTACTCATCGTAACGATATCTGCTTCAATGTTTGTTCCTTCTGCTAATAATTTTCCACCTAATTCAGATGTTCCGAATGTTTGGAATAAGTACTCGTCTTTGTATCCATTGTTGTCCAATGCTTTTTTCATTGCATCCACTGCTTCATCATCAGCATTTGAATAGATAACGACTTTTTCACTGCTTCCACTTTCGCTTGCACATCCATATAATCCAAATGCGCTAAATGTTAATAATCCTGCTAATAATCCTTTTGTTAATGTGTTTCTTTTCATGTTAATTGTTTCCTTTCACTTTTTTGTTTCGATCAATTAAATAAGAAAATAATCTTTTTGCTACTATATTGGTAAATAAGATCAACAGTGATAACACAAAGATCTCATTGTATTTTCCAAAATACTGTAACTCTTTAATTTTAGTTGTAATAACCATCGTTCTTGCTCCAGCAATGAAGATGATCGCACTGATGGTTACCATCGCATTAACGAAGTAATACGAGAATACTTCAAGTAAAGATGGCAACGCATTTGGAGTAATGACTCGTACTAATGTATGAATCCACTTATCTTTCATTAATTTTGCTGTTGTCTCAAACGAAGCATTCATCTTCTTTAACGACTCACTCATTAATAAGTAAGGCGTAGAGAAGAAATGGACAATGTTACAAATGATGATTAATGGAAATGTATTTTGTAATGGTGTTCCACTAAAGACAAATAAGTAACTAATCCCGATTACCATTCCAGGTATTGTATTCGTAATCAAAGCCATGCTTTCAATCGATTTACGAATCGGTTTATTCAATTTACTACGGCAGCTTACAAGCGCTGCTCCATAGGCAATTAATGTTCCAAACAATGCGGTGAGCACTGCTACAATGAGCGAGTTTTGAAATACGCCGATAAGCGCTGGATCTTGAAATACATTGCTCACATGTTCCAGTGTAAACTCCATTCGATATGGCCATTGTTTCACAAATGGCATCGCGAAGATAATAACAAAGATGGAGAGTGCTCCTAGGCATATAAGAATAGAACTTATTCCAGTAATGATATCTCTTACTTTATTTTTTGTAATTTCATAAATGCTCACTTTGTGATAACGTACATTAAACTTTTCTAAGTAGTGTAATAGTGAAATACTAATAATTGATGGAATTAACATTACCATCGCAATGACTGCTCCTTTTGCAAAGTTAGGAATACTACCTAACATAAAGGTATAAAGCAAGGAACTAATTACATCGTACTTACCACCTAGTGATGCTGGAATCCCAAAGTCGGTGAACGATAAGAAGAACGATTGAATAAAGGCAGCAGCTAATGTTCCTATTAGCGGTCTTAACAATGTCATCTTAAACGTTTGAAATGGAGAATCCTTTAATAGTACGGATACGGTGATGTATTTTTTATCAATGTATTTCATCGCATTATTAATTAAGGTATAAGAGATTGGTAAAGTATAAATCACATACCCGATTAACAACCCGTTAAACCCATAGATTTCAAAAGGTTGGTATCCCAATAACTTAACGAGTAATCCTTGTTTTCCTAATGAATACAAGATCGCAAATCCATACGTAATACTTGGCAATAGCATCGGCATTGTCGCAATCGTATGCAATGCTTTCTTAATTGGTTTGTATAGTCTTGTATAGTTATTCGCAAACGCTAATACAAAACCAAACAAAACACTTAGTATGGCAGCGCAACTTGATACAAACAAGCTGTTTTTTAATGCCATATAAAATACATCAGTAGCAAAGATATCGCTATAGTTAGCAAGCGTGAATCCACCATCTTGGAAAGAACGCATAAGTAATGCGCCAATTGGTACAATTAGAAAGATAGCGAACAATACTACTATCGCAATATAGATTGCTTTTAATTCATACTGCTTTTCTTTCATACTCTACTCTTTTCACTTTGGTCTTCAAATAAATTTAAAATATTCGCTCTTTTAATTTGTAACTGTTGTAAGATGAAATCTTTCACAAATGCGTTCGCAGGCTTGTTGATAATTTCTTCGCTGCTCGCATACTGTGCAATTTCTCCTTCGTTGATGATTAACACTTTATCCGATAATGTTAACGCTTCTTCTGGATCATGCGTGACAATAATCGTTGTTAAGTGGTATTCTTTCGCAATCGTTTTAATACGCTGTTTAATCGACTCTTTAATTACCCCATCCAAAGCACTCAATGGTTCATCCAATAATAAGATCTTCGGTTTCATCACTAACGTTCTTGCTAATGCAACACGTTGCTTTTGTCCCCCTGATAATTGGTCAATGCGTTTCTCTAAATGTGGTTGTAATCCTAATAAGTCAATTAATTCATCGACTTCTTCTTTGCTTGCTTTATTTGGATCATTTTTTAATCCATAAACAATATTTTTATAAGCATTTAAATTTGGAAATAGTGCATAATCTTGAAACACAATATTGAAACCTCGTTTCTCCATCGCTACTTTCGTAATGTCATTATTATCAAATAATAATGCTCCACTATCACTTTCGACAATCCCCAAAATAATATTAAGTAAAGTTGTTTTCCCACTTCCACTCGGTCCTAATATAGAGACGATTTCACCATCTTTAATATCCAATGAAATGTCTTTTAATACGGGTTGATGATCGAATGCTTTTTTTATATTTTGCAATCGTAACATGTGTTGTCCTCCCTTCGAACATTCACATAGTACGCTTGAATAAAGTAAAAAACAATAAACTTTGCATTAACAAAACGTTAAGGAAATGTAAACAAAAGAAAAGAGAAAATGTAGAATTTCTACACTTTCTCTTTTTCTAACCCCGCTTTAATCATGATTGTTTGGCTTGTTTCCAAACGCTTTGTATAGTAATCATAATCACTACTTATGATACCCATATACAAGCAATCCACAAGTGCTGTTTGCGCACATCTTGAGTAGATTGCATCCCCATACAGTTGTTGTTTATTGCTGCTCAACAAGGTGTATGTCGCTTCTTTTTTGATCTGTGTATGATCTTTGCTTGTCAGTGCGATACTCACTGCTTTATTGCGTTTGGCAATTTGCATTAGTGATAAGGTTTGTTTGCTTTCTCCTGAATAAGAAATACCAATTACGACATCATCATCACAACAATTGTTAGCACAAAGACGTTGCATATAGTAATCGTCATGACGAATGACTTGAAAGCCCAAGTACGCTAATTTTGTCGCCAAATCAATCGCGACACTATTGGAGTTTTCCACACTGAAGATAATAATACGATTGGCTTTACTAATCGCTTGTATTACCTTATCCAATACTTTTGTATCAACACTTTTCAACATATCTTCAAGCATATGCATCGTAGTTGCGACAACATTTGCGACAATATCGCTTAATCCGCTCTTCTTTTCTAATGAAAATCCATCTAACACTTCTTTTTTCGTATGCACTTCTTTTCCATTCATCTCAATATAATGGATTTTAAATTGTTGAAAAGAAGGGTATCCCATCTGCTTCACAAAACGAATGATCGTTGGTTGTGATACCTTGATTGTTTGTTCCAGATAAGTTAAAGACAAATGAACACTGGCTACCTCATTATGCAAAAAATAATCTGCTACCTTCTTTTCCGATGGTCGCAGATTATGGTATTGTTTTTGAATGGAAAATTTTAACTCTTTCATCACGTTTGTCCCCCTTGTAGAAATTCTACAAAATTTCTAATTACATCCTACAAAGGTAGTATATTATGAAAGCAACTTCACTATATGTAGCTTCCTATAACGTTATGTTAAGATTTTGTTAACGCCTTAGATTTACGACTAAATCTTTCATTAATGCAAAATATTCACGCAAATAAAAGTTTGGAATACTAATGGTATGCATTTTCGCAGAATACGTATTCACTTGCAAACCTTGTTGTTGTGCTAGAAATTTCGCACGGAATGTATGAAACGCATTACTTACAACTGTAACGCTATACTCGCCATCACTAAAGCTATCCATGATTTGTTTCGAATTTTTTATATTCTCAAATGTATTCAAGCTTTGGTCTTCACAAATTATTTGCTCACTAGGAACGCCCTTTTCAATTAAGTATTGTTCCATATAATATGCTTCGCTGTTATTTTCATCAGGACCTTGTCCACCACTTACTACAAATACACTTTCTGGATGTTCCGTATAGATTTCATACGCTGCATCCAAACGGTATTTTAGAGATGCACTAATGCGATCATTTTCTACTTGTGCTCCTAACACTAAGACAAAATCACTTTCTCCATGATGGGAATTCAAGGATTGGTAAATAATCAATCCTTCCGCAGAAATAAACGATGCAAAGAACACAATCGTAATAATCATCACAATATAACGAATCGATTTTGGAAACACATAGAAAATACTCTTCTTTGTTTTCAACTCAATAAAAGCATACGAAAAACAAATGATTGTAATAATTGGATAGATGAGTAAAAACGTAGTAAAACTCATATTCATTAATAGAATAACAAAATAAATAATACTAACTATCCCTACTATAATCAGCATATAATCCGTTCTTTTGTGATTTTCTTTTCGCATCTTCAATTGTCCCCTATATACACTTTAATTATACAAAATATAACTATCCTTTTTCAATAAAAGCTTACACGAAAATCATCTTTTTTATGTATAATACGGACAAGTTAGTGATAAAGTAGTAAGAAAGAACAATTTCAAGCAGTTATCTTTTCCATTTTATGCTTTTCACGCAAATACGCATCTATCTACACCATGCAAAACCGTCCTTTTTGTTCGCTCTTTTTTTCCTATCACTGTGTGTGAATATCAATTTTTATGATTCTGCTATATAATAAAAGTAATGATAACTGAAGTTGTCAACGGAAAGTAGACACTTTAAAAAGAACACTGGAAGCCTTGCT
>CAYJIZ010000034.1:0-10126 GCA_964370395.1 uncultured Erysipelotrichaceae bacterium
TACTCAATGAATTAGGTGGAAGACCGAGGGATTCCGAGGACTGCATAACATCTTCCGCAGTACCGCCCGATTCCACCTGTATAATCGCAAGAAGTATGTTGACATATTCTTCAACGCCATATTCTTTGGCATATTTTTCTACCATAGGCTTATGAGCCAGCACTTCTGCGGAAACATTCACACCTCCATAATGAATATTGGAAATTCCGCTGTCCTGTTCATCTGAAAATAAAATGGCAACAAACAGAAGCAGTGAGAAGACCATCAAGAATAATCCAGAACCACCAATCACTAAAGTTTTCAACTTCATGGTTTCTTACCGACTTTCTTAATGGTGGCGGTTTTGATTGGTGGTCTACTTCTTGTATTTTGTAGTGGTACTCTTTGAACAGTAGACGGACGTTCTTTTGTGATTGGACGTTGTGAAGTTCTATCTGCTGTAGTGGTTGAAGTTGCTGGCTTTTGAACGGTTTTTTCTTGAACGGTATTGCCTTGGCGTTCCACTTTTGGACTTGAAAAATCGGACTTAACTGCTGGACGCTCTTGTTTGGCTTGTTGAGATTCCTTATATGAAGTCTGAATATTAGACTGTTTTGAGGTCTGTTCATCATGATATTGTTCTTGTCTTGTAGTCGGTCTTTCATGAACAGAAGAAGCAGGCTGTTTTTTCTGTTTGACCTGTTCCATTTCAGAGCGACGCTTCGCAATGGTTTTTCGCCTTTGTTCCTGCTGTTCCTTGCGTCCACTGGCTCTGTCCGCTTTGGTTTGAGAAATACTACTGGTTAAATCACGGACATTCTCTTTTACTTTGGATTTTCCTTGATATACTGCATATCTTGCATTGGTCGGCAAATCTTTAACCTGTTCTTTCAAACCACTAGCAGTGTCTACCATTCTGTCTTTGGTATCAGCTACTGTACCGATGGTTTGACCGATACGTTTTCCAAGTGTTGATTTTTCCTTTCCGTCTGGTCGGGAGTGATCTGCTTGTGTCCTTGCAGAACTCCCCGAACCCGACTGTCCTTTTTTACCTGTAACAATGGCAGACCCAGCCCCTAGAGTAGTCATGGAACGTCCAAGTTTCCGCTGTAGACGGTGCATGTGAGCGTGCATAAGCATACGAGGTTTTCTCATCACACGACTTCCCACACTTTGAGAATCGTTACTCTGTAGAGAAAACATACTCATTAAATCGCCCAGCTTGAAGTAGATTCCTGCAAAGGTCACAATCTGTAGAAAAGCAATCAAAAAGAACGGATAACCAGCCGATAAGGTATAGAGCATGGTTGAAATACTAAATGCTGTCGTAATAATCAATGTGATTCCAGCTCGTGTCAAAATGGTATTAAAGAGCTTTGTTATGGCTCGTTTTGACATACCATCAAATGATGGAATCATGCTTAAAATAAAGCTCACAGGCAGAAACATAGCATAGATGATAAAAAGTACCTGCGAGAAAATCATGATTCCTGTTAATAGGAATACAAATATGGAAATCCCAATATTGAAGACAAATAGGAAGAAGACTGTACCTAAACGGTTAATGGTCTTTGTAATGGTTAGATTGGTATTGCTTCTGTCTTCAATTTCTTCCGCAACAATTTTTTCTCTGTCTTCGCCATTGTTGGAATCTGGGCTGGTGGAGAGCAGGCTTTCCACACGGTCAATACCGATACTTTCAATGTCTGAACTGTTGTATTGAAGCAGTAGCCACGGTTGCTGAACCTGTATGGAAAACAGGCTATCTCTGATTAAGTCCACGCTGTCCTTGCCTTGACTATCGGAATGGGGCATGACAATCTTCGTGCCAAGTGATAAACTGGCATTACTGATGTCTGATGAAAAGTCATTGATTTTTTTAATGTAGTCGGGAGCGTAGGCAATAAAGGAAGCCGATAGGATAAACACCAGCACAAAATTCATAATGGCATGAATTGCCTTTGTGGTTTCTCTCTTTATCAGTCCCGTATAGGCAACATAAACCCCAAGAACCAAAATCAAGAGTAAGAGGAATCCAACATAGAAACCCTCTGTTGAAAATCCGTTTGCACTCACACCAGCTAAGGTCTGCATATTCTTACCAATGGAATCTGCTGTAGCGGAAATGAAGTCTAAGGAATAGGCTTCCTGTACTAAGTAACCTGTCGCATTGGAAACATACAAACTGATTGTCCAAATAAAATTGGTAATGGCATATAGTCCATACATGACCTGTTTTCCAATCCCGTCCGACCAGTTCCACGGAAGCCAGCCCCAGCTATTATCCACATAAAAATCCAGTTGATAGTTTTCAAGTGGGTATCGGCTGTATTCATTTGCCACATTGACCGTATCATCTACCAAGCCCGCAGCTTGAACCACCGTTCCCAGCATGGCTAAAAGAAAAATGGCAATCACAAGTGTGAAAGCCACTGTCATTGCCACTTTACCTAGACGTTTCAGCGTCCAGTTTGATTTTATTCTGTTTACTATTGATGGTTTCACATTTACACCTCTTTTCGCACAGGTGGTCTGGTATCAAAGGCATGGAGCAGTTCTTCAAATACAGGGTGGAACTGTATCACACCGACACGACCATATAAATCACTGATAAGGCATTGCCCGTTTTCCAAATCACGCAATCGCTTCTGATTGTTTTCGTCCTCTGGGTCTACACCAAAAAAGGCTAAGGTCTTTTTAATCTCGTTAAGGTCAGTGGAACGAAATGCAAATTTTAAGCCGAGGTTATTTTTCAGTTTTTCATCTAAGAGGTCGTCTGTATTTTGGGTCACGAAATATACCCCAGCGTTCATAGCACGACCAGCCCGAACCAGCTTCATAGATAGTGTTTTTCCTTGTGCTACCTGTAAAAAGCTCCATGCTTCGTCTAAATCTACAATCTTGAAAATGCTTCGGTCTGTATGGATAAAGTCTAAAGCAAAGGTACTAATGACAATCAGCATAGCAACGGATAAAAGCTCCATAGTGGTATATTCCTCAAAGGAAGTTTCCTTGTCGGGAAGTACCAAGTCCGCAACCTGTATAATGTTCAGTTGTTTTTCTAAGCTGATAGACTGCTCCACATAACCATTACTGAATAATAAATGTGCAAAGTCATAGTCTGTAAAACTTTCGATATGGTCGGCTATACTGGTACTTAGTGGCGTATTCTCAACCCGTAATTCCTCAATCACTTTCATCAACCCTCGTACTTCACTATTGGTTACTGCACGAATGGCTTTTCTAAGGATTGGGAAGCGTTCCCCATCACGAGAGGAAATCCCCGTAAGGAATGTCAGAATATCAATAGCCAGTGATTCAGAATCTTTGGGATTTTTCATAATCACATAAGGGTCAAGTAAGCCTTTGTTTTTCTCATCAGAAGTCAGAGTGACGATATTGATTTCATGGGAAATCTCTGGCAAGGTTTCTTTCCATCTGCCACGTTCTGCTTTTGGGTCTACAATCACTGCTTGTGCCCCATAAAGCACCGCATAATAGACGATAAGGTTATTCGCAAAGGATTTACCACCACCCAGCGAACCAACAAAAGCCGACGCTAACGCATTGGTTACTGAACCCTTAACCCCTTGACTGGCAAGAGCAGGTTTCAGATAGACATTGCGTCCAGTATCTAAGCTGTAGCCAACATAAATCCCCTCATTTTCCCCCAGCATTTGAGTAGCACCAAAACCTAAACCAGCGAGGAAATCAGAGGTCACGTATTGAATATAATCATTCATATAACGCTTGCTGGCAGGTAAAAATTCTTCATGTAAGCCGAGCATATCCCCAAATGGTCGTACCAGTTTTACGCTTAAATCGTCATAAAAATCTTTCACTTCATTACAACGACGTTTGAGTTCGTCAAGATCATTTGCTGATACCCTTACCACATAAGACAGCTTGTACATAGATTCCTTGCTTTGGTCTAAATTGGTTTCCAGCTCATTCACACTTTCCAGAGCTTCCGCCACATTGGAGCTGGTTTCATTATCACTTTGCCAAGCGTGGTTATCCAAGTCTTTCAGTTCTTTCTTTTTATTGCGGACAGTAGATAGGGCTTTACGATTCGCTACAATTTCCACATTCATTGACGTATCAATCGGGAATGTAAATTGCTGTTGCTGGTAGTAGAAGATTTCAGAGGACGGGAAGTCCAGTTCTCCGACAATGCTGTTAATGGTAAAGTAAGCTACATAGACGGTTTCATCTTCCTGCTGGATTTTCAAATATCGCTGTTTTTCTTCCACCAAACAGCGAGTAGGCTTAATCAAGTCATAGTATTTAATCAGCGTTTCATTATCCAGCTTTTTCTTTGATAGATGGTACTCATACTCTTCATAGGCAGTGCCTGTCTGTCCGTAAAGGTGTTCAATCAGATAGCCGAAGTCGTCCTTATCTAACCTGCGGATTTTGAAACGACGAGAGATTTTATTTTCTAAGAGCTTTTCCATCTTCTGAAAACGCAGGATTTCATCATTACTCATACTAACAAAATCGCCCATCAGCTTATGGTTCACATCATAGACAAAATCAGACAAAGCATTTTTTGCTTCAACGGTAAGACTTTTCATAGAAAACTCCTGATCGTTGAGAAGCAACTTAAAGCCGATAAAGAAACGGTAGTTCACTTGATTTTCGCCAATCATGGATATTAAAGCGTCTGTCTGTTGGTCGATTTTGTCATAGGCAACCGCTTTGAGCTTGCCAGTGACTTCATTTTTGGAACGCTCTTGTGCAGAACGTATGCTGGATTCTGTACTGATTTGTAAAGCATGAATTTTGCCATCACGATTTTGTGCGATAAGCTGTCTGAAAGAATCATGCACTTGTATTTTCTGTTCTGGACTTAGAAATGAGTAATTGTAAGGAACAAGCTCATAGTAAGCATAACATTCCCCGTCTTTATTCCAGACGAGATTGTTTTCAATGTATTTAATTGGATATGCCATAAAATTCACTCCTAACTGCTGTAATGGCTTCTTGTGGCTGGTTTCTGCCAAGCGTTACTTTTTTTCCTGCATAGGTCAGCTTTGGTCGCAGTGCATAAGCAATGACAGACTTCAAAAATCCATAAGGCTTTTTACCATCAAAAGTTTTTGTAGACATAAACCATGTGAAAGCCACAGGAATCCCAAAGTATTTGAGAAATGCTCCCTCTATCATGGAAAGAGGGGGCAAGTTGCCAAGTATCATCACTGCAAAGAGTGACACGACAAACCATGTCATTTGCGTAAAGGTTATGGGAAACGGAAGTCTAAAATCATTGATAGAATACAGTACCTTTTCCACAGACCAGATACTGGTATAGCTTCGTATTTTCTTCATGTAATCAATCCTTTCATAAAAAATAGGGGTAGCTGATTGAGCCACCCCGTAAAATAGAAAATCTGCCAGTAGTAATGTACCGACAGATTTAATAGACGATTTCAAAAATCCCATGATTGGTTGAGATAAACGTTCCTGAAAGGTCTAAATCCCGACCATAGGCTTGATAATCAATATAGTTTTGAAGACTAGCTGGTACTTCGCCTAAAGCACCCGTTTCTTCAATGTAGTAGCGTGCCACGTCATACATATCATCACAATCGGAATGAATGATAATATCCTCTTGATGTTCGCTTAGTTCTTCAATGCTTGAAAAATGAGTGAGCAGAGCAGATAGCTCCGATTGTAATTCTTCGGGTAATTCCGATACCATTTCCCATAGTCGATTGAGTTCGCCAATGGAAGTGTATTCGTCAACCGTAAAGGGTAACTCGTAGTCATGAATGGCGTATTCCTCATATTCATCATTCAAGCCGATTTTCTCTTTGACTTCCTCAAAGTCAATGGGAAAGGTAAACCACGCACCGACCAATTCGCCCTCATTGTATTTGCCTAAATTCGCAATATAGACTTGCATATCGTCCATATATTCACGTCCTTTCTTTGTAGAGATTCAAAAATCCCTACCGCACTTCGTTTGGTGTACCATTCCTTTGCGGAACATAAGAAAACCACTTATATTCCACAAAAGAACGGTTTTATTTAAGCACCAATAATGCGATTGAATAGCTCTAGTAAAATGTCTTTTACTCCAGCAGCGTTGAAGACTAAGCCAACCGCAATAATCGCAATAATTAAAAAGCCAATCAGTTTGCTAAACTCACGCTTGAAGCCAAGATACAAGCCAATCACAACGATTGCTAAAAGCACCAGTGATTGAGCGTTTGATAGAAACCAGTTATAAAGGTTTTGTCCAAAATTCATAAAAATGTTCTCCTCTCTATATTCAATGAATTTGTATTTGAGTTATTTTTTTGTTGTTATCACGTCCTGTTCTTTTACTGACTGTTGCTTCAAAATCTGCTTGTGTCGGTCTGTCAGTTTCGCATGGTCGAGAATGTCTTTTACAACCTGCGTCTGGTTGATTTCATCAAGTTTAATCGCAACCTTTAAGGTCGGGGCAACTTGATGAGATAGCCAGTTCAGCGTCCTTTGGAAGGAGTAAGGCTCTGGTTTTGTGGTTAGTTTTAATCGTTCACGATTGTTCCCAATAAACCAAGCCCATTCTTCATTCAGTTTCCAATCAGAACGAGGTTTGGAATCGTCTTTATCTACAAAACGGATATACCGATTGATAATTTTAAAGGCGGTATGCTCTGGATTGTCATAGACGAGTAAATCACGGACTGCATAATAGGCACGCTCATTTTTCAATCGAATCTCAAAACGGTTTTTTACTTCTGCGTCTTCAATGGGAATATCATTTTTCTTGTACTGCTCGTAGTCCTTTTCATAGATACAGAAATAAACTTCACTTTGTAATGAACCGATATAGAGGGTGTTTCCCATACATTCCTTTTCCTCTTTGCGTACCAGTTCGCCACTGCGATAGCTTTTAAAACTGCGGAAGACGGAGATACATTCTTCCTGTTGGCACTTTTCAGTGAGTACAGGGATATTTAAAATCCCTGTCTTATCGTTAATGGCAAGGTCAAGGCGTTTCATCACACCGCCAGCCACCAAAACGTCCATAAAGAACTCATACCAGCTTCTTTGTTGTGCCAGAAGATAGCTTTCAAATTGTCTGCACCCACGACCTTTCAATTCCACCAGAACTCCTTTGTCCAGTTCATGGGAGCAAAGGACGAATATGTCGCCTAAAGCATAATGCTCTGAATAAGAATAGAAACCATAGTCCTCATGAAGAAAATAGGACAGTTTCAGTTGTAAGATGTTTTCGACCACCTGCTGTACGTCTGTTGTCGGAAAGCGAATTCTTACATAATCAAACAGCATTTCAAGGGGAGCGTCGGGATTGAAGCGTTCCAGAGCTTCCCAAAGGGACTGCTGTAAATCCTCTGATGGCTTGACTTTTCCTGTTTCAATATCGCTTAGATACTGCCTTGTAATACCAGTCGCAACAGCTAAACGGTTTTGAGATAGTCCATAAGCCAAGCGTTTTTCTTTTAAATGCTGTAACCAAGTTTGTTCATTCAGTAAAAATCCCTCCAATCAAAAAGGCGTATGTCAACTTTTAAAGCCCATTTGACATACGCTGAAATTTTGTAAATCCCTTGTAACCAAAGGATTTTCTAATGTTTTTTTGACTGTTTCCTGTCGATTTGTACCCCCCTGTTAGATACGGGGGGTTAAGTGCTGGCGTGGCTATTGCCACACCAGCCAGCAAGATCAGTCCACACCTGCGACTTCCGCTTCGCACGTCGCCTGCGTGGACTGTCTGCTGTTGGATAACTTTTTAATTTCCTCCAAGAAATCATATCCTTTTGGTACAAGGGGAGTATAAAACTCTGATATGACACTTGTTCCTACATCAACATAGCCACGACCTTTGATTCGCTTTAAGAAGAAATCCTTTTGTACGTCACTGCCAAACATCATGCCATAGCCCATTTCAGACATACGACCTAAAGCCACTCTGAAATTAAACTGATCACGGATTCCGTCGCCTAAATATTTTGCGTCTGGACGTTGACAAGCCAGTATTAGAAAGAAGCCAGCTTGACGACCTAACATGACAATCTGTTTCAGCTTATTCATAACTGCGGTGTTTTCTTTTGTTCCCAGCATTTCCATGAAAGCGACGTATTCATCAAAGATTAAGAAGTGTGCCGGGAGACCTAAGTAAGCATAATTTTTGCCAGTCTTATAGTTCTTCATCTGCTTCATTTCCTCACTACGTTTCATCATTTCTTCATAGAATGTTTCAATGCAAGAAAGCAAGTCTTCTTTTCTATAGTAGACATTTGCCATCACAGAACCTAAGTCCGCAAGATCAGCATTTTTCGGGTCAAGAATATACAGTTTTGAATCTGTATGAAGCAAGGCTTCAATCAGTGTCAGTATAAAGTAAGTTTTACCGCCACCTGTACCACCAGCAATCAACATATGAGGGAGCTTATCATATTCCCACCATACGTTTTTCATTAAGCGAAGTTTACCATCTTTAGCTTCTACTTCATCAATAGAAATACGACTGGCTATGGTGTCATAGAGCAAAGTATATTCCACATAGGAATCCTTTAACTCTTTATCCGTCAGCTCACAGTACAAGCCACTCTCTAATTTCTTTTCCAAGTGTAAGAGTTGGTCTTGATATTTTCCCAGCGTGATTTCCACCCGTATCTGTATCAAGCCATTTTTAAGTCGATAATACATTTTAGGGAAGTAGGTTATCTTTTCCTTTGTACGACCAGCACTATCTTTAAAGAAACCCTCTGTTTTGACCTGTTCAGATTCATACCACTTGTTTTCAAGTATCATCTTTGCCAGTTTTTGACGGTGGTAAAGTTGTTTAACCGTATCATAGCGAACCCGTTTGAATACAAACGCTACCAGCAAGCAGATAAGAATTGCGACACTGAAACTGATAATTAAATAGGGAATGTCAATCTTATCTGCTTGTGATAGGTTAAAATCCTGCCAGTTGATCTGCTGGATTGTCTTCACATGAAACAGTCCGACAACCAGCAGGAAAACAGGCAGGAGTGACGCTATCGTAAAATGAAAGACTAAATCTTTACCAGATGGGCGAATCCTTTTACCACGCTGTTTCATGCGAAAAAGTCTCCTTTCTACCTAGCGACTATTTGTCTTGTGTCGGTTCTTTCTTTGCTTGTGGTTGAGCTTTGAATGAACTAGAATCCTTTGTCAGCACAATATCGTCTGCCTTGATATACCAGTCAACATCTGCTCCTTGATAGGTGGCAGTAGCAACGGTGTCCGCAATGGGATTGATAAGTTCCACCCGTGCGTTATAATCAAACTCTTTCAAAGGCACGCTGGCAGGAATACTTACTTGAATCATGCGTCCTTGTCCTTTGGATTTTAAGTCATAGGTACGTTCCTTGATTTCATCTGAAACCGACCCGTCTTCATTTTGGATTCTCACTTCACGACGTAGAGCAGAGAATTTCAATTCTCCAAAAGTCGTGTCTTTATCTAATACAATGCCATTTGCTAATCTCATCATTTTTCCTCTCTTTCTTTATTCTTTTATCATGTCGTCAGCATGTAAAAGGTAATTTGTAAAACCACGAGTGCCGATTTTGTAGCCCTCTGCGGTAATACGTGGATTGACTAACTTCACACGTTCCTCAAAGCCGAAATGTTTTTCGCCAGCTTCAGCAGGAAGCACCACCACAATATCATCTGCTCTTTGAACATCAGAATAGAGATTATAGCTTCTTGATAAGACAGTTAGCCGTCCGTTGATTCTTCGCTGAACGACTTTATCCTCGCCAGCAAATTCTAAATTGCCGAATGTTTTTTCCATGTTGGGAATCACAAATTTAAGTTCCATATTTTTACCTATCCTTTCTTTTTTATTGGCTGAATGAATGTTTGATGGTCTTAAAGAGTGGGGAACGACCTTTTGATTCTTGATTTTTTGTTTTCATAAGTTCACTTCCTTTCAAAATCGGGTAAAAAAATAGACACCTCATTTTTTGAAGTGTCTACCTATTAAATATTCAAATTTTATTGGAAGTATCTTTATATCTTCACTTTTCAAGGATAAATCGTCGTATCAAAGCTCATTCATAAGTAGTAAATTAGTAGTAAATTGAGTGGTTTTGACCTTGATAAAGTGTGATAAGTCCAGTTTTTATGCGGATAACTAGATTTTTATGCTATTTTT
>CAYJIZ010000035.1:0-7177 GCA_964370395.1 uncultured Erysipelotrichaceae bacterium
AAATCCTGTGTTTATCGGGTCTTTCTGAGTTTAGTCCAATTATTACACATTCATCATTTGCCATTCGGGAATGCGTAGTCAAAGAGCAAGTAAATATTTAAGTAAAAAAGGGTACGACGTCACAAATGTAAGTGGTGGTATGAGTGCTTATAAAGGAAAGGTGGTGCGTTAAAATGAAAACAATTATCGTTGGAGGTGTAGCGGGAGGAATGTCTTGTGCAACTCGTTTACGCCGTCTTGATGAACACCGTGAAATCATTGTTTTAGAAAAAGGTGAATATGTATCGTTTGCGAATTGTGGACTTCCCTACTATATTGGTGAAGAAATCAAACAAAGAGATTCTTTAATTGTACAAACGCCGCAACAACTGCAAGATCGTTTTCAATTAGATGTTCGAACTAACCATGAGGTAGTAGCGATTCATCCTGAAACAAAAACAATCAGTATTAAAAACAATCAACACGTTTATGAAGAAAGTTATGATGAACTAGTGTTGTCCCCTGGTGCAAAACCATTCATTCCACCAATTGAAGGAATGTTAGAAGCCAAAAATGTTTATAGTGTGCGTAACATTCCAGATATCGATAGAATTATGCAAACATTAGCTACGAAGCAAGTACGTAATGTTACGATTTTAGGTGCTGGTTTTATTGGTTTGGAAATGGCTGAAAACTTACGTAAACGCAATATCGAAGTGAATCTAGTTGATATGCTAGATCATGTATTAGCTAATGCTGATGTGGAAATGGCTTCTTTCTTACACAATGAACTCGTTGCGAATAATGTAAACTTGTACTTAAACAAACAAGTTGTTGCCTTGCAACAAGAAGGACATCTTCTAGTATTTAATGATGGTTCTACTCTTACTACAGATATGATTATTGCAAGTGTTGGAATCATTCCCGATACTAAATTCTTAAATGGCAGTGGTATTGAGGTGAGTACAAGAGGAGGCATCATTGTAGATGAAAATTATGAAACAAGCCAACCAAGCATTTATGCTGTTGGGGATGCTTCTTTAAGCAAACACTACATTACAAAAGAAGACGTGATGATTGCACTGGCTTCTCCAGCAAATCGACAAGGAAGACAAGTAGCTGACGTTATTGTGAACCAACGCAAAAATGCAAATAAGGGTAATTTAGGAACAGCAATCGTACGTGTCTTCAATGTTACCTTTGCTTATACTGGTTTAAATGAAAACCAACTACGCCAACAAGGTTATGATTACGACAGTGTTCACATTCAAAGCAAAGACCATGCGGGTTATTATCCAGATAGTACGATGATTGAATTAAAACTATTATTTAATCCGAATACAGGTGAAATCTATGGTGCACAAGCAGTCGGAGAAAACGGCGTTGACAAACGCATTGATGTCATTGCTACTGCCATCAAAGCAAAACTAAGTGTATTTGATCTACAAGAGTTAGAACTTACCTACGCTCCCCCATTTAGTTCAGCAAAAGATCCTGTTAATATGTTAGGATATGCTGCAAGTAATATTGTTGAACAAGTTTCAAAAAACATTCAATGGTTTGAATTGGATGATTATGTTGCACAAGGAGCACAATTATTGGATGTTCGTGAAGAAAACGAACAAACAAAAGGAACGATTCAAGGTGCCCTTTGTATTCCTCTTCATTCACTACGTGAAAATTTGGATAAACTGGACCCTAATAAGGAAATCGTTGTTTATTGCCATAGTGGCTTGCGTAGTTACTTAGCAGAACGTATTTTAAAACAAAACAACTTCGAAGTGAAGAATTTAGATGGTGCATTTCATATTTATGCGATGATGCATCCAGATAAGATTGCGAGGTAACGATGAACTGTGATGTGAAAATTAAAAATCGAGTGCACCGTTGTGAAGGACAAATGCGCGGTATCATCAAGATGATGGACGAGCACAAAGATTGCAAAGAAATTGTGACACAGCTTAGTGCTGTTCGTTCAAGTATCGACAAGATTATCGCATTAATCGCTGTAAACAATTTACAGCAATCCTATGAGAATGAACAAGCTAGCCAAGAAGAAATACAAAAAGCAGTCGATTTATTTTTAAAATCAAGATAACAAATAACCCATGTTGATGCATACAATTTGTGTAGATCACATGGGTTTTCTTTTAATTTGTCGCTTTATTTATGCATTTTTTATGATTTGTTGAGATTGTTAAGTAACTGACATAATTAACATAAGCATATTGATTGTCTTTGTTATCATTATCACCTATGATGACACTATACACACAAATGTGAAAGGAGTGAGTGCAATGCAAAGAGAAATAATACATAAAATAAAAGGTTTTCCAACAGTAGATGGGGCTGGTGTGCATTTAATTCGTGTTCTTGGAAACAACACAGTAGATAGTTATGACCCCATTTTGATGCTAGATTCATTCGATAGTTTAAATCCAGAGGAATATATTGCAGGATTTCCTATGCATCCCCATCGTGGCATCGAAACCATTAGTTTGATTGTACATGGAAATATGTCACACCGTGATAGTCTAGGAAACAGCGCTAGCATAAGTGATGGCGAGGTACAATGGATGAGTGCAGGATCAGGTATCATGCATGAAGAACGTTTGGAACCAGCCCAACGATTATTAGGTGTACAACTATGGTTAAACTTACCTAAAAAAGATAAGATGTCACAACCCGCCTACCAAAGTATTCATAAGGATGATATTGAAGAGATTGCGCTTGATCATGCTACGCTTCGATTAATTGCTGGTAACTACAAACAGCACAAAGGGTTTCAATCTCGTTATTTACCTTTGGATTATTATCATATCATTGTCGAACCACATAAAAAAATCACCATTGAAATGGAGGAAGACAAATCGGTCATGGTCTTTCTACTTCTTGGAGATGGCGTAATTGCAAATGAAGTGGTAAGCGAGAAAACGGCAGTGAAACTGAGTAAAGGTACTTCCCTAAGCATAGAAGCGATGGATACTCCTTTGCAAGTATTATATTTAAGTTCTGATCGTTTGGATGAACCAGTTAGTTGGGGTGGTCCTATCGTGATGAACACACATGATGAGTTAGAAGAAGCGTTCCATGAATTGCGTAATGGAACATTCTTAAAGCAACAAGCAAAATACGAAAAATAATACAAATAAGCAAAAAAAGAAGAATATGGTAGCTACTCACAAGACAGTAAACAAACAACTGAAAAGGGTAGCTGTCATACCGGGTGCAAAGCAAAACGGGGGTATCGTCTTAACTGGCGGTGCGCCCGTTTTGTCACGCAGTAGAAGTCTATTTTCGAGGGTATGAGTATAAAACCATTACCATCCCCGTTTCGGTGGTTTTTCAGTTTAAACTAACGAATAACGTCTGTTGGGTATTTTTCAATAAACACTTTATTTGCTTTCTCCAGTGCTCTGTGATAGTCACGATACGATTTACTTAACTGCTTCATTGCTGGAATAAAAACATCTTGATAGCCACTTGTACTATTAAAATTCTTAAATAACACTTGAAGCCTGTATGTCGGAGATTTTTTGTATTCGTCGGATTGTTTGAACGCTAAATATTGCTCCAGCATTTCTTTGTTATCTACAATATATTCTTCGGGGTTATGAACGGCTTTATCAATATTTTCGGACATATTGGCAACGAAACGTTCGTCAAAATTTTTGGTTGCTTCATCAAGATATTCCTGCAGATCGACGGGAATATCAAAACCTACACCGTCCAAGAAAGCAATAATTCTTTCAAACGCTCCTTGTTGTTCTTCGGTTGTAATAGGTTCATTCAGATACAAGGCGAAATGCAGACTTACATATTTCCCATAATATCCCGGAAATACATCTATTAACCGTTCTAAAATGGATTGTTTCTTTTCAAGAGTTTCCAACTGCAAACGGATATACTCCCAGTCTTGATTTTGAGCAAGTTTTTGTGCCAATTCTTGCTTGGTTTTTAACGTCTCTATCTCCAATGTCTTTTTGTTTGATAGATTGTGTAGTGCGGTTTTGTCATTTAGGACAGTTTGAATATCTGGGATAGACAATCCTAATTTGCGTAATACGGCAATCTTTTTTAACCGCTCCATATCATTTACAGAAAAATCACGATACCCATTTTCTAATATTTGAGGTTGAATTAACCGTTGTTCCTCATAATATTCAATCGCTTTTTTTGTCAGTTTGCATTTTTTGCAAACTTCATTGATAAGCATTTCTATCACCTCCAAAATTATGATAAACCACCCCCCAAGGGGTCAGTCAATAGTTTTTGAAATATTTTTGTTTTTCTTTTAAAAATCTTCTCTAAAAGTTGGCAAAATGCCTTTGCCCAGTGTAGTAGGAAGTGACGCCGGAAACAAAGGGGTTAATACCAATACAAAATCGAAAACGGGATAATCAGATTATCGTGCGGGTGAGAGAGCAAGAACGGCAGCTTATTGAGGAAAAGATGAAGCAGATGCCAACAGTCAACTTATCCGCTTACGCTCGCAAAATACGGAACAGGTTATCCTGTTCCTATGCTTGCTACGAAACTTAATCGGCAGAAAGGACGGGAAAATTTGCAGAAAGATGTTGATAAAAAAGACGGGAATCGATAAAACGAAGGTATGCAATCCTGTAATGGCGGACTGCCCGCCGCCTTGCTCTACGACCTGCAAAACGGAGAAACGGCATAGCCGAAGCTACGCCGTTTCCCGAAAACAATCTTATACTGTTTTATTGAGCCGCCCCTTACTCTTCCTTTTTTATTGTCGTTTTTTCACTGGTATCTGTATTTCAGTTAACCAATCTGCTGGATCATCTTTATTCCAAACACCATCAATATATACTTCTCTAGGTAAATCAACAATTTCGTAATCACTTTCCTCTATGAATTTAACTAATGAGGAATACGCATTAAACAATCCGTTATAGGGTCCTTTATGCAACACACAAGTTGCCAAAGGAACTTGTTCAAAGGTTTTAAATACCAATCCATCGCAATCCTCTTTTTTTTCAGTCACTGATTCACAAATGATGGCACTAATATTTGTTTCTTTGAAGTGTGGCTCTTGATAAATGGTAAAACAATAATCAGGTTCCATGCATTCACAACCTAACTTTTCCATTTTTGCTCCCATTTCAGGCATTTTAGTACATAGCTCTGCATACGTTTCTAACGTTACTAACATACATGCTACATCAACTTTTGGTAAACTTTTTATCACGATAGAATAATCACTAGTTGGAATGTTACCATCTAAATACCAATCAATTAAAGCAATTCGTTTGCTTGTGTTGATTTGTTCCATCATTAAAGCATGTTTCTTTTTTTGTAGTAATTTCGTTTGCGATTCCCCATTTAAAATTTGTTTGATTTCCAATATCGTAAATCCGATTTCACGAAGTGCAATGATACGATACAATTGTGGCATCTGCGAAGAACGATAATAGCGATAACCATTACTTTCATCTACATACGAAGGATGCAATAACCCGATATCATCATAATAACGTAATGTTTTAATACTAACATGATTCATCTGTGCAAACATACCAATGCGATAATAGATTTCTTTTTCTTTCTTACAAGTATTAAACTCATTCATAATATCACCTTAGCTCCACTTAAATGATACAACAGAAACAACAATACCAACAATACTAAATCCAACTAATAGCGAAATGGATAAGTACATATCCTGATTGTAGATTCCTAATGAAACGTCCTTCAATAAACGAATACCGTATGTTAAAGGTAAAACATTTCCTAACTTCTGAACGATCGTGGGAAAAATTTCAAAAGGAATGGTTGCCCCTGATAAAAATAACATCGGAAAATACACACAACTCGCAACTACGTTTGCTACTTTTATCGATTTCGCAACACTTGCAATCATTAGTCCTAAACTAAACATCGATACCATAACCAAAAGGTAGGCTCCTACAAACAACAAAGGATTCCCTGGCATTTCATATTGATAAAAGAAAACAGCAGACAATACCACTAAAATAGCAGAAAGTGTCGCAATAATTGCTGTCTTCACCAATTGTGCAGCAAGTAATACAATCGGACTAACTGGAGTGACGAAGAAATGTTTTAACACTTTTTTATCACGATAATCACTAATTGTAAGTGGGATTGACATAAATGCATTTGCACAAATACCTACACACATCAAGGCAGCAAAAGCGCTTTGTAAATACGTGATACCACCACCTTGTGCTACTTGATTACCTCCAGTTACCGCAATCAAGAAGAAAATACCGACGGGCATCACAATTCCAAAAACAATGACATCAGGGCAACGCAGCCCAAGCTTAAACTCAATTTCTAAAAGTTTCATAAATTGTTTCATTATTTATTCTCCTCCATATAATATAAATAAGCCTCTTCTAAATTGTCATATGGTGTTTTCGCAATCACTTCTTGCAATGAACCAGATACGATTTCTACTCCTTCTTTCATAAGTAACACATCATCGCATAAATTTTCTGCTTCTTCCATGTAATGAGTCGTTAAAAAGATCGTTAATCCTTCTTCTTTTAATTTTTTTAAAATCGTCCACACTTCTCTTCTAGCTGCAACATCCAATCCCGTTGTTAGCTCATCTAAAAAGATTAATTGAGGAGAAGGAATCAATGTTAATAATACTGATAACTTTTGTCGTTCTCCTCCTGATAAGTCGTCTACCTTTGCTTTCAAAAAGGAAAGCATTCCAAACTGTTCTAACAGTTTTTTGTAATCTTGTGGATTGGCATACAAGCAACTCATTACTTCACATACTTCATAAACTTTAATGTTGTCTTGAAAATGCGAGTCTTGAAGTTGTACTCCTATGTTTTCAAATAGCTGTTTTCTGTGCTTTGCAACTTGTTGTCCAAACACAAAAGCAACTCCCTTATCGGGTTTACACAGACCCAAAATACAATCAATCAATGTACTCTTTCCAGCACCATTATGCCCTAATAAACCAAAGACAGTTCCCTTCTTTACACTAAAGTGCAAATCATTCACTACGAATCGATTTCCATACTTTTTACTGATTCCATTTACTTCAATACATTGTTCCATACTACTACCTCCTAAGTGAAGTCTACACTCTCCACTAAGAGGAGGGTCAACAACAAATGTAAAATAAAAAAAGATTGCTTCTAAATGAAGTTGTCAACGGAAAGTAGACACTTTAAAAAGAACACTGGAAGCCTTGCTC
>CAYJIZ010000036.1:0-4342 GCA_964370395.1 uncultured Erysipelotrichaceae bacterium
GCAAGGCTTCCAGTGTTCTTTTTAAAGTGTCTACTTTCCGTTGACAACTTCAAATCTTCACTCTTTTTTTAATTATTCGTGAAATGCTCACAGAATATTCACATTCGTTATATATAATGTATCCAAGTTAGATAAGTAATTAACTTTTTTCCCTACCCTATATTTCTCTTATTCTTATCTAACTTTTTCTCTAAAAAACGCCTGCGTATGCGGGCGTTTTTAAATTTCATTATTCCGCAATCGTAATGAACATGTTATCGTATATTTTCTTTAATACACGAATTTCATCTTCACTCATTTTGCGCTCAGTTGCATCATGACTTTCGATTGTTCCCATATGATGTGAAATCACTTCTCCCTCTTTCACAACAACAACTTCTGGAACATAGATACGTGGATTGTCATCATCATCTTTGTCTAACCCATACGCTTCATCTAATAGTTTCGTCGCTTCTTTTTCCCATTCAGGATGATCAATGTTATCCTGACTTTTTTTATTTACATAATAAATAGGCAAATTATGTTTTTTCGCCACTTCATTCATAATGGGAACAGCTTCCTCACACCAAGGACAAGCAGGATAACCAAAATATAATATACCTGTAAATTTTTCATCCTTTAACATATCAATCGCTTGTTTGAATGATGCTTCTTTAAATACGTGATCCGCTTCTTTCATCGTTTCGTATTCACTCATATCTGCAGTATCACAATCTACATCACACACATTTTTCTTATCATCTTTTTTACTATCATCTTTTGTTCCTGTTGAACTACAACCAGCAAGTACAACAATCGATAAAAATGCAATCATCAATTTTTTCATGATTCTTCAAACCCCTCCATGATCTTATCTTCAACAATTCTAATGTCTTTCTTCTTTAATCGACTATTTATAAACTCTGTAAATAGCGAATAGACTAAAGCAGTGATAGGAACGGCCAGTATCATTCCAGTAACACCCCACATGCCACCTAAAATAAAGATGGACAACAATACCCATATTCCTGGTAATCCAATACTCTTACCAACAATACGAGGATAAATAATTTGACTTTCTAAGTTAGATAACACTTGGAAAATCACAATAAACCAAAGTGCTGCGACTGGGTCAAAGGCAAAGATTAAAATAAAATCAATAACCATTGCAAACATTGGTCCAAACACAGGTACGATACTACATACTGTGATAATTGCGGCATTCAGTTCTGGTAAGGGAAAATTCAATATTTTAAATACAAAATAAAACATGATTCCTTTTATTGCACAGTCCACTAGTTGACCACCCACAAACTTTGTGAAGATCATATTGGCTGACTTACCTATTTCAAATATTTTCTCAGAACGAGAAATCGAAAAGAAAGAAATGATTACTTTTCGTGTTTGGTAGATAAAACCTTCTTTTCCACCTAATAAATACAAACTTAAACAGAATGCTAGAAACCATTGCAGAAAACTATTCGTAAATGCTACTGCATTGGAAATCACGCCATCTGCGACACCACTTAACACAATCAAAGCACGATCGAAGATATCATTCCACGATAGATTTTGAATTTCTTTAATCGCCGCGATATCTTGTAATCGAAAATCAATATTGAAATCAATAAAGATTCCATTGATTGAATTAATTGATGAATTAACTAAGTCTCCAAAATGCGTAAATACTAATTGCAAGCTTTGTGAGACCTTAGGCACGATAATAATTAATAATAAATACAATATAATCAACGTGAAGATTAATGTTAGTATAATCGCAACGGGACGTACAGCACGATATAGCAATGTCCCTTTTTTTATCCACTTTTTGATTTGTTTTTCAATAAAGCTCATCGGTATGTTTAGTACGAAAGCAATACCAACCGCAAAAAACAACGGTTGTAGCAGATACAATACATCACTGATAAGCGTAATAAAAAACTTATAATTAATTAAGATTGAAGCCAATACAACGACATAAGTCCATAATAATATTTGATTTTTATTTGCTCTCCAAAATTCCTTCATACCATCCATCCTTTTTTATATTGTAATATATTTCACGCCTAGAAACAAATAAAATCCCATACAATGAGATTTTATTGATGAATTCGATTGTTGATGGAATCAATTATCATTCCATTTTTTATATAGACACGTGGAATACGATCACTTAGTAAGCAAAGTACTTCATAAGGTATCATATTTAGTTCGTATGCCATACGCTCAATTGGGATAAAAGAAGAGATCAACTCGACCTTGGTACCTACTGGGTATGTTCTGTCTAATTTTATCATACATTGGTCCATACAAATGCGACCCACAATTTCATAAGGATGTCCTTCAATACAAACAAAACGTCCTTGGTTGGCGCGAATAAACCCATCTCCATACCCAATCGGAATGGTTGCGATGATTTCATCTTTATTGCATCGATACGTAGCCCCATAACCAATTGTCTCATTTTTGTGTACTTCTTTTACGCAAGTAATATTAGTATACAAAGATAGAATTGGTTGCAAAGCAATGGATGACTCCATATTTTTTACACCGTATAATGCTAATCCAACACGAACAGCATTACTGCGATCATCATCAAAAGAAATGCTCGCATCCGAATTTGCGCTATGAATCCAAGTGAAATCATATTGCAAACTATCCAATATCATATGAAACCAATTACGTTGACGAATACAAAGTGTTTTGTCTTCCTCGTCCGCACTATGGTAATGTGTATAAATTCCCTCTACTTCAACATTTCTAGCCAATAACTTAGCCAATGCTTCTTGTAAGTGCTCTAGTTTTTTCATACCGATACGATTCATTCCCGTATCTACCTTTAAATGTACCTTTAATCCATCCAAAGAAACCTTTTTCTCACATAGCAACATTGCCCATTCATAAGATGCAACCGTTACTGTGATTTGTTCTTGAATAACAACTCCAATATCTTCTAAGTTAACATAACCTAAAACTAGAATTCCACCATTAAAATCTTGCTTACGCAAAGAAATGGCTTCATCCAAAGAAGAGACTGCAACATAAGGACAACCCAATGCCTGGGCTTCTTGTGCTATGTAGAAATCACCATGCCCATACGCATTTGCTTTTACAACACAAAAGACTTGCTTACCCGTATGTTGTTTTAGTGTTTGTACATTCTCAGCAAACTTATCCAAATCAATTTCTGCCCATGTTTTTCTAAAAAACATTTTTACTCCCCCTAAATAATTCTTGAATTATAAAATGCTAAGTAAATAGAATATGCAATACATAACATTTCAAAAATACCATTGATTGATATTCTTGTGATTGAGCGCATCATCATTGATAAATAATAAGGAAGCAATTCAAATGAAAATCCCCCTAGCATAGAATAATAGAAAATAAACCCTAATACTAATGATAATAGAAAGCAGGCAACACCAAGAATACTAAACTTTGGTTGTACCCCTTTTCCAAAATATTTGATCGCACTTGAAATCGCATATGCCATCACAACATATAATAAGGATATGTGCCAGCGAATCATTGATTCAAACAAAGCAAAGCCAAATGCGCATACAATTGCGCTTACGATTCCTACCCCAATTGCGATGGGAAAACGTTGTTTATTGTTTAAAAGATTTGTATTATATACTTTCATTTTTTCACTCCTTGTAATGTAAATAGTATAGCATACTAGTACCTCTAAAAAAAGTTTAACAATTTTTAATTTTTTTCTAAAAAACGGTTGACAGTACTTTTATGAAATGGTATTATGTATGAGCGCTGGTGAGATAAACAGCTCAAAACAAGTTAATAAATGGAGGTTTAGCTCAGTTGGGAGAGCACCTGCCTTACAAGCAGGGGGTCGGCGGTTCGAGCCCGTCAACCTCCACCATTTATGCCGACTTAGCTCAATCTGGTAGAGCAACTGACTTGTAATCAGTAGGTTGTGGGTTCAATTCCTATAGTCGGCACCATTTTTTTCTAGCCGGAGGGGTAGCGAAGTGGCTAAACGCGGCTGACTGTAACTCAGTTCCTTAGGGTTCGACAGTTCGAATCTGTCCCCCTCCACCATATATTGGGGTGTAGCCAAGTGGTAAGGCACCAGACTTTGACTCTGGCATTCCGCTGGTTCGAACCCAGCCACCCCAGCCAATTTTTAATGGACTGGAAAGATATATATACTTAAGCATGACCCGTTAGCTCAGTTGGTAGAGCATTTGACTTTTAATCAAAGGGTCTGGCGTTCGAATCGCCAACGGGTCACCATTCATGCGGGTGTAGTTTAGTGGTAGAACCTCAGCCTTCCAAGCTGATTGTGTCAGTTCGATTCTGATCACCCGCTCCAATGACGAATCTGTTCGGAATTATCTGA
>CAYJIZ010000037.1:0-4307 GCA_964370395.1 uncultured Erysipelotrichaceae bacterium
CTGATATAAAGCGAAATGAATCAATGATGCAGTTTACTCACCGCTTTAAATTATATGGAAGCGACAGCAGGGCAGTTAATTTTTATCAAGAAAATGACGGCATCGAATTAACATATCGAAGCAATGAAACGGGAGCATTTGAAACTATTGTTAAACACAAAAACGGCATTGATTCGAGCAATAGAAAAAGCCTTGAATTAAGTGGATGTGTCAATGAAGAAATGGCGGAAATAGTTGCTAATCGCAATCTAAATATACTGAAATACCAGCGAGCCACCTTTACTTTTGATGCTGATGGGATAGCAAATTTAGTGCCTCTGGGCGCTCGTGTTGATAACGTTGATTATTCACGGATAGTCAAGCGACCTGATAATTATAATAACTATAAAATTTATTCCGGAAATATAATCAATAGAAATGGGCTCGAATTAGAATTATCTGAACCTGTTTATTTCGAGGAAAATAAAACCCACTCGATAAGATTGCAGGACACAAAAGGCAATTTAATGCCGTCTATAGCATGTATTGCAGGGAGAACCGCTAGGCATGTAATGCTACAATCTGCGCCAGTGCATGATATCTACGTAGGGCACAGAAAAGAACGCGACACCTTTACATTTGCACCTGACGAATCACGCAGTCAGTTGCCTGTCGTTGTGAGATCAATTCGCAGCAAAGAAAGCGAGGGCATAGCGTGCAAAACATTAACATGCATAGATTATAATGATAACTACTATGCAAACGACCAAGATTTTAAGGAAGCAATAGCATGAGTTGTGATAATTATCCATCAAAAAAAGACGTTGAAGATTTCGCACTAAATGCAAAAGTGATCAACGAGTTTACTACCGAATCAGGCGAGTTAACCACCAGCGCAGCAAGTGACGGCAAGCAAAAAATAACGCTTGCGGAAATATGGCGCCAGGCAAACGAAAAGAGCGTTACAGAGCTTTTTTTGTACAGCCATACATGGTATCCATGGATAAAAGGCGACACATCTATCACTGGGGCAGTATACAGATACACGTGGGCATCAGGTCACTCTACATTGCTGCTATCTATTGACGGATCAGTAATGGGAGATGTTCCTGATTACGATCATTTTTCTATTGTCGGGTTGATGAGCGTTAAAGATTTTGGCGCGGTGGGTGACGGCGTTACTTCTGATCATGCCGCAATACAGATGAGCATCATCGAAGCGGAAAAGACAGGCACGGAGGTGCACTTACCTGCCGGAACTTATCTAGTAGACTCCCCACTGATAATAAAAAGTAAAATGTCACTAGTTGGGGACGGTCAAAATAGTTCAGTGCTCGAATTTTCCGGCGCTGATCTTGTTGGTAATGCGGCAGTAATTATTGATGCAATAGCATCAGGAGCAACGATAATATCAGTAAGGCTCCAAGGGATAGGCCTAAGCGGATCTCCGTCATTTTCTGGGCTGAGAATCAATGCGGATTTAACTAGATCGCTTATTGATAGCTCATTTTATGATCTGCGAATCTATAATTTTTCAGTAGGAATCATTAGCGAGTTTGCTTTTGACAATATCTATCAAAATGTGCGCGTGCAGTCGTGCCGAAAATCAATTGAGTTAAACTCACAGACTAACGCGACGCAATTTGATCGCTGCTCGTTTGTTAGTGCAAGCATCGCGTCTACACTAATTAACGCCGAAGGCATCATCATGAACGCGTGCGATTTCTCCAATCAGTCGGGCGATTACGCGTTCACGCTGTATCAGTCATATTTGCAGATGAATACGCCGTATTTTGAATACGTACCTAGCAATCTAGCGCTTGTCGGTTCAGCTAGTGAGCAAAACGGCTCATCATTACTGATCTATGGAGGACTCGTTAGCGGCAATGTTATCGCATTATCAAACTCTGCGTGTGTTGTCATTGAGGGCGCTCGACAACCTGTTGGCAGTGAGGTGTTCATTCTATCCCCAGCAGCACCAACCGTCAGCCCTAGACTAGCAAGAGCATCGGTGACAGGGAAATCACCAGAACTAAGACCAGTCACAGACAATAAGCCTCTTTATGAAAATCATTACAGTAACATCTCTCCGTTCCCGGCGTACGGCGGAGGATCGCTCACCCTAACCAGGGGGAGGGATTTTGCAATCATAAGTAATTCTAGCGGATCGGGCAGCGGCCTATACATCCCGTTTACATTTACTGACGGAGATGTATACACGATATATTTACAGATGCGTCACGATTCGGGATCAGTAACGATAAGGGATTCGCTGAGCACGCTATCAATAGCAACTCCGGCAACGGACGAGGAGTGGAGCGTACATCAGTCAACATGGATAGCAAGGGGAACGGCGATTTACCTGCTTTTCACAGGTGAGCTGCAGATAAAAACGGTTATGATATTAAGTGGCGCAGTTAACACCGGAGAGATAAAGCGCAGACAGGTGACGGAGTGGTATGCAGATTCAATTCCTATTTCTGATGATTGGGTTACTGGTGACCGGGTTTATAATCGCAATCCGGCAGCAGGAAAGGATATCGGATGGGTTTACACTAGCGATAAGACATGGGTTAGCATGGGTGTGATATGATTTTTTTAAGACAGCAACGAGCTATAGATGCAATGCAGAAAGATATTCTTCGCATCAGCGATGATAATCACGAGCTAAAAGCCTCATTCACCGATGCTCTAAAACAAAACGCGGAAACCAATAAAAAAATTGAGCATTCAATTAGCGAGATAGCTCAATCGCTACAGCTAAGCAGCGAGAGACACAAGCAGCAGCTTGAGAGCTTGCAGAGGGCACATAGTAGAGTTGACGTAATAGAGGGCAGACAGTCGCAGCTTGAGCTTAAATGCGTTTATTTTGAAAATAAATTAATTGAGCTGGAGAAAATACAAGGAGCAAGCAACAATAGACTGGATGTTGTTTCGCTACAATCTAATGAAAACGGTAAGAAAATTATGGCAGGGATCGCCGTAATTAGCGCAATTGCATTTATACCAAAAGTGCTACCGATATTTTCTGCCCTTTCTACAGCTGCATAATAAAAGTATCAGCGTCAATGAGTATTTTTCGCTGATATTACCCACCAGCTTTATGAAACAAATTTAACTCAATATTGCTATAAATAGCGACAACCTGTTATTTATGGGATAAAATACGTGCAATTAAAAACAACTGCACGAGGTTTATTTTGTTTAATTTTGCACTTGCACTAAAAGTAGCCAAAGCACGGCTAGGACTAACAAATCAAGATATCGCAAACGAGCTAGGGGTGGCAACTAGCGCGGTTTATGCGTGGACTGCTGGCAAAAACATGCCCAACGCTGAGAAGATAATCATCTTTCTTAATAATCACAATGTAACCTTGGAGCAATTCAACAGCTGGGGCGAAAAATGAAATTCTTTAAAAGCATGTTTAGCGCATTTTTTGCAGTGCTATCAATTGGCGCCGTCGCATTATCCAACATTGATTTAATCGGCAATTTAATGCCACAAGTGCCTACCGTTACAATTGATTTCAATGACACAGCAACACCAGAAGAAATCAATGCGCACGAAATAAAGCAGCAATTGATTCGCGACAATATTTTAGCGAATAGCTTTAACGATTTTTAAGGTTCACGCAAATGGACTTGACCCACGAAATAGACAGAGAGATTCACAAAGTGAAAATAATGACAAAAATCACAATGATTTTTTTACCGTTCTTGTTATCTGCAAATTCAATAGGGAATCTGATACTAACAGAGGATGAGGTTCGCTTTCTTACCAATGAAGCGGCACAGATGGAGTATCAGATGGAGTATCAAATGGAAACCCTAAAAAATCCATCCGTAACGGTTGAGCGCAAATATCCACAAAACAGCATTAAGCAGCGATACATTCAGATCAGGGATAATAATATTGTTCCTACATTAAAAAAAATGGACATGTATACACCTGAGTTGGCTAATTTGCTAATGATAACCGTACATGCAGAAACCAAGGGGCTGTATAACGAATCTCTGGCTAATGATGGTGCTTATGGAATAACTCAGATGCAAGCAAGCACATTTAAGGACATGTTTGATCATTATTTTAATTACTACCCAGCAAAGCGGGCAAAGGTTTTAAAATTAATGTCTCAGGCAGCGGGTGAAAACCCGCAATATGATGAGTTGTTTAATGCCAACGTTTCTGTTGCAATGAGTGCTCACTATTATGAGCGCTTTAAGCACGGCATGAAAAAAGGCAAGGCAACAATTTTGCATATGTGCCATGCATGGAAAACTAAATATAACACCCATTTAGGCGCTGGCACGCTTAAAGGGTGCATGAA
>CAYJIZ010000038.1:0-4108 GCA_964370395.1 uncultured Erysipelotrichaceae bacterium
TCACCATCAAAAAACCTGATTAAAATCATTAACGTTAGGCTAATGACATGAATCAATTTTTAGATACGTCGGAGTGGCTAGAGCTTGAAACGCTTGAAGAAATTCAAAGCCTGTCAATGCTAGTGCTTGAAAGTTGTGTAGAGTTGTCACCAGTTGATGAGGGGCGGCTGCGTGGTAATTGGGTTGCATCTGTCAATTCAGAAAGCGCGGCGCAGTTTGATGAAAAAAACCGTGATGCTATTGGTGTTGGCAGGGGTGTAATTTACTCGCATAAATCAAATATTAGCTATGTGATGATTCAAAACAATTTACCTTATGCGTCAGTTGCAGATGATGGGCTTTACCCTGATCCGGTGAAGCGCGGCTCATGGGATAAGGAGCTGAAAGAGTATGTTAAATTATCTGAAAATGGTTATTCAAAACAGGCACCTGATGGGATAACCAGACCAGCTATGCAAGCAGCAATCAGAAGAATGGGTGACTGATGGCTTACGTTAATGCACTAAAGCAGATATCGCGGTTTGTTGCAACGAATTGGAAATTAACACCGATAAAATTTGTTAATGCACCATCACCAAAAATGCTCAGTAATGGAGATTATGCTGGCTGCTATGTGCGAATTTACACAACGTCAACAGATACCGATATTGAGCTATCAATAGACAAAACTCGATTAGAGCGCGGTTATGCTCATTTCGATATACACATACCACCTGATAGCAACTATTTGCTATCTGATGAGCTTGTTAGTATCGCAGCAACTATGCTCAATGGTAGCTACGGACATGTGGATTTTAACGTCGCAGAAATTACACCGGATGCTGGGTATTTTGTAGATGGTACGCACGTCAGTAGGCTAGAAATAGAATACCGATGCGACTACACATTGAGCCAATGTGATGTGCATGATTTCGAGAAAATAGCGATAGTCGAAGAAACAATAGAAGCGGCTGAACTATTGCCCTAGTTGAGCTAAAATATAAACAATATTTTTCATAGAGATTTAGCAAATGGGAAAATTTTTACAGGGTAATGACGTTTCATTTTGGGTGGCGAAACAGCCTGATGATGTAACCACAACAACTTACAACGAGCTACCGCGTGCAAGCGGTAATGTATCAATCAATCGCACCTACACCGACGATACAACCATTTCATCGGAGCGCATGAGTCGAGATAGTGCTCTTACTGACGTTAGCGTTAGTGGCGATATCACAGCTAACGTGCGACTAAGTGAGCATTACAAAGTTTTACGTCAGGGTGCTTTGCAGTCTTGTGAGCCGGAAATTTTAAACATTACTGCAGCGCTAACTTACACGCACTTAACCGGAGTAGTTGCCGGAGGTGATTTCAGCACTGTCAAAGAGGGTTATTATTTCGGCTTACTAAAGGCTGATGGCTCAAAAGTTGCGGTGGTTGCTGCCGCTGACGGCACTGCCACAGA
This sequence comes from uncultured Erysipelotrichaceae bacterium, assembly GCA_964370395.1. Lineage (GTDB taxonomy): Bacteria > Bacillota_I > Bacilli_A > Erysipelotrichales > Erysipelotrichaceae > JBGUVL01. Next base: position 1,445 of record CAYJIZ010000038.1, read on the forward strand.
CGTGCAAATATCTGGGTTGGATAAAGATGACGCTTTTACAGGTGCTTACGCTGAGCGATATACAAGTTCGGACAATCAGCTGCCTATGATGATCCAGAAGCGCGCAAAGGGCATTGATGATTTAGGTGCTGAAAAAGTTTATTACCAAACTTACAAGGGCGCGGAAGTGTTCAGCTACACGCAAAGTATCTCGCAGGGATCAATTTTAACCGAGTCATTTAGCTTGACCGGAATAGCGTCAGGTGAAGTTGATACAACTTACTCAAAGCCCACGCAGGGCGATGATGTTGCCATGAAAATGACTGATACATTAGCAGCCGTGAAGGGCGTTGAAAGCGTGTGGTTTAATGGCGCTAAGAGAGGATGCTTTGCTCAATCGCTTGAGTTATCAATTGATAACCAAGGTACGGAATCAAAAGCAATTGGTCAGATGGGTGCTTGTTCGTTAGGGTACGGAGATCCAATCATTACGGCTAGCGCGAGTGTTTACTCACTTAAAAGCGATCCGTTTGAGTATGACAAACTAAGTGATTCACAAGTTAAATTTCCTTTTGCTTACGTGCTAAGCGATGTAGCGGAAAATAAAAAGCTTGCCATTAGCGGAGTATGGAAAAGCACAGCAACGGATTCACCGCCGGAGCAAGGCGATATGGTAAACAGCTTGTCGCTTAAATTGATCGGTCAAATAGCGTTTACGTACATATGAAAATTAAAATCAACCGATCAATTAGCGATGATGATTACGTTGTACCCGTTGGCGATGGAATGACTATCTCTATTCGCTCAATGATGCGTAGCAAGTTCAAGCACAGGCTAATTGTGTTGACCGCTAGAAAAACAGGCTATCTCGACGAGGCAGAATTTCACGAGCGAAACCGCTTGCAAAATCTTGAAGATAAAGCAGAAAGTCTTGCCCTGTTTAGGCAACAACAGGAAGATGCTAGGCGTGAGGCTTTTCTCGAAACGTGTATTACTGGATGGACAGTTAGAGATATCGAGGGCATAAAAGTGCCTTTTGATATCGGCACCGTAAAAGAAGTTTTTCTCGATCCGGAAAACGCGCACCAGGTAGACGACTTAATAAATATTTCAGCCAGGGAAGAGCTGTTCTGGAAGCAAGAAGAAGCTGAGGCGATAGAGCAGATAAAAAAGCCTTAAGTCTGCGCCATAAGTATTTCGCTGGAACTAGTGAAACTATTTTTGACGAAATCAATGGCGTGCGGTTTGTTGATATTATTCAGCAGGAAATGGACCAAGAAAAAAACGAGCAGGGGATTGTTTTGAGCAGACTGTCTCGCGAGGTCTTGAGCTGTTTAAATGAACTGTCTAGCGAGCGAGTTTTCAGTGAATTTAGCGGATGGTCAAGAATTTCAATTGGCTCAATCAAGTCTTATATCGAGATTTACGATCCGCCAGTGCCACCAGCAACATTGTCTAGGCTAGTAAAAATGGCGGACAGTTATGAGATAGGACTAAAAACAATTAACAAAAAATAGCCCCATGATTGGGGCTTTTTAATAGGATGCAATATGGCGCAGAGAAAAATAAGCGTTAAGGTGGATGCAACGCAAGCAAACACAGAAATAAACAAAGTCACAAAAGCAATGAAACAGGCTGCTGCGAACGCTGACACATTAGCGAGCAGCAATACTAAGCTTGGGGTGGCTGCAGATAACACGAGGGGCAAGGCTAAAAAACTAAAGGAATCAATTGACGGCTTAGGTGGTTCCTCTAAAAAATCAAGCTCGGATCTTGGCGGGCTAATGAAAAAAATTAGCGACTCAATCCCTATGACTAATGGATTGGCGACTGGGTTTACTGGAGTGTCCGGCGCTGTTTTAGGTGTGGCGGCAGCATTTGGCACGGCATCGGCAGCAATCACGGCGTTTATTATTCAGCAGTCTCAAGCTATGGCTGATCTCGAAAGAATGGCAGGGCTTGCAGGGGTGACAGTGCAGCAGTTGCAAGCGTTTAGTTTTGGGGCGGTCAATGTTGGTGTCAGTGTTGAAAAATTTAGTGATTTTCTAAAAGACGCAAACGACAAAATAGGCGATTTTGTTCAAACAGGTGGCGGTGAATTTAAAGATGTGTTCGAAGGTCTTTTAAAGCCAATGGGCGTTACTCTTGACCAGATAAAAGAAATGTCAAGTATAGAAGTGCTAGGTGCGCTTGGTGAGGCATACACGAAAGCCGGATCAAGCGTGCAGGAGTACACGTTTTTTTCTGAGGCACTTGCAAACGACCTGACCGCCATCATGCCATTGCTCAAAAATAACAGCGAACTGCTTTACGAATACGCGCAGCAAGCGCGAGATATGGGGCTGATCATCACGCCTGAGCAACAGGCATCACTAAAAGCATTTAACACAGAATGGAAAGTTTTAAAATCTAGATTTGAAACCTTAACCACTTTCATCGCGGCAGATTTAGCGCCAGCTTTTCAAGGATTACTCGAAAAAGCAGGGTCATTTTTAGGTTATATCGGTGATGTTTTTGGGCTAACTACTCAAGCAAAAATCAAGGATTTAGAGAAGGGAATATCCTCATTAAACGACCAGATAGCAAGGTCTGAAACTGAGGCAGGAAAGGCACAAAAAAGCCTGATACAGGCTTATGCTAGTGATGTGGGTATTGATATATCAGGCGCAGTAAAAAGCACAAATG
>CAYJIZ010000039.1:0-3352 GCA_964370395.1 uncultured Erysipelotrichaceae bacterium
CAAGAATAATAATTTCCACATTTTTAACAGTTGCTGAAACCCTTGATTTTACTGTGCTTAAAGCACTTTTCTAAAAAAAATGTAGCCAAAGTGTAGCCACTCATCTATTTTGAGTGGTTTTTTTACGTTAAAAAAAGACTTTCCGATTTCTCGGAAAGCCTTATAAACACTGAGTTTTCTATTGCCTAGTCTGCAATTGTAGCAACACGTCCAGATCCTACTGTACGTCCACCTTCACGAATCGCGAAAGTAAGTCCTTGCTCCATTGCTACTGGGTGGATAAGTTCGATTGACATCTCTACGTTATCTCCAGGCATACACATCTCTACACCAGCTGGTAAGTTACAAACTCCTGTAACGTCAGTTGTTCTGAAGTAGAATTGTGGTCTATAGTTGTTGAAGAATGGTGTATGACGTCCACCTTCATCTTTTGTTAATACATAAACTTGAGCTGTAAATTTCTTGTGGCAGTTTACTGAACCTGGCTTAACAAGACACTGACCTCTCTCGATTTCTTCTCTCTTAACTCCACGAAGAAGAGCTCCAACATTATCTCCTGCTTGTCCTTCGTCAAGAAGTTTACGGAACATCTCGATACCTGTTACAGTTGTCTTAGCAACTTCTTCTTTGATACCAATGATTTCAACTTCTTCGTTAACTTTAAGGATACCACGCTCGATACGTCCTGTAGCAACTGTTCCACGTCCTGTGATTGTGAATACGTCCTCTACTGGCATAAGGAATGGTTGATCTGTAGCACGTTGAGGATCTGGAATCCACTCATCAACTGCTGCCATAAGTTCCATAACTTTATCTCCCCACTCTCCGTTTGGATCTTCAAGAGCTTTAAGTGCTGATCCTTGGATTACTGGTGTATCATCACCTGGGAATTCATATTCGCTTAATAACTCACGAATTTCCATTTCTACTAATTCTAAAAGTTCTTCATCATCAACCATATCACATTTGTTCATGAATACAACGATGTAAGGAACACCTACTTGACGAGAAAGTAAGATATGCTCTTTAGTTTGAGCCATAACTCCGTCTGTAGCAGCAACAACTAGGATTGCTCCGTCCATTTGAGCCGCTCCTGTGATCATGTTCTTAACGTAGTCAGCATGTCCTGGGCAGTCAACGTGTGCATAGTGACGTTGCTCTGTTTCATACTCAACGTGAGCTGTAGAAATTGTAATTCCACGCTCTCTCTCTTCTGGAGCCTTATCGATGTTAGCGAAGTCTACTGCAGCGTTTCCTTCTACTCTCTCAGATAAAGTCTTAGTGATAGCAGCTGTTAAAGTTGTTTTACCATGGTCAACGTGACCGATAGTTCCGATATTACAGTGTGGTTTGTTTCTTTCAAATTTAGCTTTAGCCATTTTGAATATCCTCCTTATTATAGCGACCTCTTGGGCCTTTTTGATATTATTTTTTTAATTGCTCGGTTAAAATTGATTATATTTCAAATCAAAATATTTTTCAAGTCTTTTTACAAATTTTTATCAATTGTTTGTAACTATCCAGTTCTAAAACTAAATAGTTACAATTAATTATGCATTTTTGTTAGATAATACCTTCTCTTGAACTGACTTTGGTACTGGCTCATACTTCTCGAAGAACATTGAGTAGTTACCACGTCCTTGTGTTCTAGAACGAAGATCTGTAGAGTATCCAAACATTTCTGATAATGGAACGTAAGCTCTTACGATCTTACCACCACCTAAATCGTCCATACCTTCGATACGTCCACGACGTGAGTTGATATCACCAATGATATCTCCCATGTACTCTTCTGGCATTGTTACTTCAACCTTCATGATTGGCTCAAGAAGAACTGGAGCTGCTTTTGCCATCGCATCTTTAAATGCAAGTGAACCTGCAATGTGGAAAGCCATCTCGTTAGAGTCAACCTCATGGTATGATCCATCATATACTGTAGCTTTGATACCTACCACTGGGAATCCACCAAGTGTACCAGCTTTTGCAGCTTCCTCGATACCATTTCCAACTGCTGGGATATATTCTCTAGGAATCGCTCCCCCTACAACTGTAGACTCGAAGAAGAATGTTTGCTCTCCGTTAACGTCTGTAGGCTCGAATTTAACTTTACAGTGTCCGTATTGTCCACGTCCACCTGATTGTTTCGCATATTTGCTATCAACATCAACTGCTTTTGTAAATGACTCTTTGTAAGCAACTTGTGGAGCACCAACGTTTGCTTCTACTTTGAATTCACGAAGTAGACGGTCAACGATGATCTCTAAGTGAAGCTCACCCATACCAGCGATGATTGTTTGACCAGTTTCTTGGTCTGTATGCGCACGGAATGTTGGATCCTCTTCTGCAAGTTTTGCAAGTGACTCTCCAAGCTTTCCTTGTGATGCTTTTGTCTTAGGCTCGATAGCAAGCTCGATAACTGGCTCTGGGAACTCCATAGACTCAAGGATAACTGGGTGTTTCTCATCACAGATAGTATCCCCTGTTGTTGTTGTCTTGAATCCGATAGCTGCCGCAATATCTCCAGCATAAACTTTATCTAACTCTTCTCTCTTATTTGCATGCATTTGAAGAATACGTCCAACACGCTCTTTCTTCCCTTTAGTAGCATTCAATACATAAGATCCTGAGTTGATTGATCCAGAGTAAACTCTGAAGTAAGCTAACTTACCTACGAATGGGTCAGTCATAATCTTAAATGCAAGAGCTGAAAATGGCTCTTCGTCTGAAGAATGTCTTACCATTTCATTTCCGTCCATATCAACACCCTCGATTGGAGGAATGTCTGTTGGAGCTGGCATGAATTCAAGAACTGCATCTAATAATTTTTGAACCCCTTTGTTTCTATATGCAGAACCACAGCAAACTGGAATCGCTTGACACTCACATGTCGCTTTTCTAAGCCCTGCTTTAAGTTCTTCATTTGAAGGCTCTTCACCTTCAAGATAAGCCATCATTAAATCATCATCAAGCTCACAGATTTTCTCTACTAACTCTGAACGATATAACTCAGCATCATCTTTCATATCTTCTGGAATCTCTTGTACAGAAATGTCATCACCTTTGTCATCATTATACATATATGCTTGCATTTCGAATAAATCAATTATTCCAGCGAAATCATCTTCTTTACCGATTGGTAATTGAAGTACGATTGCGTTTTTACCTAGTCTTGTCTTAATCTGCTCTACTGCTCCGTAGAAATCAGCTCCAAGGATGTCCATCTTATTGATGAACGCCATTCTAGGTACGTTGTATGTGTCAGCCTGACGCCATACGTTTTCAGATTGTGGCTCTACCCCACCTTTTGCACAGAATACACCAACTGCTCCGTCAAGTACACGTAGTGAACGCT
>CAYJIZ010000040.1:0-1488 GCA_964370395.1 uncultured Erysipelotrichaceae bacterium
TAAACTATACCCTATAGAACAGACACAAAAAAAGAAGTGTCATCTATAGGGTATTTTTGTATACTTAAGGAAAGGAACTGTATAAATATGAAAAAACTTAATAAAGAAGAAATTGAAAGATTAAAAAAATCCAAGTATGTAAAAGAAGCGAGTGAAAACCAAGTTATTTTCACAGAGGAATTTAAGGAAATTGCATTACAAGAAAGAAAAAACGGAGAAAGTCCCAAATCTATTTTTGATAAATACGGAATAGGGTATTTTGTAATAGGAGAAAAACGTGTATCAAATAATTTAGTCCGATGGGAAAAACAAAAAATACGACCAGAGGGGTTCCAACGAAAGAAAGGATCTGGCAGACCTGCTGCACCTAATTTCAATAATGCGGAAGAAGAAATAAAATACTTAAAAGATAAACTTGAATACCAACGACAGGAAATTGAATTTTTAAAAAAGCTGAAAGCGTTGGAGAAAAAATACCAACGCAAGAAAAATACAAAATAATATCTCTAATGGCTTCAAAAAGGAGAAGCAAACTCAATGTGAAATTCATGTGTGATTATGCAGGGGTATCACGAAGTGGATATTATTCATACCTAAAGAGAAGAGTGGTTCGTACACCTAAAGATATACAAGATGAATTGGATTATTTAATGATTAAAGAAGCGTATCAATACAAGTCGTGGAAAAAAGGAGCGAAGCAAATAAAAATGCGTATTGAAAGAGATTTTGGAGTGATTATGAATCTAAAGAAGATACGCCGTATTATGAAGAAGTATGATCTTATCTGTCCGATACGAAAAGTAAACCCAACCAAAGCCATTTTGAAAGCACAACGATCGCATAAAACATATGGAAACATTATTAACCGTTGTTTTGAACAAGGAAAAACAAAGAAAGTCTTATTAACAGATATTACTTATCTTACTTATGGGAGTGGAAAAAGAGCATATCTTTCCGTTATTAAAGATGCCAGTACTAAAATGATACTTTCTTGGCAAATTTCACTTACCCTAGAATTGAAGTTCGTGATAGAAACAGTGGAAATGCTTCTTGATTTTTATGGCAAAGAATTGGATATAGATATCATCCTTCATTCAGATCAAGGGGCACACTATACAAGTGTTAATTTCCAACAACTATTAAAAGATAATAACATTCTACAATCAATGTCGAGAAGAGGAAACTGTTGGGATAATGCGCCTCAAGAATCTTTCTTCGCAATTCTTAAAACAGAGATGGATTTAAGAGAATTCAAAACTTATCATAAAGTAGCATTAGCAATTGCCGATTATATAGCATATTACAATATGGATAGACCACAATGGGACATGCATCGAATGACACCGTATGAGTATGATGAATACCTTTCGCATCCTATCTATCAAAAACTCGAATTACCTATGGTGATTTAAGCATAAGAAAAGAGCAATCACTATTCATGATTACTCTCCTTCTTTTTTTTATGTCCTTGACTTAGGGTATAGTTTA
>CAYJIZ010000041.1:0-1367 GCA_964370395.1 uncultured Erysipelotrichaceae bacterium
TGAAGTAGTAAAATAAAAGTAGACACACAAAAAGTACAAAAATGTATTTAAAGTGTGGCTACTTTTTATTATGCTAAAAGAAAGGAGATGATAATAATGCCAAGCGGACGATCAAAAGGAGGGAAAAATAAGAAATGGACAGTAGAAGAAAAATTGAAACTAGTAAAATTAAATGTAGAAAAGCATATAGGACAATCAAAGATTGCGAAAAAATACGGAATTAGTAGAGGCCAAATCTACACTTGGGTATCAAGATATCTAGAAGAAGGAATGAAGGGGTTAGAACCAAGAAGTGGAAAAGGAAATCATTTTTCAGCTCTACACACTTCTAAATCTTTATCTAGAGAAGAGTATCTAGAATTAGAAAATGCGAAATTGAAAGTGGAGATTGAACGATTAAAAAAAGGATACATCGTGAAAGGAGTTGGTGTCAACAAGGAATACGTTACTACCAAAGATGCGAATATCAAATCATCGAAAAATTAAGTGTTAGTTACCCTGTGAAAATATTATGTACAATCATGCAAATCAATCGAAGTGGATATTATAAGTGGAAGAATCGAAAAAACAAGAAAAATAAATATGAAGAATATCGAGATTTTCTCTATCCTTATATTGAAGAAATTCACAAAAAACATAAAGCGTATGGGTATCATGCAATCGCCGCTGTATTGCGCGAACAAACAGGGCTTATCTTTAGTGATAACTTGATTCATAAAATATGTAAATATCATAAAATAAAATCAAAAGTAAAGCATTATAAATGGAAAAAAGATGGAGAAGAGCATGAAATCTATGAAAATGAAATACAAGGTTGTTGGAATGCTTCTCACCCATTAGAAATTGTAGTGTCTGATATGACAATACTTACCTATAGGAAACGAAAAGTAGAATGGACCTATATATTAGATACCTATAATAACTCCATCATTGCTTCTTCCTACAGTTTTCAAACAGGAGATGCAAAGCCATATTATGATTGTCTTGAGGAATTGAAAAACAAAATAAAAAATGAGGAAATCAACCATCCCGTCTACTTCCATACAGACCAGGGATCCGTCTATTCCTCAAAAGCCTACAACCTAGGCATTAATAATTATAACATAATACGTTCTATGTCGCGAGCAGGGACGCCTACAGATAATGCCGTTATAGAGAGTATCAACGGATGGATGAAAGCAGAAATATATCTTGATTACAAACCATCTTCTTATGATACTATTGATGCTTTTTTTGAAGATTACATCTTTCATTTCAATTTTGAAAGACCTTCTTTCAAACTAAATTATAAAAGCCCTGCTCAATTTACTGTTGAGCAAGGCTTCCAGTGTTCTTTTTAAAGTGTCTACTTTCCGTTGACAACTTCA
>CAYJIZ010000042.1:0-1315 GCA_964370395.1 uncultured Erysipelotrichaceae bacterium
TGTCAAGGTCCAAGTAAAGTAGAGAGTTAAAAAAAGCAACGTTAAACATAAAGGTATGCACTTCTATATTCCATAGGAGTCGTACCTTTTAATTTTTCTTGAGGACGATCATAATTGTACCAGTAAATATAGTCATCAATTTGTTTGATAAGAGCTTCTTCATCTTTTGGTATGTGTAATTCTAAGGATTCACTTTTAAGGTGTGAAAAGAAATTCTCACAACATGCATTGTCATAACAGTTCGCTTTCCTAGAATGAGAAATCGTAACTCCTAAAGCATCTAATTTCACAACATATTGTAAATTGGTATATTGAAAACCTTGATCCGAATGTAGAATACAGTTTCTACTTGAATCCCATTCTTCTGTGAATACCAAATCTAAATTATTGAATACTAACGAATTATCATTAAATTTAGAAACCGTATATGCTAAAATAGAGTTGTCATAAAGATCTTTGATGACACTTAGAAATAAGCGTCCTTCTTTATGGTACACGTAGCTGACATCAGTTACGAGTTTGTGATAAGGCCTTTGTGCCTTAAAATCTCTGGCAAGAACGTTGTCGTGGACGATTCTTGCCTTTTCCTTTGCTTCTCGTTGGGTACAACTTTTAAAACGCTTCTTACGAATGGGCGATTGCAAGCCTAATATTTGCATATATCTTAATACGGTTTTACAATTCACGATAAGTCCATATAAACGTTTTAACTGAAACGTGATATAACGGTACCCTTTCTCGCTTATAAGAAAGATATCTTCAATGAGTCTAGCCAACTCTTCATCCCAACATTTATATAAAGGTTTTCCGTTTTTTAACCAACGATAATAAGAAGAATTAGGAAAACCAAAGTAATCACATAACATAGTGATTGTATACTTATCTTTCAGCTCTTCAATCGTTACATACATCAGAGCTCTCCGAATTTTTTTTGGAGAGCTTTCAACTTTTTTAGAATATCGTTCTCCATTCGTAAGTACTGATTCTGTTCCTCTAATGTCATTTCATCTAGTTTTACAGATTTAGGGCGTCCTGTCGAGTTTTTACCTCTTGTCTCCATCCCTAATGAAAATATATCTTCTTTATATTTTTTTACCCAATTACGAATTTGCGTATGTGATTTTAAATGATATTTTTTCGTGATAGCTGACAATCCGCCACTCTTCCCGCTCAAATAATCTTCTACTACTTGTACTTTGAATTCATAACTATATGTATTAAACTTGCTTCCTTTGTTTGCCATAGAAAAAGAACCTCCTAAAATAGATTTTACACTATTGCTTTTTATAGTGTCTATTTTACTTGGTTCTTTTCA
>CAYJIZ010000043.1:0-1215 GCA_964370395.1 uncultured Erysipelotrichaceae bacterium
AACAATTCCGAGGCTGGCATATTCTTGTCGCAGACAGGGAGAAACACTAAAAAATTCCTGATTAACGGCAACACAATCAACCATAACGTTAGGGGTGTGTGGCTAGGAAGCGGAGTTGGCTCTGTTGGAATACCTGTTAACGAGTGCACGATAAGCGCTAATCACATACTTGCAAGCGAAACGTATGGTGTGGTTCTGTCTGGAGGTACCGATAATGCCGTGATAGGTAACACGTTCTCAGGAAGCGCCGACGGTGATGTATACATAAGCCCGACTTGCAAGCGCATTGCAGTAAAATCGAACTCTTTTGATAATACTATCGGCGCTCCGTGCTCAATAAGATTTGTTGCGCCAGCCGCCGTAGACGGAGACAAACCGTATCATGTCATCTCTGATAACTCACATCAAAACTACGCAAAAAAAACTATAGTTGATTATCCTAGCGATATAACCACCCTGCCAATAAACGCAGCTAACAGCGTAATTAACGGCGTGTTCGAATATTGGAACGGAGCAGGTAAGCCGCCGTCGACAGCAGCGGACAACGCTAAGGCAAACATCGATCCAGCGTATATACCTGATGGCACCATTTGTAAAAACACAGCATCAAAGGATGGTGAATTTTGGATGAAACTGACGAAGCCGGCATCGTTTGACGGCACGCATGATGTAGCTATTTTTGTACAAATTAAAATTGGCGAGTGAAATGTTTAATAGGATAACGAAACAAACCGTAATCGAAGCGATGCAGCGAGACATAACGCGCATTAGCGAAGATAACCACGAACTAAAAGCCTCTTTCACGGAGGCTCTAAAACAAAACGCGGAAACCAACAAAAAAATTGAGCACTCAATTAGCGAGATAGCTCAATCATTGCAGTTGAGCAGTGAGCGGCACAAGCAGCAGCTTGAGAGTTTACAGCGAGCACATAGTAGAGTAGATGTGATAGAGGGTAGGCAGTCGCAACTTGAGCTTAAATGCGTTTATTTTGAGAATAAATTAATTGAATTGGAGAAAATACAGGGAGTAAGCAATAACAGGCTAGACGTTGTTTCGCTACAGTCTAATGAAAACGGTAAGAAAATTATGGCAGGGATCGCTGTAATTAGCGCAATAGCATTTATACCAAAAGTGCTTCCTATATTTTCTGCTCTTTCTGCAGCTGCATAATAAAAGTATCAGCGTCAATGAGTATTTTTCGCTGATATTACCCA
>CAYJIZ010000044.1:0-1156 GCA_964370395.1 uncultured Erysipelotrichaceae bacterium
GTTCTGTAATTATCAATCAGTAGAAAAATAATATGATATTAGACAAAGAAAATATTTTTGATTTATTAACGGTAACATCAAATAAAGATAAGGCTGGTGATATATTACCACTGCTTAGCAGGGTATTTGCTGGCAACCAAGTGCGGAAGCATATTCTTGCTCAGGTAAAAACAATTAACACTGACATTCAAGGAGTTGGTGAATTCGGTATATGTTGCAGTGAATGTAGGCAGCCTCTTATTTTGTGCCAAAGGGGTGAAGATGTTCTTTATGCTAGGCATCTGCACATGAATGACTTTAGGTGTGGCGATTTCTCAAAGTTCCCCAGCACTGAAGCAAAGGATATTAGCCTTGATTGCTCTAAATTCTTTGATAGCGATAGTCCTAGCAAAAAAGAGATATACAAGGGAGTTAACGAGGGAGAGCGCCACAAAAAGGCGCTTGAGTTTGTTGCAAGGTGCCTATCCAGTATGAGTGGTCGTTACCAGGTGAGAAACGTAGAGCTAAATAAAACTATATTTCATCACACCAAGAAATACGAGGGAGGATCTTATCATAGAAGGTTCCCAGATGTTTTTTGCATTATAGCGGATCAGCCTGTTGCGATAGAAATCCAGAGAGCATGGTTAAGCCCTAAAGAGATTATGGCAAGGGAGAACTTCTATCAAGAAATGAGCATTAAGCTAGTATGGGTTTGCCTTTACAGTGATAGTGACGAGGATTCAGGCTGCATTATAAGCGGCACCGGAAGCTCAACTAGAAACATGGTTTCTTATGGCTCGTATATATCCAGATGGGACACTAATCCTGTTGTTTTTTATCTGGATGAACAATGCAGAAAATCACTAAGATTTGATGTAATTGCTGCCTGCTGGGATGATAGCACTGCGGAAATAGCAGGGAAGCCTGTGAGAGGGAGCCTTTACTTTAACCAGCTTGATTTTAGCTGCAAAAAATCCCCATTAGTTAAGGTGTGCCCAATATCTCTTATGTGCAGTGAGCTACTGCTAAGGCAGGATGTGCAGGAGCATGACGAGCTAAGGGCTTTGGCATTCGATATATTCAAGCCAGGAAAGAGAACTAGTGACAGGTTGCGATCACTTGGCTCTATATCTCGAAGCGTAAAGAAAGACAATAAAGAGCTTTTCTTGATGCT
>CAYJIZ010000045.1:0-1057 GCA_964370395.1 uncultured Erysipelotrichaceae bacterium
TGATATGTGTGGGAAACAATTGACATCAATCCGTCAATACCACGTCTCATATCAGTGCGCCCTGTTATGATATAAATATTTGAAGCCTTGGAGACATCGCCTAACATAATCCTTGCAACGCAGAAATCGTGTTACTGATAACCGTTGCACTTGCATGGTTTGAAATATGTAATGTTACATTATTCACTTGAAGCATAATAGCACAAGAAGGAGCACTTTCGATTTGCTTAGGTTCATATGTGTCTAGAGGGTTATCGAAAGTTAATTGAACAACCTCTTGCTTGACTGGAATAGTGCAAGTTCGAGTCGATTCAGGCAATTCACAAGCTTCTCTTTTTAAACGGCGCATATGATAATAAAATGTTGAATATGCAATATCATTTTCATGACACCACTGCCGATCGCTTAAACCACTGTTTCGGCATTCATTAATTACTGAAAACCAATCCTCTTTCTTTATCTTTAACATTTTGTAATACCTCATCGTTTGAAATAGTTAAAGTGAAATGCTTCATATAGTTCAACTATTTTATATCCGGAGTTGGATATTTTGAAGTAAAATGCTACAACTTTAGAGAGTTGTAAGAATAAAACTTGAAGTAAAATGCTTTAACTTTAAATGCATTCTATCAAAGTGTGGAATCGTATTAAATCCGCGGTAATATTAAGCGCTTACCTTTTTCCTTTATGTTGTTTAATGTAGTTTTCAGCCTAATTTAGCATCCGCGCCCCTATTTTTTGACCTCTATAATACTTTATAACAGCACTTCTTCCTATAACAAATGCTTGTTTGAAATTATTAAAGTAGATTCTACATGTTGAAACTAAATTTTCCATTTCATACATAACAAGATGTGTTGCAATATTATTATATAATCAAACTCTTCGATAAAACCTTGCTCTATTATAAAAACCTGGTTTCTAATTTTTTTAGCTCTTTCTGGTAAATAGCGGTATTCTTTTACTATCATCTCGACCTCCTAAATAAAGACATCCAAAAGCTAACCTTATGGTGTGAAAAAACGCCGTACCTACGGCTGGCTTTTGGATGCCTTAT